>NZ_JAKSYP010000285.1:0-396 GCF_022829625.1 Methylobacterium sp. E-046 | reverse complement strand
GTCGCCTTCGCGGTCTGCTCGGCCAGGGCCTTCACCTCGGAAGCCACGACCGCGAAGCCCTTGCCGGCCGCACCCGCGCGGGCCGCCTCGATGGTGGCGTTGAGCGCCAGCAGGTTGGTCTGCCCGGCGATGCCCTGGATCATGCTCACGACCTCGCCGACCTGCGGCGCCTGCCCGCTCAGGACCTCGACGATCACCCCGGGGTGCCGCGCCTTGTCGCCGGGCGCTGCGGCCATGCGTCCGTGCGCGCTGGCCTGCTGGCCGATCTCCCCGGTCGCCTTCGCGGTCTGCTCGGCCAGGGCCTTCACCTCGGAAGCCACGACCGCGAAGCCCTTGCCGGCCGCACCCGCGCGGGCCGCCTCGATGGTGGCGTTGAGCGCCAGCAGGTTGGTCTGC
>NZ_JAKSYP010000283.1:0-425 GCF_022829625.1 Methylobacterium sp. E-046 | reverse complement strand
CTGCGAGACGTAGAGTTCGGTCCCCGCCGCGTCGCCGAGGGCGACCTTCCGGAAGGGCCGCAGCGGGTCGTACCGGGCCGTGACGGTCCACTGGTCGCGGCTTGCGGACAACCTCCCGGACAGCAGCCTCATCCGGCAACTCGTGGCCGACGTCATCTATGACGACGATGCTGTCGAAAGTGTCGATGAAGAAGCGGTGCATCAGGCCCTCCCAGTCGCAGGCGGGAGCGCGCGCCTCACCCAGCCGCCAGCGCCTACGGTCGAACAACCGACGATGCCTTCCTATGTTGTATACAACCGAGAGGCGCTATAACTTACGTTCGATTTACGGGCTACATAGTTGCGAGGACTCAGATAATTTAAGCACGTCGGCACGACGATGCGATAAAAATTGGAAACGAATAACTTATGTGAAAATAGAAGTC
>NZ_JAKSYP010000280.1:0-1911 GCF_022829625.1 Methylobacterium sp. E-046 | reverse complement strand
CGCACCTGCGCGACGCACGGTGGCTCAGGGCAGTCGAGCAAGGCGCTGATCGCCTCATGGCAAGCGAGCCAGCGCCGGGCGAGCCGCAGCAGGTCATCACCGGCTGCTTGCGACCCATTGCAGGCCTTGGGAATGTCTGCTTCCAGGTGCCCGACGGAACAGCCTTACCGACAGGGCCTATGGAGCGTGAGCCGCAGGCTTTGGATCGGGTCATGCTTGAGCGGTCCTGTACTCCGGCTGAGCTGATCCGTTTGGACGTACAGGATCTGCCAGGGACGTTCGTGACCCATCCAGGAGAGAACGTATGTCGCCACCCGCGTCCGCGTGGCTTTCAGAACTTGCGTAGGATGGGGCTCGGCTCAGGCGTCTCGCCCTTGTCCTGGTAGATCGGCACCGTGACGCGCAACCAGCCGCGGGTCTCCAGTCCGGCGTAGTTGCGCTGAACGACGTCCCGAGTGACGTAGGCTTGGAGATTGACCGGGCCGAAGTTGTATCCGACGAGGCCACCCACAGCGAACTGGCCCTGCCGGGCATAGGACGGGTTGTTGGTCGGCAGGTCGGTCGATCCGAAAGCTACCGGCCCGACCTCCCACTTGCCGAAATGCTTGGTGGCCGTGAGGTCGAGATTGAGGAAGTCGGGATAGAAAGTACCGCTGGCCGACCGCGTATCGAAGAAGGTGCCGTATAGGAAGTTGCCCGTCAGGTTCCAGCCATCGCCATTGTAGGTGATGGCGAAGCGTTGGTGCAGAACCGGATTTTGGATGACGATCTTGGTATCGCTCGGAAGGTACGCGCCGAGCAGGTAACTGAAGTTGAGGTTGTTGCCGAGCTTCCAGGCCACCTGCGCAGCGAGCAGCGTCTGACCAAACCCGCTCTGGTAAGCTGCGCCCCGCGTGCTCGAAGCGGTGATCGGCTGCAACACGACAAACTGCAGTCGGCCGCCGACCACTTCAGCCGGTGTCGCCCAGATGAAGGACGGCAGGTTGATGTTCGAGTCAGTGCCGCGTGGGGTAATATCGCGCGAGCCGAAACTCGACGTGTCGATGAAGTAGAGGCCAATCGGCAGCGGAGCGCCGGGGGCTTGCCCCACGGTTTGTCCGGGCTGCGCCGCCGAGCCGGCCTGCGCGGAGATGCTGGCTAACCCGCAGGTAAGCGAGGCGGCGATGGCAGCGATATGGGTTGCCCGGATAAGCCCAGCTGTCGTCATTCCGCAGTCCAAACCTCTCCGTCCTCGGATCGGCCTTTATTGCATGCCGACACGGATTAAGCGGCCTTCTCGTGCGTAAGGTGCAGGGTTGCGAAGCGAGCGTAGCCATAGGGCAACAACCGACGCAGCGAGGACTTGCTTTCCCGATTGCTCCGAAGCCGCTCCTACCGTGACGCCCAGTGAGTAGCGGAGCGTCCGCTCCAGAGCGAAAGGCCAGGGTCTGCTCACCACCGATCAGCGGACCTTGGCATCAGGCACGCTCCAACAGGTCGAGGAGCATCGTGCCGGCCGCCGCGATGACGTTGCCGCGACCGCGCCAGGGCAGGATTTCAGCCATCGGCAACGGCTCGGGCTGCGGCTCGGGCATCGGGTCGGCCGCCACCTCCGGCAGCACGGTCTCGGGCACCTCGGTCTCGCGGTCCTGATCATTGCCGCGCATGTAGACGACCTGCGAGCCGGTGGGGTTCTCCGGTGCCGCCAGGGACGGCTCAGCGCTCCCGCCGTCCTCGTCGTCGGCGTCCCCGTCCATGCGGTCCAGAACCGCGATGATGCGGTCTGCCGCGTCGAGAGCGACCTGCGCCGCCTCCTCCAGGCTGGCACGGAGCGCAGTCCCTGCCAACGGCGCCAAGATCTCCGGAGCCGCCGGTTTCAGACGCGGGGTGAAGGTGAGCACGTCGCCCATGGGTCAGGTCTCGGATTGCTAT
>NZ_JAKSYP010000279.1:0-826 GCF_022829625.1 Methylobacterium sp. E-046 | reverse complement strand
CGGGTGAGCTGCGCCACGAGTTCGAGCGGTACGGGGCAGTCGCTGGAGAAGTCCGCAGCGGTGATCAGACGAACCTGGTTCACGAGAGGCACCTGCGCGATGATGCTCACAGGGTGCGGGCGTATGGTTAACGAACTCTGTTGTGGGCATGGCTACCTTAAAGAGACCGACATCGCCAAGAATGGGGCATCCCAGTCTGGAAGGTTACGGCCAAAGCTCTTTAGCTCCTCAGCCGAGACCAAATTCGACCAGCATCGGCATGACGGACGAGTGGGCCTGCATCCGAAGACCGCCTGGATTTGCCGCGACGACGCGCAGAGCCTTCAAGGCGCGGCCCTGAAGCGGGGCGTGCGGTTCGGTCGGCTTGACGCTGCGCTATCGCTGCCCACCCGGCGCGTCCATCAGACCGAGCCGGATCGCCAGCACCAAGACCTCCGGCCCTGTCACGGCATCGCCTCCGTTCACCCGGTATATGTCGGCCGTACCAGCTACCGCCTCGACCCGGTGACCAGCCGCGCGCAGAGCCGCCACAGCTTTGCTGATCCGCTCCGTGAGCGTGCTCATGCCAGCGCGATCAGCATCCAGGCACGCGCCTTCACCTCGACACCCTCCTCGTCGAGAGACGGATCGTCGGTGATCGCGGGCTGTACGATCTCGCGGGCAGCGGTCTCCTCGATGCCGATGCCGATGCCGATGCCGAGCATGAAGCCACCCAGTTGGGCCAGCAGACGGGCGGCGAGTTCGTGGTTCGCGTCGGGCTCGGTCATGCCTTCCGCCGCCTGCGCCTCGGCTTCTTCGGCATCGTCTTGGCCAGCACGTTCCGGAT
>NZ_JAKSYP010000278.1:0-8420 GCF_022829625.1 Methylobacterium sp. E-046 | reverse complement strand
CTTCCGCAGGCTTTCGCGGCGGCCCCGACGGGGTCTGGGCACCAACCGCAGCAGGAAGGCAGGCGAGGGTGGCTAGAGCGGCCAGGAGCGCGAAGGAGCGGCGCATGGGGATCACGCCAAGCCATCCTTGGCCGCCTTGTCTGGGTCGTCGGGCTTGCTCTCGGCGTCCTTGACCACGTCCTGGCCCGCAGACTCGCTGCCGGTCGTCGGATCCGGCACGTTGACGTTCGGGATCGGTACCGTCGGCGGCACCACGCTCACACCCGGTGCCTTGTCATTCTCAGCCATGGCCATGCCACTCCCTGTGATGCTGAGCCTTCGCGCGAACCAGACGATCCGCCCAGCATCTCTCCTCAGGGTCGCAGATCCTGCGTAATTGGCAATCGAAGCGGCGACGCCGACATCAACGGCGTCATCCACCTCGGCATCCTTGTTCGTGATCTGCCAGCTACTTCGCGCCACCGCCTTGAGGTACGGGCCGTTCGGGCTGGGCGGCGTTACCTCCTGCCGACGAGTTGTTCGTCACGGTATCGGCGGGTTGCCCCGTCGGGGTGCCAGTCACGGTACCCGGCGCACCTGTCGAACCCGGCTGCGGTGCTGCCACTCCAGGTGAACCTGGGGCCGTGGAAGGCGGCGCTGCCGCCGGTGCCTGCGCGAAGGCTGCACCTGCGAAGAGCAGCATCAACGGGATGGCCGTGACGAGGGTGCGCTGACGCATCGATGCCTCCGTGTAGAAGAACGCCGGTAACGCGTATGTAAGCGGGATGGTTCGCGATACTTCGGAAGCCTGATCGCGCAGTTCCTCACGCTGGGATGCGGTCGATGCTGGCGGTGTCCTCGGCGGACACACCGTTCTCGCGGTGGCGGAAGTTGCTAAGCGCCCGATAGACCTGCAGGCGTGCCCGCATCACCGAACCGAGCGGCTGGTGCGCCGCGAGGCTGTGAGCGGGGCGGAAAGTCATGATCTCGTCGAAGTACCGAACCCGGTCCGGCGCGTAGGCGTCCTGGCGCGGCAGGCGCAGCGTCGCCACCGTGCGGTAGGGGCTGACCGAGACCGGCCAGTCGACCGAGGCGTCCTCAATGGGCTGCCGCTCGGCATCCGCCCAGAGCTGCGCCTTCAGCTCGAACACCACCTCGTTCTCACGGAAGAAGGCGACAGTGGCCTGCCGGAAGCCGTCCTCGTCCTGCTTCGGGTCGAGCCGCCACTCGGACAGCGCGCGCTGAGCCTCGGTAGCTGGCATGGCCCCGAGCTTGGCCACGTAGTCTCCGTAGCGCATCGGCGCTTGGCTGAAGTAGCTATCGGCGAGCGGGTGGCTGTAGGGGTGCCCAAAGAAGTCGGCGAGCGCGCTCTCAGTGCCGAACGCGTGAAGCACCTTGTTGAGGTTGCGCATCGTCGAGGAGACGGCGCTCTTCACGCTCTCCGGCATTCCTGTCGACTTGCCGATGACCGTGCCGTCGCGCAGGAAGCCGGCCGCCGTGCCGGACGGGAAGGTCGTACCGGTGGCAAGCACGAAGTCCTGTGTGTCGACGGAATGGCCGGGGATCTTTTCCCCGAGAACGTTGAACACCTTGATGGACATGCCACGATGGGTCGAGACCCGGTCGCCCAGGGTCTCACCCGGGCCTTGCGCGAAACGCACTGCGACGGGGTGAGTGCCCAGCGTGGCGAACAACCCCTGCGCCAATTCCGGCGGCAGACCGGCGGCGATCGTGAGTTCGCCCGTCACGCAGGCTGAGCTTTTGGCATGGCTGGCGCGGACCGCGTGGTGCTCGCGCTTCTCGACCGTCTCCGACTGCTGGGTCATGCCCTTGATGATGCCGTCGATGGTCTCCTGCTCGTCCGGCGCGGGCTGCTCGATGTCGGAGGCGTAGCGCAGGTAAGTCATTCTCGGGCTCTCGCGCACGGTTTCGTCGGGTGAAGCTCCGCGCACATGGCCAAGTTCCTATCGCTCGGCTTTAGATGGAGACGCGGCGTTCACTCCCAAGGTGCCGGAGCGCCCTCCAGCATCGCGTCGTAGTCGGACGCGAGGCGATGTAGGGTCTCAGTCGCCCAGTTCGCCTAAGCACGGAGATCAGGCTGTGACGTCGATCTCCTTCATAGCATCCCCTCGCGGTGCATGACGTTGGTCGCCCACTCCATGCGGGCTTGGTCTACCGTCTCGCCGGCCTCGATCTGGCGCAGTACGCCGATGACGCCGTCCAACTCCTCGTCGGTCATGCGCTCGGGGCCGGGCTTAAGGTCGGGGTAGCGGTTCTCTAGCCGCACCATACGGGCCTTCAGGGTCGTGGACATAGCCGGGCCTCCATCTCCAGGTAGCTCTGTCGGACGTCTCGCTTGTGGGATCCGATCTGCGCGATCAGGCTTCGTTCCTCCGGGTCGGTCGAGGCGTCCCATTCCGCCATTAGCTCCTCGATCCCGCCGGCCGCGGACGCCAGCCTGTGCAGGCGGTCGAACAACGCCTGCTCGATCTCCTCGTAGGACAGGCCGTTGAACCGGCCGGTGCCGCTCTTCGCCTCTAGGCGGATGACGCGAGCCTCCAGGGCCTTCAGCCTCATGTCCCCCGCGCCTCCAGCGCCGCCATCCGGCGATGCAGCTCGGTCGCCTCGATCGCCCGCACATGCACGTCGAGGGTCTTCGAGATCTCCGCCGCTTCGGAGGGCGTCAGCTCGCCGGCAGCGACCACGGCCACGATGGCGCCGGTGGCCAGAGGCAGATCGTCTGTGGTGGTGATCGGCGGCAAGGCGAAGGTGATCGGCCTGTCCTTGCGGGGCGGAACAAGCCTATCGAGGCACATCCGCAGGGCTACCGTGTCGCCTCCTTGGGCGAGTTCAATCGCCGTGCGGGTCAGGACCTCGGCCTCGCCGTCCAGCAGCGCCTCGATGGCGCGCGTGGTGGCGTTGCGGGTGCCCTTGGCCTTGCCCGCAGGGTTGCCGCTCTGACCCGGCTGGAATTTGCCTCTGGTACTCATGGCCTATCCCAATACACGATTACAATAGACCGCGCCTATGACTTAAGGTTCGGCGCCTCGACCTGCAAATGCAGGCGGAATGCAGGTTGAAGTCGCCCCTGACATCAGTTCCTGCAGCCCCTCGGCAAAGCCTTGCAGCGCAGCGGCCGCGGCCTGTTGGCGGACTTCGCGGGCGTCGTTTCGAACCTCGATGGTGACGGCGGCGGTGAGCGCCACCTAACAGACGGTATCGATCCCGGCATTGATGGCGACGCGCTCGCGGGCGGCAAAACTGTCCATAAAATCGATGCAAACCCAACATTCGATAAAGTGCTTAGGCTGTGAATAGCCGAGAAAGATCCGGACCGTTGGATCGAGTGGCACCCATGCCCCACCAAATGGAAATTCCAAGGAATTTCTGGGCTGAGCTTGAGCATACCGTTTCGTTAAAGGTAGGTGATGCCCTTAACAAAGATGAGGCTCCGCAGGAGTTGCTGATCTCACATCTGCGCGATTTGGAGATCATGGCGCGGACTGCGTGTGATAGCCGACAGACCATCCAGATTATTGCTTCTGGCCGCCGTGTCCTGGGGGACCGAACCCAGGTTGGCCCACAAGAAGGACCCTTCACACACACCGTCGCGTGAGCGCAGGGCCGAACCCAAAAAGGCGAATGACGCTATGAATGAGCAAGCGTTCGCGATCCTGCTGGCCTCGGCCTTCACCGTCGGCTGCGCGATGATCCAGATAGCTGGACGGCACGCTCAAGCTGTGACGGCATTCCTCTTGCTCATCGTGCTCTGCCTCGGTCCGTTCGTTGGTCTCGTCGCCTTGGCGCAGCAGGCGGAACCTAGCGTCCAAGCCGAGCAGCCTGCAGCCTTTCACGGGCCTCGTTAGATGATGGTTATGCTCACTTGGGCCGGCATGACCCTGGCCTTCTTGGCACCCGCACCACCGATGCGTGAGTGGACGGAGCAACCAAAGCGTCCCACTCTCGGTGCCGTAAATTGGCTTCTGCTGTCCCTATGTGGCGGCTTTGCCTTGTTGGTGGCAGTCTCACCTATTCTCACAGCTGTCAGTTCCTCACGCGATTACAACGCTTTCCGAGCGCGCTGTAAAATTGAGGGTGGGACCGTTCTCCATGTCTGGCAGGGATCGCGTCCCTATACCTGCGCTCACAGGAGAGCCACATCAGGATGAAGGTGACGAGCTTCAGGACACTATTCTAAATTCCCAATGATAACGTGCATCGATCCCATCAAATGCAGGGGCAGAGATCAACGTGCCGGTCATAAGATTTGTTTTGTGGTAGGCCCAGGAACGCATCGTGCCAGCCGACACCGCTCCACCTGCCAAATCAGCATGCGCGTTCATGGCAGCGCTGATCGACTTGCTTGGCGAGATGCCAGAGCCCAACAACTTACGTCGGGCAGAGCTATTCGCCGAACGCCTCGGTGAATTGGAGGCCGAGGCTCGCGAGCACGAAGCCTCTGGAGCAACGATGGCTGCGATCAGGGGCGCGCGCGTGCTGCTGGAACTGGCCGAGTTGCCTCCGCTCCGGCCTGCGGTGCAGCTGGGTACAGAGCTATGACGCCTGGAGCACCGGATCATGGCGGTGAGCCGACCAGCGAACCCGCTTCGACCAACCTGTACACGCTGGCGACGAACCTGATTGCTCTGCAGCGTCTGCTGGACTGCCGAACCGCAGATGGAACGCTCGTACAAGCCGATCCGGGTCTGATCAGGTCCGCGATCGCGGCCGGACGCGGACAGGTTACCAGCGTCAAGGCAATGCTGGGAGAGATGCTGCACGGTCCAACGGATCCATGGCGGCAACCCACCGACGGCCTTATCGCAGCCGTGGCCGACCTCGACAGCCTGCTCGACACGCTCGAAGAGATGCTGAGCCAACTGGGCAGCTGAGCGGACGCTCATCTCGGACTTTCTCCGATCAAGGCAGCAAGCCAGCCCAGATAGCGCGGAGCAGGGCAGTCCTGGCGGCGGCACAGTCAGGATCGTCGGCGGCAACCGCATCGGCCATCGCCTCAAGGGCTGCGAGACCGCCGGCGCCATCGATCTCTAGGCCAGCGCGGAGCAAAGCGTTGCGAAAGGCCAGGGAAGCCGGATCCGCTGGGTCGCGGCGCTCGATGCTCTGCACGAGTGCGAGGACACTGGTGGCGGTCGGCGGGTCAGGGAGGGCGGCTATCATAGCTGCGCCTCCGGCTGGCTCGCCTCCAACGACACACGTAGCAGGCGAGCCAATTCCTCGGCCGCTTCATGGCCGAACACGGCCAGGGCCTCAGCTACCAGCCCAGCGCGCGTCGGCTCGTCCATGTTGGTGTCGTCGTCGGGGTGATGATTGGGGCCGGGGCGACGGGTCATTGCCAGTTCTCCAGCTCAGCGTCGAAGAAAGCCGCCTCTCGGTCGGTGCCAGCAACAGCCGAGCACCAGACCATGTGAACCGGGATCGGCATGGCGTAGGCCGGCACCCGATAGGACCCGAACGCGTCGCGGCGGATTTAGCCTCCAACGTCCACGATCAGGCCGGCGTCCAGCAGGTTGCGAAGCGTCTTCGGGCTCCAGGCGGGCAGCTCGCCGCAACCGATGCGGTCAAGGGCACGGCGTTCAGCGGACGTGCTGCCTGGATGGGGCATGCGGTCGGGGGGAGGTGATCAGCATGCCTCCGGGCGGGCGGCGAACTCGGTCTCGGACAGTTCGACGGCGCGGAGGACGGCGGGGCCGGTAAAATCGGCGACGGCGCGGCCTTTGTCGTCATCCGGCAGGGTGGCGACGATCTCCAGGCCGATGGCGGATCCCATCACGACGACGTGGATGAGCCCCTCCTTCACGTCGGTACGGCGGGCGAGAGCGACCGTCAGCGGCCCGACCGTGCCGTAGACGGCAACCTCCGCGTACCGAGCCACGGGTGTCGGCTTCTCGGGTGGGGCGAGGGTGATGATGTTGGACATGATGCCTCTTCTCAGGCTTGCGCGATCGCGACCGCGTTGCGGATCAGCTCGACATCGATGGTGCGCTCGACGCGCTGCCACCACGCCTCCTCCTGGCTTGCCTGCAGGTCGGCGAGGCACTCGCCCAGAACCATGCCCGGCGTGCCGGGATAGGCGGCTCTGGCGGCGGTGACTGGGCAAAGGCCAGCGGTCTCAGCCTCGGCCATAGTGACGAGGATCGCGGCCTTCACCTGGGATCGGATGTCGGTCTGCATGGCTTTGCTCCTTCAGGCTGCACGGGCGAGGCCAGCGTAGAACGCCAGCAGGTATCGGCGATCGTTCGAGGGAAAATCGGTTGACCTCGTGTGGGATGAGCCTGCTCAAGCCACGAAGCGCCGCACCCCACGGGCCTTTCCTCACGAACTTCGGCTGCGCAGACTGGACGGGCGTCGGAGAACCCTCATGCGCCTCGTCGTAGTCGCCGCTACCCTGCTGGTCCTCGTCCTTCCGATACGACAGGCGCGCGCGCGGGAGGCAGCCCCAGAGGTCGACCTTGCCTTTGTCCTCGCCGTCGATGTGTCGCTCTCGATGGATCCCGAGGAACAGCGCGTCCAGCGTGAGCGCTACGTCGCTGCTTTCCGATCTGAAGCGGTCCAGTCGGCGATCCGCCAAGGGCTGATCGGTCGGATCGCTGTGACCTACGTCGAGTGGGCCGGTATCGGCAGCCGGTACGTGATCGTACCCTGGACGGTGATCGGCACAGCTGCCGAGGCCGACGGCTTTGCTGGCCAACTTCTGCGGGCGCGCCCGAAGCGGGCGATCTGGACCTCGATCTCGGCGGCACTCGATTTCTCGGTCGATCTGCTGCGGGTAGCGGGAGTAGAGCCGACACGACGCGTGATCGACGTGTCCGGAGATGGCCCAAACAACCAGGGCCGCGAGGTCACCCAGGCGCGGGACGATGCGGTGGCGGCGGGTATCGTCATCAACGGCCTGCCGCTCATGATCAGCGCGCCGATGCGAACCGCACGGCGCAGCAGTACCTCGCCGGCCGGGATGCCTTTGCGCGGGGCCAGACCCTGCTGAGCAGCGGGCGGGATGCGATCCGGCCCGGGCAGCTCGCGGCCGAGACCCCGAACATGTCGCTGATGGAGCAGTTCATGCAGCACACGGGGCTACGCTCCGAGGTCGACCGCCATCTCGGCACGACGTTGAACGACCGGGTGGCCTTGCAGCGCGACCTGATGGGCGAGGGCGACTTCAACCGGGCCCGCATGGCCACGGTGTTCGGCGAGGAGCCGACGCAGCGGCTCGCCAACACGGTTGGGCGGGAGGCGCAGTTCGACCGGACCTACAACGATGTTGTTCGCGGCAGCCAGACGGCTCAGCGCACCGCCGCCTATCGAGGTCTCAGCACGTGGCTCGTGCAAGCTCTTTGCGCCGGAGGAGCTGAAGCACGGCACCTACACGAACCGAGATGGCTGCGAGGTCCCGCGCCCGGAGCAGCCTCAGGGGTCGAGCTGCACCAAGCCAGCGGATGCTACGGCCCGTTGTCGGGACGGTGACTGGAGCTTCAGCCAGCATCGCCAGGGCACATGCTCACGCCACCGCGGCGTCGGCTGCTGGGTCGCCGCGGGTCACGACTGCTGCCAGGTCCAGCCGCTCACCTTTGAGCGGTTCAGCTCTTCAGCCGCGCGTTGCAGGCCGAGTAGTAGCCACCACCCTTCTGGATCCACTTCGCGTCGCCGAGCGTGCCAGCAGCCTTGGCCGCGTTGTAGCTGTCCAGGCAGGTGTGCATCCGCGCCTTGCCGGCCGACTCCTTGGCGTACTTCGGATCCACCGCGGACGGATATGCGGCTGAACCGGTCGTGGCGGACGGCGCAGGGGCAGCCGTAGCGGTCGGCCTAGCAGCTGTCGTGGTCGGTGCAGGAGCCGGCGCCGACGGCTTCGCAGCACCGGCAGCTACCGGGTTCGGCACGGTTGTAGTCGCTGCGTCCGGCGGAGCACCGCACTCGGCCTTGCGGAAGTCGTTCCACTTCTGGCCGTTCAGCGTCCCGGCCTGCTTGGCGGCTTGGTACTTCACCGAGCAGTCTTTGGCCGACAGGGCTGCGGCTGGGGTCGCGAGGGCACCCAGGCTGAAGGCGAGGAGAGCGGTAGACAGCACGGAGCGGGACATGACGATCGTCTCCAAGCCCGAAAGCGGGGCCGGACGGTCAAGCTATCCCGACAGCGGACGATCGCAAAGCCGTCCGACGATGCTCATCGATCCCCCGGGCGCGCCGGCTCCTCCTGTGGGTCGTAGGTCTGGCCGTACACCGCAGGTATGCGCTGAAGGATGGCGAGCGGCGGGGGTGGGTGTCGAGGCGGGTGATACCGCGCCGCTTACAAACCAGGCGGGAGTGGGTTCGGGACGACCACTGCGCTAGGCCCGGTAGCGGCCAACGGTGTCAGTGTAGCGGCGTCGAGGATGAGGCTATAGCCGTGCAAGGCGGCGAGAGCTTTGCGGTAGTCATCGCGTATCCGG
>NZ_JAKSYP010000275.1:0-2611 GCF_022829625.1 Methylobacterium sp. E-046 | reverse complement strand
CCAGCACGTCCCGATCTTGCGCCAAGGTCGCATCGAGGATGCCTACTGGACCTACGGGTTCAGCCCGATCGATGACGAGACCGCGTCCAACGGCATCGGCGGGGTAATCTCGATCCTGACCGAGACCACCAAGCGCAAGGCACTGGAGGACAGCCTTCGCGCCAGCAACCAGCGCCAGCGAAACCTCCTCCGGCAGATACCGGGCTTCGTCGCCGTGCTCGAAGGACCGGACCACGTCTACACATACGTCAATGATGCTTACGAGGCGATCGCTGGTTCCCGCGATTACCTCGGCCGGACTGTGCGCGACGTATTCCCTGAACTCGAAGGGCAAGTTTTCTTCGACCTGCTGGACGAGGTGTACGCCACCGGCATCCCGTTCTCGGCACAGGCCACGTCGATCCGCCTCGCGGATGAGGACGAGGACCGGTACATCGACTTCCTGTTCCAGCCCATCCGCGAACAGAATGGTCCGATCAACGGCATTCTCGTCGGCGGCCATGAGGTCACGGCGCGGGTGCGTGCCGAGACTGCGTTGCGCGCCGAGCGGGATCAGGCGCGGCATCGGGCGGTGAAGGCGCACGCTGATGCCGAGCGCGTGCAACTTGCCCTTGGCGCAGGTGCCATCCTCGGGACGTGGCACTGGGACATACCCAGCGACCGCTTCACCATCGACGAAGGCTTTGCCCGCAGCTTCGGGCTCGACCCGGACCTTGGCACGACCGGCATACCGCTTGCTCAGATCGTTGCGACCGTGCACCCCGACGACCAAGCCGGATTGGCCGAGGCGATCAACGGCGCTGTCCGGCGGGGTGGAGCCTACGCGCACCAGTATCGTGTGCGCCGGATGGACGGGCGCTACTACTGGATCGAGGCCAACGGGTGCGTTGACCGCGCTGAGGATGGCACCCCATCGAGCTTCCCCGGCGTGCTCATCGACGTGGAGGAGCGCCGCGCCGTCCTTGAGGAGCGCGACCGCGCGGCGGCAGCGTTGCGTATCCTCAACGAGACCCTAGAACAGCGCGTGGCCGAGCGGACCGCCGAACTGATGCAGGCCGAAGAAGCGCTGCGGCAATCACAGAAGATGGAGGCAGTGGGCCAACTCACCGGGGGGCTGGCGCACGACTTCAACAACCTGCTCGCGGGCATCTCCGGATCGCTGGAATTGATGCAGAACCGGATGCAGCAAGGCCGCCTCAAGGACGTGGACAAGTACATGGTGGCCGCGCAGGGGGCCTCGAAACGAGCCGCGGCGCTGACCCATCGACTGCTCGCGTTCTCGCGCCGCCAGACCCTCGACTCCAAACCCACCGATGTAAACCGCCTCGTCAGTGGCATGCAGGAGATGATCCAGCGCACGGTCGGCCCAGGTGTCCCGGTCGAGGTGGTCGGTGCGTCCAACCTATGGCTGGCTCTGGTGGACCCGCCGCAGCTTGAGAACGCCTTGCTCAACCTGTGCATCAACGCCAGGGACGCGATGCCGGATGGCGGGCGCATCACGGTAGAGACCGCGAACAGGTGGCTGGATGAGCGCGCTGCCAAGAAACAGGACCTCCCGGAGGGGCAGTACCTCTCACTTTGCGTGACCGACACCGGCACCGGCATGCCACCAGAGGTGATCGCGCGGGTATTCGAACCGTTTTTTACGACGAAGCCCATAGGTGAGGGCACCGGCCTCGGCCTGTCGATGATCTACGGCTTCGCGAAGCAGTCTGGTGGACAGGTCCGGATCTACTCCGAGGTCGGTCAGGGTTCGACCATCTGCATCTACCTGCCCCGCCATTACGGCGAGGCGGCCGACGAGGTCGGCACAATCAAACTCGATGCGTTGCCCCGCTCGGAGCAGGAGGCAACGGTGCTGATCGTGGACGATGAGCCGACCGTGCGCATGCTCGTCACCGACATCCTGGAAGACCTTGGCTACCTCGCCATAGAAGCAGGCGATAGCGCGGCGGGGCTGAAGATCCTGCAGTCCGACGTGCGCATCGACCTGCTGATCACGGATGTCGGCCTGCCCGGCGGCATGAATGGCCGTCAGATGGCGGATGCGGCGTGCGTCGCCCGGCCCGGCCTGAAAGTGCTGTTCATCACCGGCTACGCCGAGAACGCCATCCTCGGGAACGGCCATCTCGCACCCGGCATGGCAGTGCTGACCAAGCCATTCGCGATGGACGCCATGGCTGCCCGCATTCGCTCGCTGATCGAAGCAGTCAAGGATGCGAAGCGGTAGAGCTTATCGCGTGAGCAGCGCCTAGGTGGCACGATAGTCCGTTTGAAATTCCATAGCGGACACTCCTTCCGGCGTCCTACAACTTCCGCTGCTCAGTCTCAGCAGACCTTGGATCAGGCCCGCTCCAGCAGGTCGAGGAGCATGGTGCCAGCAGCCGCGATGACGTTGCCGCGCCCCCGCCAGGGCAGCACGACCGCCTCGGGCGCCGGCTCTACCGCTATCTCCGGCAGAACGGTCTCAGGCGCCTCGGCCTCGCCGTCCCGGTCGCTGCCTCGCATGTAGACGACCTGCGAGTCGGCGGTGTTCTCGGGCGCCGCCAGGGACGGCTCGGCGTCCCCGCCATCCTCCAGGTCCGCATCACCATCCATGTGGTCCAGAACC
>NZ_JAKSYP010000274.1:0-2276 GCF_022829625.1 Methylobacterium sp. E-046 | reverse complement strand
TCATCAGCCAGGAGTGGCTGGCCTGGATCCAGCTGGCACGGAAAGGGGGTAGCGACCTGCGACCCCCTGCACAAAGTGAGGGCCATCGCGGCTCCGCTTCTCAAGTGGGAGGGGTCAAAACCGTAACCAGCACGCCTACTGAGGTTCCAATTCTGGGAAAAACGAGGTCAGCGGATCCGAAGAAAGGCTGCCGAGAGGCAGCGGGCGACCTCAACCGAAGCGACCCCGTGAGAATTCTCGCGAGCGGTAAGACCGGGCGAGCCATGCGGTGACGGTCTGCAGCGGGACGGTATGACGAACGAGAAAGGATGACCGAGGAGGCTCCTCGACGACGCTCCGAGTCTGCCTACAAGATCAGCAGCTTGCTTTGATGAGGCTGTATGCCGTGGATGCGTGCGCCTGCGATGTGTCTGGCCTTAGGGAGGCCCTGATGATCTGGACGACGGATGCTGCGGGGCAGACCACCTACATGTGCCAGGAGTGGTACGCCTTCACGGGGCAGAGGCCGCCCGCTGCGTTGGCTGATGGTTGGGTACAGGCCATCCATCCCGACGAGCGAGCGATGATGGGCGATGCTTTCCTGAAAGCGTGCCATCTGCAGTGTGAGTTCGTGCTGCAGTACCGGCTTAGGCGGCACGATGGCACCTATGTCTGGGTCGTCGACTCCGCCGCGCCCTCGCGCCTACCGGACGCGGGAACGTTCTTGGGCTTCCTCGGCATGATCCGACGCCTTGATCGCCCGCCAAAAGGCCTTGTCGCGCGCGCCGAGCTTGAGACCTTCCGAGCCAAGACCGCTACCGGCGAATTCGCCCCGGTGTCGAAGCTCGACGTCGTTGCCAACCATCTCCTGATGGCGCGTGCTGCAGCTATCGGCGCGGCCGACGAGATGCTGCCAGCGATCGACAGCCTGCTGTTCGACGTCGGATCCCGTCTCGCTCGCGGCCTTCAGCAGGGCGACGCCAGCGCCAATATTCACTGAGCGCATGGGTTATGTGAGCCGCCCAGCCAATTGCAACCTAGGAGGGTATACGTTGATACACTAATCCTGGAGGTGCCCGCTTCTGGTGCTGCCTCACGCGCGGGCCCAAGGGAGCGCCCCATGGACAACGCAGCATACGAAGCCGCCCGGAGCAGGCTCGGACAGATTGCCGCCGCGCTGGGCATCCCAGTCACGACATTCCTGGCGCCCCCGCGCGCGCCGATAACCGCGGCCGCAGCGGCGGAGCAGGAAGAGGAACTTCTTCAGCTATTTCGGAAGATTGGCGACGCTGAAATGCGCGAGCGGCTTCTCGTCTACATGCGAGCTGTAGTGGGCAAGACAGCCGCATGAAGGCCAATGCACTACGGAACTGGACGCCGCAAGACGGCCGCCTGCAGCCCTCGCAGCAGCCCCTAGCCCGGCCGAAGCGGATCACAGCAGACAGCTGCGGCCAGTCGATGGGATAAAAGAAGCGGTGCTCGGGCCGGATCGGCATGGGGCCGTACTGTGCCACCGGACGTGAAGAAAGCGTAGCGGCAGAAGGCTGCTACGGATGGCATATGGACCTGTCCGACCTTCAGTTCTGGGCCTTCCTCGCTGTGGCTATCCCTGGCCTGCTCCTGCCGGTCATCATCGTCTGGTGGAAAGGCCGCCCCATCATCCCGATCGTCTTTCTCAGCCTTGTATGCTGGCCGGCCGCGTTGATCCTGGCCGTCCGGCTGCGACCCGAGCTAGATTTGTAACGACAGTCGTAGCCGGTGCCTGAACGTTAACGATCACGCTGACGTTCAAACTCGGACTGATCGAACCGATCCGTCTGGAGGAAACCCCCATGTTGATGAAGACACTTGCCCTTGCCGCGGCGTTGTCGTTCGCAGTTACCGGGGCAGCTTTTGCTCAAATGTCAGGTGGTGGCAGCGCTCAAAGCAACATGAACAACCCGGGCAGCGTGAAGAGCCCGTCGCAGAAACGGATGGGTGGGAAGCGAGGTATGATGCGCATGAAGCATCACCGCCGTCATCACATGCGTCGGTCCCGGATGTAACCGTCGCCTGCCCCGCGGATCTGATACCGCGGGGCTCCTCCTACGCACGTTGGTCTGGCCTAGCGGCTCTTCTTGTAGAGCTTGCTCGCGATCTCGAAGATCTCCTCCGGCGCGTAGTCCGGCGCAAACGCGCCGTAGTTGCCGTCGAGTTCCGGGATCTTACCGCCTTCAGGCGCGCCGTCGACCACCTCCAGGTTGCCTGGCGGATCACCCGGCAAAGCGACCTCATCGTTGGACCAGACGCCTGCGGCT
>NZ_JAKSYP010000125.1:0-362 GCF_022829625.1 Methylobacterium sp. E-046 | reverse complement strand
GATGCCGAGCATGAAGCCACCCAGTTGGGCCAGCAGACGGGCGGCGAGTTCGTGGTTCGCGTCGGGCTCGGTCATGCCTTCCGCCGCCTGCGCCTCGGCTTCTTCGGCATCGTCTTGGCCAGCACGTTCCGGATCTCGCGTAGGATCAGATCGGTGGCAACGGGATTGTCGGTCTCCTCGGCCACGTCGACGAGCACCTCAATGATCTTGAGGGCTTCGTATGGGTACATCAGCGGGGCGGGTTCATCGGCCATCGCCTCATCCCTGCAACGGAAAGCCCATAATCACGGCGGTCTTCACCATCGTGCGGCGCAGCCCCGCGCGTCCCCTATGCCTTGGCTCCGGCCCATACCTCCGACAAG
>NZ_JAKSYP010000271.1:0-2999 GCF_022829625.1 Methylobacterium sp. E-046 | reverse complement strand
CCAGCAGTCACCGACATCACCCCCCTATCCGACTCTCTCTTCCTCCTCGCCGCTCTTCCTATCTCACCGACTCCTTCCTGAACTTCTACCGCTCCTCGGCCGTCACGCTCAAGGTCGAATGCCTGTACGTCAACCACGACCGCAACACCCGCAACCAGGGCGCGTTCGTGATTAACGCCGCCTCCAACGTCCCGGCCGTCTACAGCCCGGTCGGCCGCCGCTCCGACGAGTTCGCCGTCGTCCGCGCCGGCCTGAACTACAAGTTCGGCTCGTACTGAGATCCGGTCGAGCTGCTCCCGGTATCTGTCCCGGGAGTTGCGGCAGAGGGCGAAGGGTAGCTGGTCCTCCCCATCGCCCCTCGCCGCAGAAGAGCAGCCGTCCGGCTGACCTTCGCATCCCCAGCCCGATCAAACTGGCCGCGAGGTCGGCGACACCCTGGGAGCACCCGCTCCCGGGGTGTTTTCTGTTCAGGACCTGAACGGCACCGACTCCTGAAGCGGGCTGTGCTCGGACGCACATCGCGGAACGCACTTCGCGCGTAGCTCTTCCACGTGGCTGCTATCACCCCCTCGGCAGCCCGATCCAGCGGCGCAGCGGCCTTTCCAGGTTGCTGCGCCGTTGTCGTTAGGGGCCGCCTCTACGCTCCCCGCTGAAGGATTACGCCGTACCAGCCCTGGCCGAGGTAAGTCTCATAGCCGGGGGTCCGGTGGTATGCCTGGACCGAACCTGAGCCAACGTCTCGCACTACACCGCACTCACGACCTGCCGGATCGAGTGCCAGCGTCTCACTGAGCACACCTTGTCCGTCGGAAGCCGCCAGCACGCGTCGGCGCGCATCCATCAGCAGCACCCGTGTCCGCCCACGATCCTCCGGCGACACACGCACCCCCTCGACGATCGCGCGCGCCTGCGGCTCCCAATCGAAGTGGATTGCCAGCACGCCGACTGGCCGCCCGTTCGCCCGACCACTCTCGCGCACGCTCGCCGCGTAGGTTGCGACCTGCGCGTTGCCGAGGCCGGTCTCCCGGCGCACGTCGGCACACACGTAATCGTCTCCGGAGGACAGACGGACCGCTTCCCGGAACCAGGGTTCACCGGCGACGCTGCGGCCGCGCACATCCGGGTAGCGGTCCGGTCGCCCGGTGGCGAGGACCCGTCCCTCCAAGTCGCACAGCCAGAGGTCGAGATAGACGGTGTAGGCCGACAGGATCACGCCGAGGCGCTGGGTGGCGTAGGCGGCTGCGGCCGCGTCCGGCGCCGCCGCGCAGGTGGTGACGGCCGCGTCCGTCGCCCACCATCGCACGTCGCAGGTGCGCTCGTAGAGATTTCGGTCGATCAGCTCGACGGCGTTCAGCGCCAGATCGACGAGGCGCTCATCCTGCGCCCGGCCAGCCATGGCATCGACAGCGCGCTGCAGATCATTCACCCGCGTCGAGAGATGGGTTTCCAGTTCGCGGGCAAGGGTCTCCACCTCGCTACCGATGGCGCGCACCTCTTGCGCGACGACGGAGAAGCCGCGCCCCTGCTCCCCGGCACGAGCAGCCTCGATAAGGGCATTCAGCGCCAGCATCTTGGTCTGAGCGGTGATCTGCTGGATGCGGCCGGCTTTGTCCTGCGCGATGCGTCTGACCTCTTCGGTCAGGGTGGAGACCTCTGCCAGAGTGGCAGGAGCATTCGGCTTCCCCGAAGCCGGGACGACGTGAAGGGTGGCGTAGCCCATAGCGCTTGCCCGATGCCGGATCAGCATCGGGCCAGTGACTTCCGACTACACCCGGTCAGCCGCTTCCCGACACATTGGCAATAATAATAATCGGGCTAGATTAACTATGTCCTAAGTGGACGGTTAACTTCGGCGCCTACAACGATAGATTGTACTCATCGTCGACTTGGATGCGCAACGGGCACGAGTATTCAGTGGGAGCAACGGGCCGGTGGCTCGTGGAGCCGTTGCGCGTGTCGCCCGCATCACAGCCCGATGCCGCTCACGCTCTACGGCAAGCCCACTATGGATCTCGCGTTCGCGCGGCTGCGGCTCGACTGGCTTCCTGATCAGGGCTCCGCCTCGACACTGGCCCGCCGCTCGCCATGTTAAGCCCATATCCGCGCACCACGGCCAGGCCGACGACCCACAGGAAGGGCCAGGGCATGCTCGGCAGCCAGCAGGAGGGAGCCATGGGCTACATCATCTCCGGGACGAACGCCGCAAATCAGGCCGGACCCAGCAGCAGCCAAGTCGATACCGCCCTGGAGGCTTGGGAGAAAACCGTAGAGCTTCAGGAGAGCGGATACACAGTGCGCGTGACCTCATCGGAGGGCGCTGAGGTCGATCTGGATGACCTCAAGGTGCGCGCGCTGGCGACCGAGGGGCCGTAGCCTGCATCGAGCGACGAGTGCTCAACGTCACAGGAGCTCCGCCGCAGCCGTTCGGTTCCTTCGCCCCCTCCGCCTCGACCGCAGCGATCACGTTCTCCGGTTCTGCGACCTGATGCAGGGCGCTCTCGGTCGGTACGCCGTCGGGCTCGGCCGCCGCCAGGATGAGCGTGCGCTTGTGCGCCGTCGGGCATTCGAGACGGGTGCCGAGCCGGTCGGGCATAGGCGGGCTGCAGCGGCCAGGACGCAGCCCAGCAATTAAGCGCGTCCGCTCCGCAGCGTACCGTTTTGCCGCTAGGCTGTGCCGTTAACCACTTCCTAATCTTCGTTAATGGTTCGTTGACGCGAGAGCCCGATTTTGAGGAAATACGTAGGCGGGCCGGTACCCGCTACGTCCTCCGAGGTCATCATGGTTCGGGTTTCAGCGCCCAGGCCGATACGTCGCTTAGGTACCGGCACGCTTGCCGGCCTCGCTGCGCCGCTGCTGCTCCTCGCCGCCACGGGCGCGGCCGAGGCGCACGTGAAATGGTTCTGCGCCTACGACGTGGCCGGTCAGCCGCGCGGCCTCGAACAGGTGCTGTGCCCGGATTTCGAGTGGCTCACCGGCCTCGCCCTCGTCTGCCTGATGC
>NZ_JAKSYP010000270.1:0-68887 GCF_022829625.1 Methylobacterium sp. E-046 | reverse complement strand
CCTGGCCGCGGATGCGGACGGGTTCGAGGAGCCGGACCCGGGGGCGCGGCGGGCGACGTTCGGGGCCTTCCTGGCGGGCGCCGCGCGGGTGTTCGCGCCGTCCGCCGACACGGCGGCGCGGATCCGGGGCGTGTACCCGGACCTCGCCGTCACGGTCCGGCCGCACCTCGAGCCCGAGCGCGCCGTGCGCGACACCGCCCTCCAGCGGCACGGACAGATCCGCCGCATCGCCGTGCTGGGCGCGATCAGCGCCACGAAGGGCGGGCTGTTCCTGCAGGCGCTCGCCACCGACGCCCGGGACCGGGGGCTGCCGCTGCACTTCTCCATCGTGGGCTTCTCCGACCCGGCGCTGGCCGTGGGCCTGGAGGGCGTCGGCGTCGCCCAGACCGGGCGCTATCAGGGCGACCATGAGGCGCTGGACCTCGTCTGGCGGCTCGCGGCCGACCTGGTTCTGCTGCCGGCGATCTGGCCGGAGACCTACTCGTACGCGCTGACGCTCGCGCTGCGCACCGGCCTGCCGGTGGTGGCCTTCGACCTCGGTGCGCCGGGCGAGCGGCTGCGCGCCCACCCGAACGGCCACCTGCTGCCCTACGCCCTGGCCGCCGACCCGGCCGCCTTCAACGACCGGCTGCTCGCCGTCGACGTCGCGCCCGGCGGTCGCTGCGCGGTGCCGATCCGGGCCGCCGCATACGGCGACCTGATGCGCGACTATTACGGCCTGGACCCGGTGCCGGCCGGGACCCGACACCCCATCGACGAGGACGCCGCATGATCTCCGTCAACGAGGACATGAAGCAGACCATGCTTCAGCGCGGCATCTCGGTGCTGCACCCGGCCCCGTTCGGCCTGCCGGAGGACTGCACCTTCGAGCCGCCGTGCAGCATCAAGTGGATGGGCGTCGATTACTGTCTCACCATGGGGGCGTTCTCGTACGCGGTGAGTGGCTACTATTTCGGCGCCGACATCGCCCGCTACTGCTCGATCGGCGAGAGCGTGCAGGTCGGCCGCGGCAGCCACCCGGTCCAGTGCGGCTCGACCTCGCCGCTGTTCTACACGCACCATTCGGCCGTGTTCGACCGCCTCGATCCGCGGGCGGAGGATTACGAGATCTGCGGGCCCTATCTCTGGCCCAAGCGCGTGCGCATCGGCAACGACGTCTATATCGGCCACGGCGCCTTCCTGATGCCCGACATCACCATCGGCGACGGGGCGGTGATCGGCGCCATGGCGGTGGTGACCAAGGACGTGCCGCCCTACGCGATCGTGGCCGGGAGCCCGGCCCGGATCGTGAAGATGCGCTTCCCCGACGCGCTGATCGAGCGCTACCTGAAGGTGCAATGGTGGCGCTACGCCTTCTGGGACCTGCGCCAGTGCTCGATCACCGACCCGGAACGCTTCCTCGACGCCGTGGAGGAGAAGATCGCCGGCGGGATGGAGGAATACCGGCCGGACTGGATCCCGATCCAGTCCCTGGTGCCGACGGGGTGAGACCGGTCCGGATCCGGGACACGCGCGCCCGCGGGTCAGGGCCGCCCCCGCGCCGGCAGCCCCGCAGGCGCCTCAGTTCCGCCCCATCAGAAGGCGGCGCTTGTCGTGATCCGGCAGCGCCTGCCAATACGCTTCCGATGACTGGACATAGCTGAGGTCGACCGTTCCCGCCGGCGCCGTCTCCCCGCGCCCGGTGTAGTGCACGGCCCACTTGGTCTTGTAGTTCGTCGTCGCCAGCTCGGTCCGAACGATCGTGAAGTTCCTCTGGTTGATGGCCCCCCAGATCACCCGGTCGCCGGCGCCGCTCAGTTCGGGCGGCATCGTCGCCCACAAGGTCGCGATCTCGATGGCGGCGCGGCTCAGCATGACCGTTCCCGTGTCGGCGAATCGTGCACCGTCGCTCTCCCAGTCGAAAGGATCCAGGACGCTGCGGTCGAGGCGTCGCAGGAGCCTCCGGCTGACGCCGATCTCGGCGCCCGACCGGACCATCGCCCCGCGGAGGCTCGAGACATGGTTGGTCTGAAGCCAGTTGTCGGCGTCGAGGAAGCAGACATAATCGGCCCCGCTCTGAAAGGCGTGCAGGGCCCCCACCCCCCTGGCGAAGTTGCCGGCATCGCGGTGGGCCGCGGGCAGGGTGACGTGTTCGCAATCCCAGGTCGCGACCGCGGGGTTCGGGTATCCGTCCGCGACCATGATGTGCCGCGCCCTCAGGCTCTGCCGGAGCACGCTCTCATGTGCGAAGAACAGTTCCCGCGCATCCTCTCGGTAATAAGGCGTCACGGCCGCGACACTCATAGCCTGTCACCGACATCTTTTTATCTGGGCTGATTGAATACGCGCGTCTGAAGGCGCTTCATCTGATCGCCAGAACCACATGCACCCGCGTATCGCAGGTGACGGACTCCCCTCGAACGATCCGACCCGCAGAGCACGCAAATTCCCGTAACACGCGGGACCTTGCGCGAGGCTGTCCCGCCGCGCGACCTGATTGAACAGGAGCGCAACGCCCGTAGCGGGACGGATCGAGATCTCGATCGGCCGCGCAGGGCGGCGCCCGTGTCCGTTCCGTCGCGCCGACGTCTCCCAGCGTGCGCATCCGGGGCTGCGCGCGCCGGGTCCGGACACCGCGGTCGGGCGCGATCTGCCCGCCCCCGGCGAGGCCGGTGCAGGGGAGGCCGGCGCCACCGCACAGGCGGATGCGCCACCCCGCCGTCCCGGCGGGGGCAGCGCCCGCGATCCGGCGCTCACCCGGCGCTCACCCGGCGCTCACCGGGCCAGCACCCGCGCCGCCGCGGCGCCCAGCGCCCGGACGCCCAGAGCGAGGTCGGCGTCGGCGGTATCCTCCGCCCAATGGTGGCTGATGCCGCCGATCGAGGGCACGAACAGCATCGCGGCCGGCAGGATCCGGGCGACGTTCTGGGCGTCGTGGCCGGCGCCCGACGGCATCACCTGCCAGCCTCCGGGGCAGACGGCCTCGGCGGCCTCCGAGAGGGCGCCCATCAGGCCGGGGTCGCAGGGGGCGGGAACCGCCTTCGCCAGGGCCGTCAGGGTCGCGGGGCAGCGCTCGCGCCGGTTCGATTCGCGCACCAGCGCCTCCAGGCAGGCCTCCATCCGCTCGAGCACCGGCACCGACACGTCGCGGAACTGGAAGAACACCTCGGCGCGGCCGGGGATGATGCTGAAGCCGCCGGGATCCAGGGTGATCCGTCCCGTGGTCCACGTGCTGCGCGGGCCGCAGACCTTCGGGAACTCCCGGTCGATCGCCGCGAGCAGCCGCACCGCCGCGAGGCCCGCGTCCCGACGCTCCGCCATGGTGGTGCCGCCGGCATGGTCCTGGTTGCCCTCGAACACGATCCGGAACTGCCAGATCGCCACGATGCCGCTCACCACGCCGAGATGCTGGCCGGCGGATTCGAGCTGCGTCCCCTGCTCGATATGCATCTCCAGGAAGCCGCGGTAGCGGCCCGGATCGAGCCGCATCCGGGGCAGGCCGGCGAGGCCAGCGGCTTCGAGGGCGTCGCGCAGGGGCGTGCCGTCGGTGCGGTTGCGGGCGGCGTCGATCTCGGCCTCGGTCAGGTCGCCGATCGCCGAGCGGCTCCCCAGGAAGCCGCCGGAGAAGTGCCCCACCTCGTCCGCGAAGGCGACGACGTCGACCGGCAGCCCGGCGCGGGCGAGCGCCACCCCGGCCACGACCCCCAGCGCTCCGTCGAGCCAGCCGGCCTCGTTCTGGGTCTCGATGTGGCTGCCGACCAGAAGGTGCGGGCCGGGCCCGCGATGGCGCCCCAGGACGGTGCCGATCCCGTCGATGGCGGCGTCCAGCCCGCATGCCTCCAGCCGGGCCATCAGCCAGCGGCGGGATTCCATGTCGGCGGCCGAGAAGGTCGGCCGGTGGACGCCGGTGCGGAACCGGCCGATCTCGCGCAGGGCGTACAGGTCGGCCAGGAAGGCATCGGTGTCGATCTCGGTCATGCGGAGCCCGGGTTCCGAAGGCCCGCACCGTGCAAGGCCCGTGCGCGTGGGGGACTTCCGAAGGGCCGGGAGCCCCGCAGCGGGGTATCGGGGCGGCACCCCGACGTTCGGGCGAAGCGCCCCGAAGCGCCACGAAGCGCCTCTCGGGGCGACGGCCGACCTCGGGGCGCGGCCCTGCACCCGCGAGGGGCCCCGGCCTCCCGACACCGGGCCTGGCGCTATTCCGCCGCCGCGGGCCGCCAATCCGCCGGTTGCGCGCCCGCCATCCAGGCGGCGAGGTCGGCCCGGGCCCGGTCGGTCAGCACGCGCTTCTTCAGCGCCGCCTTCTCGGGGCCGCGCAGGCGGCAGCCGGTCTCGTTGCGGGGCGCCTGCGCCAGGGGCGGGAACAGGCCGAAATTGACGTTCATCGGCTGGAACGAGCGCGGGGCCTTGGCCTCGCCATCCGCCGCCGACGGGTCACTGGTGATATGGCCGCCGGTGATGTGGGCGATCAGCGCGCCGAGGGCCGTCGTCTGGGGCAGGGGTTCGAGCGCGTCGCCCGCGGCCTCCGCCACCGCGAAGCGGCCGGCCATCAGCCCGATCGCGGCGCTCTCGACATAACCCTCGCAGCCGGTGATCTGGCCGGCGAAGCGCAAGGCGGGCCGGGCCTTGAGCCGCAGCGTGGCGTCGAGCAGCCGCGGGCTGTCGAGGTAGGTGTTCCGGTGCAGGCCGCCGAGGCGCGCGAACTCCGCCCGCTCCAGGCCGGGGATCGTGCGGAAGATCCGGACCTGCTCGGCATAGGTCAGCTTCGTCTGGAAGCCGACCATGTTGTAGAGGGTGCCCAGCGCGTTGTCCTGGCGCAGCTGCACGATCGCGCAGGCCTTGACCTGCGGGTCGCGGGGATTGGTGAGCCCCACGGGCTTCATCGGCCCGTGCCGCAGGGTCTCGGGCCCGCGCTCGGCCATCACCTCGATGGGCAGGCAGCCGTCGAAGTAGGGCGTGCCCTCCCACTGCTTGAACCCGATCTTCTCCCCCGCCACGAGGGCCGCCACGAAGGCGTCGTACTGCGCCCGGTCCATCGGGCAGTTCAGGTAGTCGGCCCCGGAGCCGCCGGGGCCCGGCTTGTCGTAGCGGGACTGGAACCACGCCACGTCCATGTCGATGGAGTCGCGATGGACGATCGGCGCGATCGCGTCGAAGAAGGCGAGGGACTCGGCCCCGGTGAGGTCCCGGATGCCCTCGGCGAGCGTCGGGGCGGTGAGCGGGCCGGTGGCGACGATGCAGGGCCCCCACTCCTCCGGCGGCAGGCCCGCGACCTCCCCGCGGACGAGGGTAACGTTCGGGTGCCGCTCCAGCGCCCGGGTCACGGCGGCGGCGAAGCCCTCGCGGTCCACCGCCAGGGCTCCGCCCGCCGGCACTTGGTTGGCGTCGGCCGCCCGCATGATCAGCGAACCGAGGCTGCGCATCTCCTGGTGCAGCAGCCCGACGGCGTTGCCCTCCGGGTCGTCGGACCGGAACGAGTTGGAGCAGACGAGTTCGGCCAGGCTGTCGGTCTGGTGGGCCTCGGTGCCGCGCACCGGGCGCATCTCGTGGATCACGGCGCGGTGGCCGGCTTCGGCCACCTGCCAGGCGGCCTCGGATCCCGCGAGGCCGCCGCCGACGATGTGGATGGTCTGTGTCATGTCTCAGAATAGCGAAGGACCGCCATCCGGATCAACGGGCGGCGGTCCTTCGAAGATTCCGTCGCGGAATCCTCGCGATGGGGCAGGCGGGGGCCGGGATCAGACGCGGGCGACGCCGCGGATCTCGCTGCGGCTGATGCCGAGATCGGCGAGATCCCGATCCGAGAGGCGGGAAAGCTGGGAAACGGTGTCGCGGTACCGGAGATAGGCGCGGACGCGGGTCAGGACGCTACGGGCGGCGGACATGGTGTGCTGTGACCTCTGCTCGGGCAGACGATGGCGCCTCGTTGCGCATCGCTGCCTCTTGTTGGTGCAACGCACATATAAGCCTGCCGCAGCGCGGTAGGAGGCGTAAGCTCAAGCATCAGACCTGCGGGATTTGCATATCGAGCTTAAGATTCCGGCAAGCATTCCGGATGGTCATACTTTGGGCGCATGCGGAACCCGCCCTCCGGACGCGCGAAGGGCGCCCCGCCGGTGGACGGGGCGCCCTCGAGAGGCGAGCGACGGGCCCTGCGGCTCAGTAGAACGGGCGCGGCCCGTAGAAGCCGTAGGGACGGTAGAACGGGCGCGGCCGGGCGTATCCGTAGCCGCCGTAATAGGCCGGCCGACGCCAGTATCCGTAGGGGCGGGGACCCCAGTTCGGGCGGCAGATGCCCCAGGGATTGGGATGGAAGCCGGGGCCGCAGCCGCCCGCCGCCTGGGCGGAGCCCGCAAGCCCCAGGCCGCCGGCGATCGCGGCGGCCACAACGAGCGCCTTCGCGCGCGGTGCGCTCAGAATCGTCATGACTGGATCTCCTCACTCACGTCCGGCGGATCGGCAGCCGGTTCCGGGAGATTGGCCGCCGCCGCCTGAACCGACGCTGAGCCAGAGGTTGTGCCTCAGACAGGCCCGCGGCGGCGCGCGGGCAACGTCGCGGGTGCAGCAAAAGTTGCGTGCGGCCGATCAGTGCAGCGAGGGCGTCCGCAGGAACCGCTCCCGGTCCCCGGAGACGAGGGCGAGCTTGATACCGCGTCCGTCCCGGCGGACGGTCAGCGGCACCCGCACCCCCGCCTCGCCCAGGGCCCAGACGCTGCGGAACAGGGCGGCGAGATCCGCCACGGGCTCGCCCGCCACCGCCTCGATCACGTCGCCGGCCTGCAGACCGCCGGACTCGGCCGGGCCGCCATCGGCCAGCCCCATCACCACGATGCCCTCCTCGCTCTCGGTGGCGTAGAGGCCGAGCCAGGGGCGCGGCGGCCGGTTCGCGCGCCCGCGCGTGGCGAGGTCGTCGAGGATCGGCGGCAGGAGATCGATCGGCACCACCATGTTGATCGGGCGCGCGCTGCCGGAGCCACCCTGCTGCAGTTGCAGCGAGCCGATCCCCAGCAGATCGCCCTCGGGGCCGATCAGCGCGGTGCCGCCCCAGTGCGGGTGGGAGGGGGCGGTGAACAGGGCCTCGTCCAGCACGTATTCCCAGTAGCCGGCGAATTCCTGCCGGGCCACGACCTCGACGGCGACGCAGCGCTGGCGCCCGCCCGCCCCGGCCAGGACCGCTCGGTCGCCGGTCTTCAGCCCGGCCGAGCGGCCGAGGGGCAGGGCCGGCACGCCGAGGTCGCCCAGCGCCTGGACGAGGCCGAAGCCGGTGGCGGCGTCGAACCCCACCACGTGGCCCGGCACCGAGCGGCCGTCCCGGGTGGTCAGCCAGACGCTCTCGGCCTCGGTGACGAGGTAGCCGATGGTGAGCACGAGGCCGTCCTCGCGGATCACCACGCCGTTGCCGGCCCGCTCGGTGCCCAGCGTCTCGGCCGTGAAGGCGCCCTCCGGCACCCGCGCCGACAGGGCGAGCACCGCCGAGAGCGCCCGGTCGAGGTCGTAGCCGTAATCCGCAGGCCTGGGCTGGGCCTGCGCGGGGATCTTCCACTCGCCCTGCGTCGCCATGATGGTCCTTCGGCTCGTTCGGCACGCGCCGGCCGGTGCCGGGCACGCGAAATCGTCTCACAATAGGACGTTCGGGCCGCCCGCAACACCCGCGGGGCCGTCGCGGCAGGCCATTGGCCGCACCGCCCGGCGCACACGAAAACACCGCCCGGCGCGGCGCCGGACGGTGCGACGTCCCGGAGGACGCTCTGTCGGAGATCCGGGATTCCCCGCCGGGCGGCGGGGAACCGGCGTCTCAGTACTTGCGGACCAGCGGGGCCGGCGGCGGGGCGGCCGGGGTCGGGGAGTAGAGCGGCACGATGATGCGGCCGAACACCTCGGTGGCCTCGGAGCGCGGCACGGACACCGCCACGTAGCGGGCCGCGTAGACCTGCGCGGTGAACTTGCCGAAGTCGTAGCCGATCAGGCCGCCGAGGGCGAAGTAGCCGCGGTTGCCGGCGGCCAGGCTGGTCTGGCTGATGTCGAAGTTGTAGGTGCCGTAGCCGATCGCGCCGATCTCGAAGTTGCCGAACTTCTTGGTCGCCGTGAGGTCGAGGTTCAGCGAGTCGGAGATGTTGAACGGACCGCGGGTGTTGCCGAAGCCGACCGTGTTGAAGCCCGGGAACTTCGCCGGCGAGTCGTAGATGTTCGCCGTCAGGTTGGCGGTCAGGTTATAGCCGTTGCCGGTGTAGCTGCCCGCGATGCCGAAGCGGTAGGTGTTCGAGGCGAGCTGCCCGAGCACCGGAGCGGCCGCCAGAGCACCGCCTCTGGTGACCAGGACGCCGCGGTCGCCGTTCAGCTCGTTGAGGTAGGTACCGCCGAGCAAGCTGACGCCGAAGTTGTTGCCGAGATCGAAGGCCCAGATGCCGCCCACGAAGGTGCCGACGTTGATCGAAATATCGCGGAGGGTGTTGGCGCCGCGGTTCTTACCGAAGGTGAACACGGTCGGCGGGGCGAGGAGGAGCTCGACGCGGCCGCCGGCGAGCACCAGCGGGGTCGACCAGACGAGGACGGGGATGTTGACGCCGACATCGACCGCCGAGGCGCCGGGCCCGACATTGGGGGTCAGGCGGTAGGCGAAGGTATTGAGCGCGTAGACGCCCTCGGGCAGGGGCGCGCCGGTGGCGAGGCCGACCTGCTCGCCCGGGATCGTGGTGGTCTGCGCCTGAGCGATGGTCGACGTCATGCCGACCGTGAGCGCGACCGCGCCGGCCGCGAGCCAGTTCTTCATCATTTTGTCATTCCTTCCCAAGGTCCCACGGCATCCGTCCCGCATTCGGCACATCCCTGCCGGTCTGCTCGCCTATCGCGGCCGCCGGCTTCGGAAGTGTCGAGCGCCCCCACGGAGCCTGCCCGTCTCAACGTCTGCGACTATTCTACAGAGACCCTCGGAAAGACAGTGGAATGCTCGCTGACAGGCCAAAACCGGCCCAACCGTTGCGCAAAAGCCTCATTTTTGCGGCGATGCAACACTATCCCCAGGCAGGAGCCTGACGGCCGTTCCGGCAAAATACCGCTGAATGGTCAAGCTGTTGCCGCCCGCGAGGTCGGGAGGATCCGGCAAGCCCGGCCGGGCGATCGCGGAGACCGCCGGGACACCCCACCGGTCCGAATCCGCGTCCGGGCCGGCCCGCGCGGGGCCCGGTCCGCCGCCGGACGGCGCGAATCAGCGCCCGAGCCGGGGCGATGGCGGCCGGCACCCGGCAGATTCTGCCGGGTTCGCTCAAGCCGCGAATCCTTGCGCGGCAGGCGCCGACGGCGCGCGCGGCTACTCGGCGGCGCTGCGGCGCGCGGCCGGCGGGGCGGGGCGCCGCTCCAGCACCTCGCGCAGGAACCGGCCGGTATGGCTCGCCGTCGCGCGGGCGATCGCCTCGGGCGTGCCCTGGGCCACCACCTTTCCGCCGCCGTCGCCGCCCTCGGGACCCATGTCGATCACCCAGTCGGCGGTCTTGATCACTTCGAGGTTGTGCTCGATCACCACCACCGTGTTGCCCTGGTCGACCAGCTCGTGGAGCACCTCCATGAGCTTGGCGACGTCGTGGAAATGCAGGCCGGTGGTCGGCTCGTCGAGGATGTAGAGGGTGCGGCCCGTGGCGCGCTTCGACAGCTCCTTGGAGAGCTTGACCCGCTGCGCCTCGCCCCCCGACAGGGTCGTGGCCTGCTGGCCGACATGGACGTAGTGCAGGCCGACCCGCTTCAGGGTCTCCAGCTTGTCGCGGATCGCCGGCACCGCCTTGAACAGCTCGGCCGCCTCCTCGACGGTGGAATCGAGCACGTCGGCGATCGACTTGCCCCGGTACTTCACCTCCAGGGTCTCGCGGTCGTAGCGCTTGCCCTTGCAGACGTCGCAGGTGACGTAGACGTCCGGCAGGAAGTGCATCTCGATCTTGATGACGCCGTCGCCCGAGCAGGCCTCGCAGCGCCCGCCCTTGACGTTGAACGAGAAGCGGCCGGGCTGGTAGCCCCGGGCCTTGGCCTCCGGCAGGCCCGCGAACCAGTCGCGGATCGGCGTGAAGGCGCCGATATAGGTGGCGGGGTTCGAGCGCGGCGTGCGGCCGATCGGCGACTGGTCGATGTCGATGACCTTGTCGAGGTGCTCCAGCCCCTCCAGCCGGCCGTAGGGGGCCGGGTGCTCCAGGGCGCCGTTCAGCTTCTTGGCGATGGCCTTGTAGAGGGTGTCGATCACCAGGGTGGACTTGCCGCCCCCCGAGACGCCGGTGATGCACGTGAAGGTGCCCAGCGGGATCTCGACGTCCACGTCCTTGAGGTTGTTGCCCCGGGCGCCGAACAGCCCGAGCTTGCCCTTCCGGCCCTTCCGCCGCGCGGTCGGCGTGCGGACCGCCATCGCGCCGGTCAGATACTTGGCGGTGAGCGAGGCCGGGTTGGCCAGCACCTCGGCGGGGGTGCCCTGCGCGATGATCTCGCCGCCGTGGATGCCGGCGCCCGGGCCGACATCGACCACGTAATCGGCCTGCAGGATCGCGTCCTCGTCGTGCTCGACCACGATCACCGAATTGCCGAGGTCGCGCAGGCGCTTGAGGGTGCCGAGCAGCCGCTCGTTGTCGCGCTGGTGCAGGCCGATCGAGGGCTCGTCCAGCACGTAGAGCACGCCGGTCAGCCCCGAGCCGATCTGCGAGGCCAGCCGGATGCGCTGGCTCTCGCCGCCCGAGAGCGAGCCGGAGCCGCGGGCGAGGGTCAGGTATTCGAGGCCGACATCCACCAGGAAGCTCAGCCGGTCGCGGATCTCCTTGAGGATCCGGACCGCGATCGCATTCTGCTTGGCCGTGAGCTTCTCCGGCAGCTCCGAGAACCAGCGATGCGCCTCGGACACCGAGAGGGCGGTCGCGTCGGCGATGTCGGCCATGGCGACCTTCACGGCCAGCGCCTCGGGCTTCAGCCGCTTGCCGCCGCAGGCGGCGCAGGGCGTCTCGCTCATGAAGCGCCCGATCTCCTCCCGGACGGCATCCGAGTCGCTCTCCTTGTAGCGGCGCTCGAGATTCGGGATCACGCCCTCGAAGGGCTTGGTGACCGTGTATTTGCGCAGCCCGTCGTCGTAGGCGAAGCGGATCGACTGGTTCCCCGAGCCGTACAGCACGATGGCGCGGGCCGTCTCCGAGAGGCCCTGCCACGCCACGCCGGTCTTGAAGCCGAAATGCTCGGCCAGCGCGTCGAGGGTCTGGCCGTAATAGGGCGAGGTCGACTTCGCCCAGGGGCCGACCGCGCCGCGCTTCAGGCTGAGGGCCGGATCGGAGATCACCAGCTCGGGATCGATCCGCATCTCGTGGCCGATGCCGCTGCAGGTCGGGCAGGCGCCGAACGGGTTGTTGAACGAGAACAGCCGCGGCTCGATCTCCGCGATGGTGAAGCCCGAGACCGGGCAGGCGAAGCGCGACGAGAAGGTGATGGTCCGGGGCGCCTCGCCCTCGGGGGCGTCGGCGAACACGATCTCGCTGAGGCCGTCGGCGAGCTCCAGCGCGGTCTCGAAGGAATCGGCGAGCCGCGCCGCGATGTCGGCCCGGACCACGATCCGGTCGACCACCACGTCGATGTCGTGCTTGAACTTCTTGTCGAGCTTGGGCACGTCGTCGATGGCGTAGTACTCGCCGTTGACGCGCAGCCGCTGGAAGCCCTTCTTCTGGTATTCGGCGATTTCCTTGCGGTACTCGCCCTTGCGGCCGCGGACCACCGGGGCGAGCAGGTAGAGCCGGGTCTTCTCCGGCAGCTCCAGCACCCGGTCGACCATCTGCTGGACGGTCTGGCTCTCGATCGGCAGGCCGGTGGCGGGCGAGTAGGGGATGCCGACCCGCGCCCAGAGCAGGCGCATGTAGTCGTAGATCTCGGTGACCGTCCCCACGGTGGAGCGGGGGTTCTTGGAGGTGGTCTTCTGCTCGATGGAGATGGCCGGCGACAGCCCGTCGATCTGGTCGACGTCGGGCTTGGACATCATCTCCAGGAACTGGCGGGCATAGGCCGAGAGCGACTCGACGTAGCGGCGCTGCCCCTCGGCGTAGATCGTGTCGAAGGCGAGGGAGGACTTGCCCGAGCCCGAGAGCCCGGTGAACACCACGAGCTTGTCCCGGGGGATCGTCAGGTCGACGTTCTTGAGGTTGTGCTCCCGGGCCCCCCGGACCACGATGACCCGCCGATCGTGGGCGCTCGCCGGCGCGGCGTCGAACAGGGCCGCCAGCTTCGCGTCGACGGCGGACTCGGCGGCCGCCTCGGGTCGGCCGCGCGTCTCGGATGCCGCGCGCGCGGGCTTGGGCTGCGATGCCGGGGCGGCGGAGGGTTTCGGTGCCTTGGACGCCGCCTTCCCGGCGCCTTTCGGAGCGGGTGCGGGAGTGGATGCCGGAGTGGATGCCGGGGCGGCTTGGGCGGCGCCGGCGCGGCTCGCGGCACGACTTCCAGCTTGGGCTTTGGCCATGAGGGCAGCGGTCTTTCGAGGCGTCGACGCAGTCGGATCGGATCCGGATCGGATTCGCGCACGGGCCAGCCGCCGCTCCGACTCATGTCGAGCCCGAGGGGGCCGACGGCAAGGTGGGGCCGGCGGGACGCAGGCCCGTCATGCGCCGCCCTTGCTAGAACGAAACGCGTACGGCGGCAACCGCTCCGTGAATGCGCGACCGTCCGCGCACGCGCCGCGATGCAACCCAGGACCGCGCCGCGCAGCACGCCAGGACCGCGCCGCGCAGCACGCCAGGATCGCGCCGCGCAGCACGCCGGAACCCTCGCAGGCGGTGCGGCCGTGCGGCCCCGGGTCGCCCCGCGGTCCTCCGCTGACGGCGGGGCCGAGCCCGGCCGCGGCCGGCTCGGGCGGCCCCGCTTGGCCAGATCCCGCCCACGGCCGGTGTTGCACCGCGGGAGCCGGGATCCCACGTCGCCGGATCCGCCCCCGGATCCTCATCCTCGACAGGTGCCGATGCCCGCGCTCGACCTGACCGCCCCGGCCGCCCCCAGCCGGGCCGACGACCGAGCCGCGAGCGCGCAGCGGCTGTCCACCCGGCTGCTGTTCCTGATCGTCGGCATCGCCAACGCCACCTGGGCGCCGCTGGTGCCGCTGGTGAAGGACCGCGCCGGCCTCGACGCGGCGGGACTGGGCCTGCTGCTCCTCACCTTCGGCGTCGGCTCGCTCCTGGCGATGCCGAGCGCCGGGGCGGCGGCCGCGCGGCTCGGCTTCCGGCCGGTCCTGCTCGCCGGGACGCTCGCGCTCGGCCTCGCCCTGCCGGTGCTGGCCGTGGGCGCGGGCCTCGTGCCGCTCACCGGGGCGCTGCTGCTGTTCGGGGCTGGGATGGGGGCGATCGACTGCGTCATGAACCTGCAGGCGGTGGTGGTGGAGCGCGCGAGCGGGCGCCCGATGATGTCGGGCTTCCACGGCCTCTACAGCCTCGGCTGCATCCTGGGGGCGCTGGTCGCCAGCGGCCTGCTGGCCGCCGGGCTGGGTGCGGGCTGGAGCGTGCTGCTCCTGGTCGCCGGGATCGCGGCCCTGTTCGCGGCCGCGTGGCCCGGCATCCTGCCGGCCGGCCGGGCCCGGGGAAGCGGCCCCGCCCTCGCGCTGCCCCGGGGCATCGTGCTGGTGCTGGGCCTGCTCTGCTTCGTGGTGTTCCTCACCGAGGGCTCGGCCCTGGACTGGAGCGCCCTGTTCCTGATCCAGCACCGGGGGCTCGATCCAGCCTGGGCGGCGCTCGGCTACGCGGCCTTCTCGGTCACGATGACGGCCGGGCGTCTTGCCGGCGACGCCATCGTGGCCCGGCTCGGCCGGCGGAAGGTCGTGATCCTCGGCGGCCTGCTGGCGGCGGCCGGCCTCGCGCTCTCGGTCGTGGTGCCGGCCTGGGAGGCGGCGCTCGCCGGATACGCCCTGGTCGGGGCGGGCTGCGCCAACATCGTCCCGGTCCTGTTCACGGCGGCCGGCCGCCAGACGGCGATGCCCGAGAGCGTGGCGGTCCCGGCGGTGACGACGCTGGGCTATGCCGGGGTGCTGGCGGGCCCGGCCCTGATCGGCTTCGCCGCGCAGGGGCTCGGCCTGCCGGCCGCCTTCCTGATCGTGGCCGCCCTGCTCCTCGGCGTGGCGGCGGCCGGGCGCTCCCTGCGGGTCTGAGGCCCCCGGTCTGAGGCCCCGGTCTGGGGCCCCGGTCGGAATCTCAGATCCGCGGCGGCGGTCCGAGGCTCAGGTGGCCGCGTTGCGGGCCATGAAGGTCGCCGGACTGCCGTCCTCCGGGTTCACGAAGACGATGTCGGTGGGCGCCCGCCGGGGCGTGTCGATCGACAGGAAGGTCACCGGCGCGCCGGACTCGATCTCCGGCATGGCGTGGACGATGCCCCGGGCGAAGAACAGCAGCTGGCCGGGGCCAAACGCGGCCACCGAGGTGGGGTCGCCCATCCAGAAGGTGCCCCGGCCCGACAGGCAGTACAGGTACTCGTCGCAGGTGGCGTGATAGTGCGGCGGGGTCGGCCGGTAGACCCGGAACACCCGGGCGCTCGCCGCCGCCCGGTCGGTCAGGTAGGTGTCGGCCAGGAGCGTCGCGGCGCTGTCGGGCAGGGCCGCCGCCAGCGCCGCCACGTCGAAGATCCCGGTTTCCGCCATCCCGTCCCCCTCACGCCGGAAAGCCTTCGAGCACGATCTTGCCCCTGGCGCGCCCGCTCTCGATCCGCGCGTGGGCGCGCCGGAGGTTCTCGGCGTCGATCCGCCCGTAATGCTCACCCAGGGTGGTGCGCAGGCGACCCGCGTCAACGAGGCGGGCGAGCTCGTCGAGGAGCGCGCCCTGGGCGGCGATGTCGGCGGTGCCGAACATCGAGCGGGTGAACATGAACTCCCAGTGCAGCGACAGGCTCTTGCGCTTGAGGAGCCCGACGTCGAGGCGCTCGGGATCGTCGATCAGGGCCAGCCGCCCCTGCGGGGCGATCAGCTCCACGATCGCGGCGAGGTGGGCATCGGTGCTGGTCGTGGAGAAGACGAGGCCCGGCGCGCCGAGGCCCAGGGCCGCCACCTCCGCCGCCAGGGGTTTGGAATGGTCGACCACGTGGTGGGCGCCGAGATCCCGGCACCATTGCGCCGTCTCGGGCCGCGACGCGGTGGCGATCACGGTGAGGTCGGTGAGTGCCCGGGCGAGCTGGATCGCCACCGAACCGACGCCCCCCGCCCCGCCGACGATCAGGATCGCCGGTGCGGCGCCCGGCACGGGCTTTCCCGTGTCGAGCCGGTCGAACAGGGTCTCCCAGGCGGTGATCGCGGTGAGCGGCAGGGCGGCGGCCTGCGCCCAGTCGAGGCGCGCCGGCTTGTGCCCGACGAGGCGGGCGTCGACGCAATGGAACTGGGCGTTCGTCCCCGGCCGGGTGAGGTCGCCCGCATACATCACCGCGTCGCCCACGGAGAAGCCCGCGACCTCCGCGCCCGTGGCCACGACGGTCCCGGCCGCGTCCCAGCCCAGCACCTTGAGGCCGCCGGCCTCCGGCTCGGCGCGGCGCCGGACCTTGGTGTCGACCGGGTTCACCGAGACCGCCTCGACCTGGACGAGCAGGTCGCGGGGGCCGGGCTCGGGCTGCGGCAGATCGCCATCGACCAGGGCTTCGGGATCGGTGATCGGCAGGGACTTGCGGTATCCGACGGCGCGCATCGTGCTCTCCTCGACCTGTCGCCACGGGAGATGCCGCCCGTCTTCACGCGCCGCAAGGACGCACATAAAACGCCCCTAGTGCCGGAAACGATACCGTCGGAGACCGCCATGCCCCGCATCCGCCGCCACACCGGCGCCTGCAGCCCCGGCTGCGCCGTCGAGGCGACCCTCCGGTTCATCGACGGCAAGTGGAAGGGCGTGATCCTCTTCCACCTGCTGGAGGGGACCCTGCGCTTCACCGAGATCCGGCGGCGGCTGACCAGCGTGACCCAGCGCATGCTCACGAACCAGTTGCGCGAAATGGAGGCGGACGGTCTGGTCACCCGGACGGTCTACGCCCAAGTGCCTCCGAAGGTGGAGTACAGCCTGACCGCGCGCGGGCGCTCCCTGGAACCGGTCATCCGCGAACTGAAGACCTGGGGCGACTTGCACGCCGCTCAGGCAGATGCCGTCCCGGACGCCGCTTGATTGTGCAGGACGGGCCGCGGGCGGCGAGGGGCGCATAACGGGTTCTTTAAGTCTTGGCCGGAGGGTGAAGCGTTTCCTGCCGGACCATCCCAGATCCTCCGATGCCCGTCCTCGCCTCGCTCCGCGCCCGCATCCTCGCGGTGGCGCTCGCCCCCTGCCTCGCCTTCGCGGGGGCGGCGGGCCTCGCGGTGTCGGACCAGTGGGCGCGGCGTGCCGAGATGGACCGGGTGGAGGGCCTCGTCGGCCTCGCCTCGCGGATCAGCGCCTTCGTGCACGAGGCCCCGCGCGAGCGCGGCGCCTCCAGCCTGTTCCTGGGCGCGCGGGGCGCGCAGTTCGGGCCGGAACTGGCGGCCCAGCGCGGACGCACCGACGCGGCCCTGGCCGGGCTGCCGGAGGCCATGGCGGGCGCCACGGGCTTCGGCCCGGTCTTCGCGGCCCGCGGCACCGGTTTCGCCGCGGCGCTCACCGGGCTCGCGGCCGAGCGCCGGGCCATCGACGCCCTCGGCCCGGGCGCGCCGCAGGCGGCCGCCTTCTACACCGGCGTGATCGGCGAGGGGCTCGGGCTCGTCCGGGCCATGGGCGGGGTGATCGATGAGGCCGGCCTCGCCGCCCGGGCGAGCGCCTACGCGGCCTTCCTGGCGCTGAAGGAGGCCGCCGGCCAGGAGCGGGCCGCCGTCTCGGCCGCCTTCGCGTCCGGCAGCCTGGACCTCGCGGCCGCGCGCCGGCTCGCCACGCTCTCGGCCGAGCAGGCGACCTATGCGGGCCTGTTCCGCGCCGGGGCCGAGGCCCCCCAGGCGGCCCTGCTGGACGCCGCCGAAGCGGCGGAACCGGCCCGGGCGGTGGCGCGGCTGCGCGCCCTCGCGCAGGACACGGTGCCGGGCACGCCCCCGGCCTTCCGCGACGCCCCCGCGTGGTTCCGCCTCGCCACGCAGCGGATCGATGCTCTGAAGGGCGTGGAGGATCGGCTCACCGCCGACCTCGTGGCCGCCGCCGGCGCGGTGCGCGCCCGGGCCGACCGGATGCTGACCCTCTGGATCGCCGGCGGCCTCGCCCTGTTCGCCCTCTCGGCCGGCCTCGCGGCCTGGCTCGGCACCGCCATCGCCCGGCCCCTCGCCCGGATGGCGCGGGTGCTGACCGCGATCGGCCGGGGCGAGGGGACGACCGAAGAGGGGACGACCGGCGCGGGGACGGAGGATCTGGCGGTTCCCTCGGGCGGCCCCCGCGAGGTCCGGGCGATCGCCGCGGCCGCGCTGGCGTTCCGCGACAGCGTCGCCGAGCGCCGCGCGGCCCGGGCCGCGCAGGAGCGCCGCGCCGCAGAGGCCGGGGCCGCCCAGCGCGCCGCCGCGCTGGGCCTCGCCGACAGCTTCGAGCGCCAGGTCGGCGGCATCGTGGCGGCGGTGTCGACGGCGGCCGGCCGGCTCGAAGCCGCCGCGCACGGGATGGCCCGGGCCGCCCAGGACACCACGGACCTCAGCCGGACGGTGGCGGTCTCGGCCGATTCGGCCGCGCGCTCGGCCGACACGGTGGCGGCGGCCACCGAGGAGCTCACCGCCTCCGTGCGGGAGATCGGCGTGCAGGTCGGGGCCTCGGCCGACCTCGCGGCCGCCGCGACCCGGGACGCGGACGGGATGGCCGGGGAGGTGCGCCGCCTCGCCCAGGCGGCGGGCAGCATCGGGGAGATCGTCGCGATGATCTCGCAGATCGCCGGCCAGACCAACCTGCTGGCGCTGAACGCCACCATCGAGGCGGCGCGCGCCGGCGAGGCCGGCCGCGGCTTCGCGGTGGTCGCCGCCGAGGTGAAGCACCTCGCCGAGCAGACCGCCCGGGCCACCGAGGAGATCGCCGCCAAGGTGGCGGAGATCACCGGTTCCACGGAGGCCTCGGTCCGGTCGATCGGCGGCATCACCGCGGTGATCCGCACCCTCGCGCGGATCGGCGCCGAGATCGCCGCCATGGTCGAGCAGCAGGGCGCGGCCACCGCCGAGATCGCGCGGACCACCGCGCAGACCTCGCAGGACACCCAGGGCGTCTCCGGCCACATGGCGGGCGTCGGCGCGGCGGCCGGCACGGCGAGCCAGGGCTCCGCCCAGGTGCTGCAGGCGGCGGCCGACCTGTCCCGGCAGGCGGCCGACCTGCGCGGGGCGGTCGACGGCTTCCTGGCCCGCGTCCGGGCCGCCTGACGCCCGGGGGCGCGAAGGGCGCGGCCCCTCGGCAGGGGCCGCCCGGCACCCGCGGCGGGTTCCGGCCGTCGAGACCGGGACGTCCTAAGCCCCGAGGCCGAGCCCGAGGAGCCGGTCGGCGTTGCGCCAGAAGGCGGCCTCCAGGGCCTCCTCGGAGAGGCCGAGGGCGCGGAAATCCGCCACGCCCTGGCCCATCGGGCGGAACGGGAACGAGGAGCCGAACAGGAACTGGTCCCTCATGAAGCCGTTCGCCGCCTCGACGTAGAGGCCGCCGCCCGGCGCGAAGGTGTACATGTCGGGCGAGACGAAGACGTTGGCGTTGCGGAACGCCACCGCCACCATGTCGGCGACGCGCGGGTAGAACCCGTGGCAGCACACGATCGGCAGCTTCGGGAAGGTCCGGGCGACCCGGTCGACCGCCAGGGGATCGTTGAGGCGCAGGTCCGGGGTGGTCGGGCCCGACATCACGAAGGCCGGGACCCCGAGCTCCTGGCACAGGTCGTAGAGCGGCATCAGGCGGTCGTCGTCGGCCGTCATGGCCTCGCGGTAGAAGCCGGCATCGAGGTTGATCCCCTTGAAGCCGAGCTCGGTCACGGCGCGCTTGGCCTCCGCGACCGCGGCCTTGCGGCCGAGCTTGACCGGATCCACCGAGGCGATGCCGATCAGCCGCTTCGGATCGTGCCGGGCGGCCTCCGCCAGCGCGTCGTTCGAGACCCGCACCCCCGGGACCGAGCGGGCGACCATGACGGCGACGTCGATGCCGGCGCCGTCCATCTCGGCGCGGAAGCCCGCGATCGTCGCGCCGCGGGTGAAGTGCTCGACCTCCCGGCTGCCGACCCGGGCGTTCAGCCAGCGGGCGACGCCGAATTCCGGCGTGCCGGGCTCGGCGCCGAAGAACCGATGCAGGAAGGTCGGACGGCTGCGCATGTCCACGACGGGCATTTCTTGTGACTCTCCAGTGCGATCGGGGATGTGGGGGGCTCCGAAGGGCTCGGCCCTTCGGCGGGGGGTCGGGGCGCGGAGCCCGGACTGGTCCGATCCGGGACCGTCTCAGTGCGAGACGGCCTCCAGGACCTTGCCGCGGGTCTCGACGCCGAGGGTCAGGACCAGCAGGGCGGCGATCAGGAAGCCGCCCGCGCCGACCTGGAAGGCGGTGGCCGGGCCGTGATCGCGCACCAGCACCGGCACGATCATCGGCCCCAGGATCGCGCCGATCCGCCCGAAGGCCGAGGCGAAGCCGGCGCCCGTGGCCCGCGCCCGGGTCGGGTACAGTTCCGGCGTGTAGGCGTAGAGGCAGCTCCACATGCCGAACATGAAGAACTGCATGACGAAGCCGGCGACGAACAGCCACGTCACCGCGACCCCCGCGACGGTCAGCACCGTGCCCCCGCCGGCATTGCCGTACAGGTAGGCCGAAGCCGCCGCGCAGACCAGAAACAGGGCGGTGGCGGGCTTGCGGCCGAGCCGCTCGAGGAGCAGCGCCGCCGCCGCGAAGCCCGGGATGCCGCCGAGGGTGATCAGGGTGACGAAGCCCACCGAGCCGACGATCGAGAAGCCGCGCTCCTTGAGCAGCACGGCGATCCAGGAATTCAGCCCGAAGAAGCCGATCAGCGCGAAGAACCACAGGCCGAAGGCCATCACGGTGCGGAGCCGGTACTCGGGGGCGAACAGGGTCGCGACGGCGCCGCGCCGCGGACCGGGGGCGGCGGCGGCCGCGGCCACCGCCGGGGCGACCGGGGGCAGGGGCCGGCCGGTGGCACGTTCCACGGCCCGCTCCATCGTGGCCATCACGGCCTCGGCCTCCGCGGCGCGGCCGGCCTCGGCGAGCCAGCGGGGCGATTCGGGCATGGTGCGGCGGACCGCCAGCACCACCAGCGACAGCAGCCCCACCACCACGAAGGCCCAGCGCCAGCCGAGATAGGGCAGCACGAAGAAGCTGATCGCCCCCGACAGGACGTAGCCCACCGCCCAGAACCCCTCCATGATCGCGATGTACTTGCCGCGCACGGAGGCCGGGACGATCTCCGAGACCATCGCCTGCGCCACCGGTGCCTCGCCGCCGACGCCGACCCCGATCAGGAACCGGCAGGCCATCAGCACGGGCAGGCTCCAGGCCGCCGCCGCCGCGAGGCTCGCCAGGCCCCAGACCACCATGGTCACCTGGAACACCGCCTTGCGGCCGAACCGGTCGGAGGCGGTGCCGGCCAGGATGTTGCCCACGAGCTGGCCCGCGAAGGTCATGGCGGCGAGCTGGCCGGCCTCGGTCGGCGTCAGGCCGAACGCCACCACGATCGAGCCGAGCAGGAAGGTCAGGAGCGCCACGTCGATCTGATCGACGAGCCACGCCGAGGCGATGATCCCGAAGATCCTCCGCTGGTAGCCCGACATCGGCAGCCGCTCGAGGCGTGCGGCGATGTCGGGGACGGCCGATCGTGCGGTCCCGGGGGGCGTCGCGACCGGGCGTTCGGCGGCTGGCGGCACGTGAGATTCCCATCCTCCGCGACCCGGATCGGCCCGGGGCGGTTCACCGCGGACCCGGTACAGCACCCCCGGCCCCGGGACCAGGGACGGCGGCGCAGCCGGCCGTTCCGGCCGGTGCGGCTCCGCCGCGGGGAGACCGGTGCGGCTCCGCCGCGGGGAGACCGGCGCGGCGGAGCGTCCCCGCAGGGGGGGCCGGGATCCGAGCGGCATCGGCCTGACAATCCGGTCATGGTCCGGTCGCTGTTCCCGCCCCGTCGCGGGACCGGATGCGGCCCGGACACCTGCGGCCCGCGCGACGGCCCCGACCCCGTGCCGACGGCAGGGGTGGTCTGCGCGAGGGAGGATCCCCGCGGGGCTGCGCGCACGTCCTCGACGCTGCCCTTCCCCCGGAGGCCGCCCTTTCCCCGCCATCGCGGTCCCGCCACGCCTCCGCCGGGGCGGCCCGTCGGCCGCCGGGGCGACAGCGTCACGTGCGGACCGCCGACCTGGAACCGCCTGCCAGCCCCGCGGCGGAACGGTTGCGGCACCCCGCGGCGATCCCCGCCCGGGTCGCCCCCTCCCAGGTCGCGCGGGTCAGCACGTCGTGGGCGGTCGCCGGCCAGGCCGCCGGGCGTCGCCCGCGCGCCGGCCGGCGACGCGGCAGTGCCGGGGGGTCTGGTGGGCGACGGTCGGTTTCCCGGCCCGGAGCCGGACTCCGCTTCCTGACCCGAGGGGACCTCACCGCGGTCGAGCCGACCCGATGAGAGGCGGGACCGATGGGACGGTTCTAGTCGGGGATCGCGAAGCCGATCGACAGGCACAGGGCCGCCACGGCGGTCAGGGCCACGGCGGCCTGGCGGATCTGGTGCCAGCGCGCGCGGCGCGCCCGCTCCTCCGGCGTGCCGCTGAGGCCGAGCTCGTCGTCGAACCCGCGCACGAAGACGTCGAAGCTCGGGAAGGCCCGCCGCGCGAGCCACAGCCATACCCCGACGGCGAGCAGGCCGACGGCCCAGCCCCCGTAGGTAAAGGTATCGTCCAGCATCAGGCGCACGCGTCCGGCCCACGCCCCCTCGGGAGCCATTCTACGGCAGGTTGCGGACATTGCCTAGGTCGGAGCGGGAAGGCCCGCTCTCGCGGGGAGCCGGGTCGGGACGACGCGCCGGGCCGACGCGCACCGGCCCGCGGATGCCCGACCTCCACCCCGCCCTCGTGCTGGGGAGGGAGCGCGCGTGGCGCGCGTCGAAGCCCCCGGCACGTCCCCGCTCGTATCCCGCCTCCTGCCCCGGGGCGCGCCGTCCGCCGAGATCCTGGGCCGGTCGCCGGGCCGCGTCCCGGCAGCCACCCCCGCGGCAGCGGCTCAGCGTCGTCGGCGTCCGGCCGGCGCCTAGGACGTCTCCGGGGGCCCGGTCCGCCCCAGGGCGTAGAGGGTGATGGCAGCGGCGTTCGAGACGTTGAGGCTGCGGATCGCCCCCGAGAACGGGATCCGGGCCAGCACGTCGCAGCAGGTCCGGGTGCGCTCGCGCAGCCCCTTGCCCTCGGCGCCCAGGACGATCACCAGCGGCCGGGCCACGGCCAGCGCGGCGAGGCTCTCGGGCGCGTCGGAATCGAGCCCGACCCGCGTGAACCCCCGCTCCCCCAGGGCGATCAGCGCCTCGGCGAGGTTCCGCACGGTCACGAACGGCACGTGCTCCAGGCCGCCGGAGGCCGATTTCGCCAGGACGCCGGTGGCCCCCGGCGCGTGGCGGGCCGTGGTGACGATCCCGGCGACCCCGAAGGCCGCGGCGGTGCGCACGATCGCCCCGACATTGTGCGGATCGGTGATCTGGTCGAGCGCCAGCAGGAGGGCGTCGGCGGGCAGGTCGTCGAGGCCGGGGGCCGGCAGGGGCTCCGCCTCGAGATACAGGCCCTGGTGGACCGCGTCCGGGCCGAGCAGGCGGCCGATCTCGCTCGGCCGCACCAGTTCGGGGGCGATCCGCAGGGCGCCGCCGAACTCCGCCTCCAGCCGGGCCGCCGCGTTCTCGGTGGCGAGCAGCCGGTGCAGGCCGCGCGCGCCGTTGCCCAGCGCCTGCACCACCGGGTGCCAGCCGTACAGCACGGCGGATCCGTCGGCGGCGGCCCGCGGGCCGGGGGCGGGCCGGGGGCCCGGGCGGAAGCCCGGCCGGCGGGGGCCCGGGGGGCGCGGCTTCCCGCGGGGGCCCGGCGGCGGCCCGTCATTGCGGCGGTCGGTCATCGGACCGCGGTCGGGAAGCGGGGCATCGGCACGGCCTTCTTCGAGGCCCTCGCGCGGAGGGACATCGTGGGAGGCCCCGAGAAACCGGCCGCATCGGCCCGCGTCAAGGGCCTGCCGCGTGGGGCCGGGTCACGGGTTCGCGTCAAGTGGCCGCCGCGGATCCGCCCGCCGCCGGGTCGGCGCCGATGTGGACAACGCGCTCGTATTCTTTTCATTCCCTGTTCAAGACCTTCGGATCCCGGCGTCGTTCGTCAAAGCGAACGGACCGCGACGGAGTAGGAAAATTATCAGGAGGAATCTCTCAGAGAGTCAGTTCGGAAGGTTATATGCAGTGGCGAATTCGCTTGTCCGCGCAAAGCGTTGATGCCGTCTCGCGCATCCGACTCTGCGCGGATGCGCATCCGACTCTGCGTCGCCGCGCATCGGATTCTGCGCCGGGCCGGCGGATCCGCGTATCGGAGTCTGCGGGGCCGCGTATCGGATTCGGCGGCGATTCCCGCCGGACGCGGTGGATAACGGGGATGGCCCGGCCGGCGGCGGCCGTATCGAACTCTGCGTCCGGCGCGCCGCCCGGTCCGGCCCGTATCGGACTCTGCGCAGCCCGCGTCCCGGGCCGTCCCGCCGGGCGTTCTGCACCGCGCACCGCGGGACGCCCTGGGAAGCGGGGATTGCCGGGACAAGCCGGATCGGACCGGGATCCCGGCGGCCGAATCGTGGCATGGCGGGATGGGGCCGTCCTCCCGCGCGCCGGCGGGAGAGGCGGGCCGCCACGGGCCGCCAGGACGATGGGCATGCGATGAGCATCGAGGAGAAGATCGCCGGGATCCACGACCCGGACCTGCGGGCCGAGGTCGAGGCGGCCCGCGGCGGCTTCCTGTTCGCCCAGATCGTCGAGCACGTCCTGCACCGCCAGCGCGAGCGGGACGCGCAGGCCGCCCTGGTGGGCGAGGAGGAGGTTCGCCGCGCCGGGCTCTCCCGCGACCAGCGCCGCCGCGACGCCGTGCGCCTCGTGATCGAGAGCGAGCCGGCGCTCCCGTCGAGCCTGCAGCACATCCACTCGGTGCTGGCGCTCTGCGGACTGCCCTACCGGGACCCCGGCCCGGTCCGCGAGTTCTCCCGCACCTACGGGCGCAACTCGCTCAACCTGATCGCCGGGCGGATCAAGGACCCGGAGACCGGCGCGTTCACGCCCCAGGGGCTGCCCTACGGCCCGAAGGCCCGGCTGGTCCTGCTCCACCTCTGCACCGAGGCCGTGCGCCAGCGCAGCCCCACCGTGAAGGTCGCCGAGACCCTGTCGGGCTTCATGCGCGAGATGGGCTTCGCGGTCACCGGCGGCGAGCGCGGCACCATCCGCCAGTTCAAGGAGCAGCTGAACCGGCTCGCCGCCTGCTCCATGCAGATCGGCCTCTGGGACGGCCGCGACAGCGCCACCACCCTCAACGTCCCGCCGTTCCGCAGCCTCGAATTGTGGCGCCCCCGTGCCGGGGAGGGCGCCGACGAGGCCGGCCGCACCGTGCGCTTCGACCCGGAATTCTACGAGACCCTGATCCGCCACGCCCTGCCGGTGGACGTCCGGGCGGCCCGGGCCTTCTCGGGCTCGGCGCGCAAGCTCGACCTGCTGTTCTGGACCGGCTACCGGCTGCGGTCCCTCCAGCGCCCGCTGCGTCTGACCTGGACCAACCTCCACGCGCAGTTCGGGGCCGAGAACGCCTCGATCCGCAGCTTCCGCCAGGCGTTCAAGGCGGATCTGGCGCATCTGCGCGAGGTGTTCCCGCGCCTGCCCCTGGTCCTCGACGATAACGGCCTGACCCTGCACCCGGCCGATCCGAGCGCGCTGCTGGTGCCGCCGCGCCCCGCGGCGAAGAGAACGCGGGCGCGCGCCTAGGGAATACGATTCATTCCCTTAACCGTCGTGGGCGGCGGTCGGAACGGGCGGGTATTCCGTTCCCTGGGAGAACGGAATGGGGTAGGTATTCCATTCCGCTGGAGGGAACGCCGCGTGGGTCTATCGGATGTCGAGATCGAGGCGCGCCTCGCCCTGCTGCGGCGGCAGCGCGAAGCCCTCGACCGGGAGATCGCCGATCTCGTGCTCTACCTCGAACTCGGACGCCGTTTTGGGGCCGCCGGGACGGGGCTCGCGCCCGGCGACGCCGGTACCGGGCCCGAGGCGGCCTCGGGGCCGACCATCGACCCGCCGCCGGCCCGGGACGCGGCGCCGCCCGTCGTCCCGGTGGGCCGGATTCCCGCCGCCCCGGCCCGGGGACAGTCCGGCTCAAGTTCCGAGCCTCATTCCGACGCTGATTCCCAATCTCAGTCCGACGCGGGCGGGACGGATGCCGCGCGTCCTCCGGCCATTCCCTTCGCGGAGGACGCGGCCGGCGCCCGCCGCTACGGCCGCGCCCTCGTGGAGGCCGCCGGCAGGGCGATCGCGGATGCCGGCCGGCCCCTGCACGCGGCCGAGATCCTGGCGGCGCTCGTCGACCAGGGCTTCACCGTGCCGGGACGGGACCCGGTGGCGGCCCTCAACACCCGCCTGTGGAAGCGGTCCGGCCCCGGTGGTCCCCTGCGTCGGGTCGGCGAGGCGACCTACGCGTTGGCGGCCCCGGCGTGAGAGGGCCGGTCACGAGTGCGTGACGGTGCCTTGGCCGCCGGCCTCCCCGTATGGGTGACGTCCGCGGCCGCAGGATCGGCATCGTACCGGCCGGGGATGCCGGACGGCGCGGCGACGGGGATGGACGGGGCGGAATGGCCGAGATGCGCGCGGATCGCGCGGTTCCGAACGGCCGGGGACCGGTCCTCCGGCCCGGCCGCGTCCGGATGCGGGCGCGATGACGACCGCCCAGGCCCTGGCTTTCGTGCTGGGCTGCGCGGTGATCCACGCCGCGCATGCGCACGCGGAGGCCCTCACGCGCCTCCTTGCCGCCGCGGCCGTCGTGGCGGCCGTGCTGGTGCTGCTCGTCGCCTCCCTGGACTACGCGCCGGGAACCACGGGGACGTTCGACGAGATCTCGGTCTACGCGGCGTCCTGAACGGTCCGCCGCGCCGCCCGGCTCAATTGATGAGGCAGAAGCCCGCACCGGTCCCGACCCGGCGCGCCTGCGCGCACCAGGGTCGCGGCTCACCGGACGGAGCCTTCAGGGCGGCGACAGCCCGGGGCGCGCCGGGATCGACGCCGCGCAGCGCGGGATTGCCGGTCTCCGCGCGGCCGCCATCCAGGCCGCGCGGCCCGACGGTGACGCCCGGCACGGTTCCGGCCGAGGGGCGGGCCGCGCGCTCCGGTTCGTTCGCCATGACCGGCTGCGCGAGTTCGGGTGGGCTCAAGGTCGCCAGTCCGGGCATGTCCTGCGCGGCGGCGGTCCCGCACAGGACCAGGCAGGCGGCCGGAACCGCGAGAACCTTGAGCATCGACGAAGCTCCTGCCGAGAACGAATCCATCGACCGGTCCCGCACGGTGGGCCGGCCGTGGCGCCGATTGTGACGGTGGACCGTTAAAGGCGTGAAAAGATTCAGGATTAATCGAGTGCCCGGAGGGCCTGAGAAGTCACGATCCTCGGACGACACCGGAAGCCCGTTGCCACGGGCCAGCCGGGCAGGAACGACGGTGCCGTCCCGGGATGGTCGGCGGGTCGAGGGCTACGATCCCCGGGAGACGGTTGGCCCGGCCCGGCGCCGCTACCGGGCGGGTGCCGCCACCGCGGCCGCGAGGCGGTCGTGGGGAACCCCCGATCCGCCGACCACGGCCACCCGGGTCCCGGCGGCGCTGCGCCGGCTCGCCCAGTCGCCGATCATCTCCAGGCAGGTGTGATCGATGGCCGCGAGGTTGTCGGTGGCGAGGCGGACCTCGCCGCCCGTGGGCGTGCGCTCCAGCGCCGCCGTGAGGCTCGGCAGTTGCAGGAACGTCGCCGCCCCGGACAGGCGCAGCTCCGGCACGCCGGGCACCTCCGGGGCCGCCGCGTGCTCGATCCGCAGCCGGCCCTTACGCAGGCTCGGCAGAGCCTGGAGCAGGCTCAGGACCAGCCCGGTGAGCACGCCGGTGAGCAGATCCACCGCCACCACGGTCACCATCGTGGCGAGCCAGATCGCCGCCGTGAGCCAGCCGTAGCGCGCCTGCAGGTGCAGGGCGTGGGCGGGGCTCGCCAGCCGCCAGCCGGTGACGACCAGGATGCCGGCGAGGCTCGCGGTCGGCACCAGGGCCAGCAGCCAGGGCAGGGCGATGAGGAAGGCCAGGATCCAGGTCCCGTGCATCACCGTGGCGGCCCGGCTGACGGCCCCGGCCTGGACGTTGGCCGAGGACCGCACGATCACCCCGGTCATCGGCAGGGCGCCCAGCATCCCGCAGATCACGTTGCCGACGCCCTGCGCGCCGAGTTCCCGGTCGAAGCGGGTGCGCGGGCCTTCATGCATGCGGTCGACGGCCGCCGCCGAGAGCAGGCTCTCGGCGCTGGCGATCACCGCGATGACCAGGGCCATGATCAGGATCTCGGCCTCGGCCAGCCGCGCCCAGGCCGCCGCGTCCGGCAGGGACAGGCCGGACAGGAGCGCCTCCGGCACCGCGACGCGCTTGACGGCGAAGCCCCCGGTGCCGGCGACGAGACTGCCCGCCACGACGCCCACGAGCGCCCCGGGCACGAGCCGGAGCCGCGCCGGGCGCAGGCGCTCCCAGGCGATCATGGCGGCGATGGTGGCGCCGCCTACAGTCACGGCGCCGGCGCGGTCGCCCGTGCCGGTGACGAAGTCGAAGAACGCGGCCGGGATCGCCACGAGGTTGTCGAGCCCGCTCGCCCGGGGCAGGGCATCGGTGAGGACGTGGATCTGGGCGAGCACGATCAGGATGCCGATGCCCGCCAGCATCCCGTGCACCACGGCCGGCGAGATCGCCCGGAACCAGCCGCCGACCCGCAGGGCACCCGCGACGAGCTGGAGGAGGCCCGCCGCCACCAGGACGGGGCCCAGCGCGTCGAGCCCGTGCGCCTGCACGAAGCCGTACACGATCACGGCGAGCCCCGCGGCCGGCCCGCTCACCTGGAGCGGCGAGCCCGCGAGGAGGCCGACCACGATGCCGCCGACGATGCCGGTGACGAGCCCGCGCTCGGGCGGCACGCCGGACGCGATGGCGATGCCCATGCACAGGGGCAGCGCCACGAGGAAGACCACCACGGAGGCCGGGAGATCCCGCGCGAGGCTCGTCCGGACGGGGCCGTCCGGCGCGAAGGCGGTGCTCAGATGTCGGTTCAGACCCTCGGGGATGGGCATGCTCAGGCGGCCTGCAGGCGGGTGCCGCCGGCGGAATCCTGCGCCACGGGCATGTCGGCCTCGCCGATCGGCCGGAAGTGCCCGCTCGCGCCATCATAGGCCAGGAGCGCGCCGGTCTCGATCTCGAAGAACCAGCCGTGCAGGCGCAGGGAGCCCTTGGCGAGGGCGACGGCGACGCTCGGATGGGTGCGCAGGTTGGCGAGCTGGACGACCACGTTCTCCAGGGCCAGGGCGTGGTGGCGGGCCTTCGGGTCCATGCCCTCGGGATAGGCCTCGCAGACGATCCGTTCGGCGGCCTCGGCGTGGCGCAGCCACGCCGCGACGCTGGGCATCCGCTTGAGCAGGTCCCGGTTCATCAGCCCCTTCATGGCCCCGCAATCGGAATGGCCGCAGACCACGATGTCGCGCACGCCGAGCGCCACCACGGCGTACTCGATCGCCGAGGAGACGCCGCCGATGACGTCGGAGGCGGGGGGCACGATGTTGCCGGCGTTGCGGCAGACGAACAGGTCGCCCGGCCCCGCCTGGGTGATGTGCTCGGGGGCGACGCGGGAATCCGCGCAGGCGATGATCAGCGCGCTCGGGTGCTGACCGTCGCGCACCAGCTGCTGGTACATCTGCCGCTGGCCGGGGAAGACGCTGCCCTGAAAGCTGGCGATGCCCTGGATGATGCTGTTCATGAGGGGGGTCCTGACGCTGGGCGGAATGGGGTGTGTCGGCGGCCGTCATCCCGGCGCGCCGCGGGGCCGACGGCGTGTCGGGCGAGGTCGCGCGAGGCGTTCCCGGCGGGCGTTCCCGGGTGACCGCCCCGGCTGAAGCCCGGGGGCCGGGGCGGCAGCGACCGCTCAGGCCGGAGCCCGGCGGCCGCTCGCGGGTCTCAGCGGGCGATCCGGCGGCGCTGCAGGGTCCCGGATGCCCAGTGGGGATCGACGAGGCCGCGGCGCGAGACCGTGGCCCCCGCGCTGTCGTGGAGCATCGGCGCCCCGAGGAGCTGCCCGGTGCCTAGGCGCTGCGAGTGGAGCGAGCGCGGGTCGTGATAGGGATCGCTGACGTAGGAGCTCATGTGGCCGCCGCCGGCGACCTGGCGGCTTCCGCCGCCGCCCTCGCCCGCCTGGGCCGTCATCGGCAGGGCGAGGGAGCCCGCCAGGAGCCCCAGCACGAGGCCGCAGGTCGGCCCGAGGGCGGGGCCGGAGCGAGCGGCGGTCGGGAGGTGCCGTATCTTCGTCATTGCGCGTCCTCGCTTGTTCGTCAGGCGGGCCCGGGACGCCGCATCCCGGGCCGCTGAGCCGGACATAAGCGACAGTGCGCAAAGTTGATGTGCGTATTGACACAGTAAAGATACGGATATTTTAATCCTTTGTCTTTGTTTGACTTGGTGCGTGCGCGCACGTCATGATCGCCATGCGGCCTCGACCGCGGGATTAAACGGCATCGGACATGACGTGCACTCCCCGCGCGGTCCGGGGCACTCGCAGTGCCGGGGCGTCCGGGCGGCCGGGGCAGCCGGTCGCGGCAAAGCCTTCGCGCGCCGCGCGGATGCCTCTCAGGCCCGTCCGGCCCGGATGCCCTGCGGCGACGCGCCGGTCTCCGCCGGAGGGGCGGGCAGGGGGCTCACCGCCACGTAGGCGAAGCCCGCCGCCTCGTAGGCGAGGTCGGCGGTGTTGCGCCCGGCCAGGCCGCGTTCCAGCAGGCGGGTGCCGAAACCGCTCCGCGAGGGGCGCGCCACCGGGGGGCCGCCGCGCTCGCGCCACGTGATCCGCAGGATCGGGCCGTCGGGACCGGCCGCCCGCGTCCAGGCCAGCGCCGCCCGGCCCCCCGGAACCGACAGGGCGCCGTGCTTGACCGCATTGGTGCACAATTCGTGCAGGATCATCGTCAGCGCGAGCGCTCCCTCGGGGGGCAGCCGCAGCTCGGGACCCTCCAGGGTGATGCGCGGCGCCTCGCTCTGGAAGGGTCGCACGGCCTGATCGGCGATGCCGTGCAGGTCCGCGCTCGCCCAGCTCTCGCGGGTGAGGATGTCGTGGGCGCGCGACAGGGTCAGCAGCCGCGCCTCGAAGGCATCGCGCCCGGCCGCGGCGCCGTCGATGTTCTTGAGGCTCTGCGCGGCCATCGACTGCACGGTGGCGAGGGTGTTCTTCACCCTGTGATTGAGTTCATCGATCAGGAGCCGCTGGGCCTGCCCGCGCCGGGCCAGCTCGTCGGCGGCCGCGTCCAGGGCCTCGGCGATCATCGTGCCCTCGCGCACGAGGGAACGGGGCAGCGCGGGCAGGGGCTGGTTGCGGCCCAGCGCCCCGGCCGCCCCCGCCAGATCCCGCAGCGGGCGGGCGATCAGGCCGGCGAGCAGCCACGCGAGCAGCGCGGCCGCGAGCGCCACTGCGCTGCCCGCCGCCAGGATGTTCCCGCGCAGGGCCGTCGCCGAGGCCAGGGCCCGGTCGGCCGACTGGCGCACCACCACCTGCCAGCCGAGGCCGGGATAGTCGCGGTAGCCGGCGGTGCGCGCCTGGGCGCTGAGATAGGCGGGGGCGCCGTCGGGCCAGGAGCCGACCCGGCTGGTGCCCTGCGGATCGAGGGGGCGCCCGTCCACCGGCACGTCCCGGGGCAGGGCCCCGCCCTGCAGGGCGGGCGGCCCCAGGAGGACGGCGCCGTCCCGGGACAGGATCAGGATCTCCGCCCCCTCGCGGTGACCCCGGAGGGAGCCTTCGAGGGTGCGCGCCATGTCGCGTGCCCAGGTCCAGTCGAGATGGGCGGCCAGCACCCCGACGAGGCGCCCGTCCGCCCCCCAAACGGGGGCCGCGACGTCGAGGAGACGCAGGGGCTCGCGCGGGGTCGCCTGGCGCGGGGCTGCCTCGCGGGGACCTGCTTCGCCGGGGGCCAGCGCCGCCTGCAGGAGCTTGGCCGGATGCACGTCCCCCACGAAGGGCGCCGCGCGGCCCGCGCGGAAATAGTCCCGGCCGGCGACGTCCGCGCCCTCCAGCGCGCCGGTGCTGGTCACCGCGACGCGCCCGTCCGGGTCGATCAGCCCGATGATCGAGTAGGCGGGGTAGGTCGCCTGCATCCGCTCCATCAGGGCGCGCTTGGCGGCCGTGCCGGCCGCGGGATCGCGCAGGCTGTCCGAGGCGGCGGCGATCTGGATGTCGCGCCAGCGCTCGAACATGCCGAGGTCGAGGCTCCGCGCCATCTGGCCGGCGATCTCGGCGAGCTGGCCGCCGACCTCCGCCTCGAGCCGGCGGGTCGCCTCGCGGCTCACCAGGGCGGCGAGCGCCAGGGTGGCCAGGAAGCCGAGGGTGCCGAAGCCCAGGGCCAGCACGACGTGCAGCCGCGGCGCCGCCGGCCGGCGGCGCGGACCGCCCCGCCCCGGGAGGTCGGTCGATCCCGCGGGGTCGGCCGGGATGGCCGCCGAAGCGGGGCCGGGCGGGGATTCCGATCGCGCGACCGCCTGCATCCGATCTCCCGCGGATCCGGGCCGCCCCGCCCCAGCAGACGGTGCCCGCCCCGCCTTCTCAGCACGCGCGGCAGGCCTCAGCAAGACAGTTTCGAGACTCGGCGGCACCTAACACTATCGAAGGTTGCAAAACGGCACCTGGTCTCTCCGGTGCCGGGCTGGTCAGAAGCCGGGCCAAGCCCCCGGAATCGTGCCGCCGTAACCCCAGCCGGTGAAGGGCGGGGCCGCCACCCGCTCCCGCGTCGCCGGCGGAAGGGCCGGTGAAAGGGCCGGAGGGAGAGCCTGGGGTGGTAGGGCCCGGGGGATCGGCCGCGGATCCTGCCGGGAAAGCCCGTCCCGCCGCGCGGCCTCGGCCCTGCGGGCCAGGGTCCGGTCCATGTCGGTGGCGGCCGGCGGATGGTGCCGCCCGGGCTGGGACCGCCCCGGCTGCGGCCCCGGCTGCGCCCGAGCCGGGGAGGCCGCCAGCGAGGCGAGGGGCAGGGCGAAGGGCAGGGCGAGGGGCAGCGCCAGGGGGACAAGCAGGGCCGCGTGGATCGGGGTCGGACCGGCGCGCATGGTTCGGGCTCGACGGTGAGGGGGCTTCCGCCGGCAGCTACGCCGGAACGAGGCCGCCGGTTCCGGGAACCGCCCGCGCGGGGGCGGGCGCCCCCGCGGCAATCTCGGGTCCCCAGGCCGCCGAAAACCCCGTAGAAGGCCCGAGGTCCCCACCCGAGACGACGCGAGCGCGAACGGCCCATGCCAGAGCCCGAACGGACAGAGCCCGCGCCGAATGCCGGCCCGCACGACCCGGTGGCGCTCCTGAGGACGCTCGTCGCCTTCGACACGGTGAGCGCCCGCTCGAACCTGCCGCTGATCGACTGGGCGGAGGCCTATTGCCGGGACCACGGCGCCGCGGTGGAGCGGGTGCCGGATCCGACCGGGCGGAAGGCGGCGCTGCTGGTGAGCGTCGGCCCGTCCGAGAGCCGCCCCGGCTACGTGCTCTCCGGCCACAGCGACGTGGTGCCGACGGAGGGCCAGCCCTGGACGTCGGACCCGTTCCTCCTGCGCGAGGCGGACGGGCGGCTCTACGGCCGGGGTACCTCCGACATGAAGGGGTTCCTGGCGGTCTGCCTCGCGCTCCTGCCCGAGATGGTCGAAGGCGTGCTCACCACCCCGCTCCACATCGCGATCTCGTACGACGAGGAGGTGGGCTGCCTCGGGGTGCGGCCGCTGATCGCCCGGATGCTGGAGCGGGTACCCCGGCCGCTCGGCTGCTTCGTGGGCGAGCCCACCGGGATGGAGGTGGTGGTCGGCCACAAGGGCAAGTCGGCCGCCCGCCTCACCTTCCGGGGCAAGGCCAGCCACTCGGCCCTGGCGCCCGAGGGCGTCAACGCGGTGGAATACGCCGCCCGGTTCATCGAGCATGTCCGGCTCTCCGCGGAGGCGCTCGCCCGGGACGGTGCCCGCGATCCGCTCTACGACGTGCCGCACACGACCGGCCTGTCGAGCGTGGTCCGGGGCGGCACGGCGCTCAACATCGTGCCGGATACCTGCAGCGTGGAGTTCGAGTACCGGGCGATCGGCGCGGACGACGCCGGGGCGCTGGCGGGCGCGGCCATCGCCTACGCCACCGACACCCTGGCGCCGCTGATGCGGGCGGGGGATCCGGCCTGCGGCGTCGCGGTCGAGCCGCTGATCGACTATCCGGGCCTCGACACCGATCCGGACGCGGCGATCGTGACCCTGGCCAAGCGGCTGGCCGGCCGGAACGGGCACGCCAAGGTCTCGTACGGCACGGAAGGCGGGCTGTTCGAGCGGCTCGGCGGCGTGCCGGCCGTGGTGATCGGGCCGGGCTCCATCGCCCGCGCCCACAGGGCCGACGAGTACGTGACCCGCGACGAACTCGAGGCCTGCGCGACCTTCGTGCGGCGGCTGATCCGCGATTGCCGGGGCTGAGGTCCCGGCTTCGAGAGGTCGAGACCCTTCGCGATTGCCGGGCAGAGCCCCGCCGGACGGGCCGGGGTCCTGTGGAAACCCCTATGTCCGCGGGCGCGAACCCGCCCTAGATGCGCGAAGGGCCGCCGGGGCCGGGTCGGAGTCATCTTAGCCGCATGGCCAGCCTCAGCGTCGCGATCGCGTTCGGCGTCCGCCTACTCCTCGTGCTGCTGTTCCTGCCGTTCAGCGCCCTCGACAAGATCCTGAACTTCAGGGGCGCCGTCGGGCAGGCCCGGGAGGCCGTGCACGCGACCGCCGCCGCCACGGCGCTGATCCTGATGGGGCTTGCCGTCGAGATCGGGATGTCGCTCTGCATCCTCACCGGGACCGCCGACCGGGCCGCCGCCTTCGTGATGGCCGGCTATTGCGGGGTCACGGCGCTGCTGTGGAAGCAGTTCTGGGTGCCGGGCGACTTCTGGACCGGCGGCCAGGGCCGCGCGCTGTTCTGGGACTTCCTCAAGAACTTCGCCCTGGCGGGCGGCTTCCTGCTCATCACCTTCGGCACGGGCGCCGGGACGGTCGAGAATTTCCTCGCCGACCCGCTCGGCTCGACCCATCCCTACGCGACCGTCGACCCGTCCCGGCCTTGAGCGCTCTCCGCCGGGGGCAGGCCGGTTCGGCGGAGGAGCGCGTGTCTGACCGAGGGCGGGCTTCTCAGCCCTTCGGCACGGTGGCCGCCATGGAGGGCCGGCGCTCGAACGCCCCGTACCATGCCGCGAGCGCCGGGCGGCCCGCCCGCCACGCGAGGTCGGGGAAGCGCAGGTCGAGGTAGCCCAGCGCGCAGGCCATCGCGAGGGTGCCGATGTCGAGGGCCGGCCCACCGTCCGCGTCGCCGCCCACCAGGGTCTCGAACCGGTCGAGCGCCGACCGGATCTTGCCGGTCTGGCCGGAATCCCAGGCGTCCCAGCGCTTTTCCTCCGGGCGGAGCACCCGCTCGTAACGGGTGAGCAGCGCCGCATCGAGCAGGCCGTCGGCGAGGGCCTGCCGGGTCAGCGCGTCCCAGCGGGCGGCACCCTCGGGGAACAGGCGCGGCCCGGCCGAGAGGCCGTCGAGATACTCGCAGATCACGCGGCTGTCGTAGAGGGCGGTGCCGTCCTCCAGCACCAGCGCGGGGATCTTGCCCAGCGGGTTGTGGGCGGCGACCTCCGCGGAGGGCCCGGTCGGGGAAGCGCCGGCCACGATGACGGCGAGCCGGTCGATCAGCCCGGTCTCGTGGGCGAGGACCAGCACCTTGCGGGCATAGGGGGAGGCGGGGGAGTAGAGAAGCTTCATCGGACCGTCCCGGTTGATCGTGGCGCCGCGATTAGGGCGCCGGGACCTTGCACCGATGCCGCGCCGAATCCAGACCCCGGCGGCGCGGCGCCGGACGGTCAGACCTTCCGCGTCATCCGAGAGCCCGCATGCACCGCCCGGCTCCTGCCGATCTTCCGGGGGCGGGCGCGCCAGGCCAGGAGAGCGGTCGCCACCCGGTCCAGGAGCAGCATGCACAGGCTGCCGACGATCGCCAGCACGCAGACGGCCCCGATCAGTACCCCCCAGATCCCGGGGGCCGGGATGATCATCAGGCACAGGAGGCCGAACACGGCCGCGCCGGGTATCCACTTCGCCATCGCGCCATCCGCCTGAAACCGACGAGGATCATGCGTCGACAGATCCTCTGCGAGGAGATTCAATATTGCTGTATTCGTTGCTGAGAGCATAAGAATTCGCTTTTATCAGTAAATCGGCCTCTATTTTTTGGTTTGCGTTCCGTGAACGGAGCCCGCGGGTCGTCGCCCGCGCGGATGCGGATGCGGATGCGGATGCGGATGCGCCCCGGACCCTGCGCCCCGGCTGCCGCGCCCCGGTCGCCCCACGGTCGGAGCGGCTGGCGGGGAATCCCCGCCGGTGACAGTGCGCAGCCGCTGTCCGCGGAACGGGCAGGGTGCCGGGAATCCGGGCTTCTCCCGGGCGGCCGAATCGGCGTATCCAGGGATCAGCCCATCGCGACGATGCGGGAGAGACCGGGATCTTCCCAACCAGAGGGGGACCCGGCGCCGACGGAGCAACCGCCCCGGAAACTCTCAGGCACCGGAACCGTGTCGTCAGGGCGATCTGGAGAGCGGTGCAGCGGGCGAGCCCGTGGGCACCCGCCGAAGGGGACGTCCGCGGAAAGGCCTCGCCAGGGCCGGAAGCGGATCAAGCTCTCAGGCACCGGGACAGATGGGGCGCGCAACCGGCCGACCGCTTGAGGCGGCCTCCACGCGTCCTCGTTCCGGAGTCCCACCCATGACCCACATCGCCGTGATCGGCGCCGGCATCACCGGCGTGACGACCGCCTATGCGCTCGCCCAGCGCGGCTACCGCGTCACCGTCCTCGACCGGCAGCGCTACGCCGCCATGGAGACATCCTTCGCCAATGGCGGCCAGCTCTCGGCCTGCAACGCCGAGGTCTGGAACAAGCTCTCCACGGTGATGCAGGGCCTGCGCTGGATGATGCGCCGCGACGCGCCGCTGCTGATGAATCCCAAGCCCTCCTGGCACAAGCTGTCCTGGATGGCGGAGTTCGTCCGCGAGATCGCCCATTACCGCGCGAACACGGTGGAGACCGTGCGGCTGGCGCTGAAGGCCCGGGAGGCCCTGTTCGCCATGGCGGCGGCCGAGGGGATCGATTTCGACCTGAAGACCCGCGGCATCCTGCATTTCTACCGGGACCGGGCGAACTTCGAGAAGGCCACGGCCGTCAACGCCCTGCTGCGGGAAGGGGGCCTGGAGCGCTACGCCGTGACCCCGGAGGAGATCCGGGCCATCGAGCCGACGCTGGCCGGCACCTATCACGGCGGCTACTTCACGCCCTCGGACGCCACCGGCGACATCCACAAGTTCACGCGAGGTCTGGCCGCTGCCTGCGCCCGCAAGGGCGTCCGCTTCATCCAGGACGCCGATGTCGCGACGATCACGTCGGGGGAGGGGGGCTACGCCGTCGGCTGGCGGCAGGCTGGGCATCTCACGGGTCATGCCGCCGAGGCGCCGCAGAGCCTGCAGGCCGACGCGGTGGTGATCTGCGCGGGCTGCGCCAGCCGGCACTTCGCGGCGATGCTCGGCGACCGGGTCAACGTCTACCCGGTGAAGGGCTACTCGATCACCGTGAACCTGCTGACCCCGGAGGCGCAAGCTGCGGCACCCGAGGTGAGCATCCTCGACGAGGCGGCCAAGATCGTCACGAGCCGCCTCGGCGACGAGCGCCTGCGGGTCGCCGGCACGGCCGAGTTCAACGGCTTCAACCGCGACATCCGCCACGACCGGATCCAGCCGCTGGTCGACTGGACCCGGGAGCAGTTCCCGCGTGTCGACACCGACCGGGTGGTGGCCTGGAGCGGCCTGCGCCCGATGCTGCCGAACATGCTGCCCAAGGTCGGCCGGGGCCGCCGGCCGGGGGTGTTCTACAATACCGGCCACGGCCATCTCGGCTGGACCCTGTCGGGCGCCACCGCCGAACTCGTCGCCGGGGCGATCGCCGCCGAGCACGCCCCGGAGCGGACCCTCCTGCCGCTCGCGGCCTGAGTCCCGGGTTTCCAAAGGGCTTGCAGCCCTTTGGCGGGTTTCGGGGCGGAGCCCTGACGCACATCGCGGCGCGCGGTCCCATCCCCGAGACGGGGGGCGCGCCGCCTGAGATTATTTTGTATTCTCTTTCCGAGCCGCCCCGGAAACCGAGCCGCGATGCCCTCATTCGCCGCCTATCTCGACCCCGCCACCGGGGCGACCTACCCGATCGAGACGCCGCGCTGGCGCTCGGAGACGGGCGGGCCGCTGATGATCACGGATCTTCCCGGCATCGATCGTGGGGAGATCGATACGGCCGAGCGCTCCCTCTGGCGCTACGCCGCCGCGCTGCCGGTGGCCGTCTCGGATCCGGTGACCCTCGGGGAGGGCTGCACGCCGCTGGTGCGCCGGCCCTGGCGGGGCGGCCACGCCCATTTCAAGCTCGAATGGTTCGCGCCCTCCGGCAGCTTCAAGGATCGCGGCGCCGCCGTGATGCTGTCGATCCTGCGCCAGCAGGGGATCGGCGCGGTCTTGGAGGATTCCTCCGGCAACGGCGGCGCCGCGGTGGCGACCTACGCGGCCGCCGCCGGCATGCGGGCGAAGATCCTGGTCCCGGCCTCGACCTCGCCGGCCAAGACCGTGCAGATGCGCGCGGCGGGCGCCGAGGTCGAGCTGATCCCCGGCTCTCGCCAGGACACCGCCGACGCCGCCGTGCGGCAGGCGGAGGCGATCTTCTACGCCAGCCACAACTGGCAGGCCCATTTCCTTCAGGGCACCAAGACCCTCGCCTACGAGCTCTGGGAGGATCTGGGCTTCCGGGCGCCCGACAACGTCATCATCCCCTGCGGGGCGGGCAGCAACATCCTCGGCTGCGACATCGGCTTCTCGGAGCTGCTGCGCCGGGGCGAGATCGCCCGCCTGCCGCGGCTCTACGCCGTGCAGCCGAGCCATTGCGCCCCCCTGCATGCGGGCTTCGAGGCCGGCGCCGACGACTTCGTGCCGGTCACCCCGCGGCCGACCCTCGCCGAGGGTGCCTCGATCGCGCAGCCGGTGCGCGGCCGTGAGGTGCTGGCGGCGCTCCGCCGGTCCGGCGGCGGCACCGTGGCGGTCTCCGAGCCGGCGATCGAGACGGCCCTGATGGAGCTCGCCCGATCGGGCCTCTACGTCGAGCCGACCTGCGCGATGGCCGCGGCCGCGCTCACCGACCTCACCGCGCGCGGCGCGATCCGGCCGGAGGAGACCACCGTGGTGGTCCTCACCGGCACCGGCATCAAGGCGACGCCGCGCATCGCCGAGCTTCTGGGTCCCACCCCGTGACGCCAACCCGCTGACCCGATCCCGAGGAGACACTCCATGCGCAACAACATTCCCGCCCGCGTCGGCATGCCGGTCGAGGAGGTCGACACCCCCTGCCTCATGGTCGATCTCGACGCGTTCGAGCGCAACGTGGAGAAGCTCGGCAGCTTCATGAAGGCGCACGGCCTGCGCCACCGGGCACACGCCAAGACGCACAAATCCTCCGACATCGCGGTGGTGCAGATCGAGCGCGGCGGCGCCTGCGGCGTCTGCTGCCAGAAGGTCAGCGAGGCCGAGGCGCTGGTGAATGCCGGCATTCGCGACGTTCTGGTCTCCAACCAAGTGGTCGCGCCTCAGAAGATCGAGCGCCTGGCGGCCCTCGCCACGCGGGCGCGGGTGCTGGTCTGCGTCGACGACCTCGGCAACGTCGACGACCTGTCGGCGGCGGCCGTCAAGTACGGGGTCACCCTCGAGTGCCTGGTCGAGATCGACGTCGGCGCCGGCCGCTGCGGCGTCGCCCCGGGGGAGCCCGCGGTGGCGATCGCGCAGCGGATCGCGGCGGCGCCGGGCCTCGCCTTCGCCGGTCTGCAGGCCTACCAGGGCAAGGCCCAGCACGTGCGCGACTACGACGAACGGAAGGCCCTGATCCAGACGGCGATCGACGAGACGCGGCGCACCGTGGACCTGCTGAAGGCCGAGGGCCTGAGCTGCGACATCGTCGCGGGCGCCGGCACCGGCAGCTTCGCCCTGGAGGGCGGCAGCGGCGTCTACAACGAGCTGCAATGCGGCTCCTACGTCTTCATGGACGCGGATTACCAGCGGGTGAAGGACGCCGACGGGCAGCCGATCGCGGAATTCGAGAACAGCCTGTTCATCGTCACGGCGATCATGAGCAAGGCGAAGGCCGATGTCGCGATCTGCGATGCCGGCTTGAAGGCGCAGAGCATCGACAGCGGCCTGCCGGTGGTGTTCGGCCGGGAGGATGTCGCGTACATCAAGTGCTCGGACGAGCACGGGGTGATCAGCGATCCCGGCAACGTGCTGAGGCTCAACGAGCGCCTGAAGCTGATCCCCGGCCATTGCGACCCGACGGTCAACGTCTACGACTGGTACGTGGGCGTGCGGAACGGCCGGGTCGAGGCCGTCTGGCCGGTCACCGCCCGCGGCATGACGTTGTAACGGGATTCCAAAGGGCCGAGGCCCTTCGGCGGGGTGTCGGGGCGGCGCCCCGACATCGGGCTTGGTCCGAAAGCAGGGCGCCGCCCTGCACCCGCAAAAGGTCCAAGACCTTTTGAACCCATGACTTTGGAGGTCTTCACACCATGCGCTTCATCTCGGAAGAGGAGTCCGCCGCCCTGGTCGACCACGCCATGGCGTTCGCGGCGGCCCGGGAGGCGCTGATCGCGGCCGTCGCCCCCGGCACCACCCTGTTCCCGGCGGTGCTCGGGCACGGCTCGGAGCCGGCCAACCGGTTCTCGATCAAGTCGGGCTCCACGGCGACCTATGCCGGCCTGAAGGTCGGCTCGTTCTGGCCCGGCAACCCCGACCGGGGCCTGCCCCGGCACAATTCCGTGATCCTGCTGTTCGACCAGGCGGTCGGCCGGATCGACACGGTGATCGAGGCGGGCCGCGTCAACGCCTACCGGACCGCCGCCGCCGACGCGGTGGCGGCGAGCGTCCTCGCCCGGCCGGATTCGACGGTGCTCGCCGTGTTCGGGGCCGGGAACCAGGCCGCGTTCGAGTGCGCGGCGCTCGCCCGGATCCTACCGATCAAGACGGTGCTGGTGGTCGCCCGGGACGCCGCCAAGGTCGCGGGGTTCGCCGAGCGCCTGGCGGGGCAGGGGACCTCGGGGATCGCCGTGCGGTCGGCCGCCCCCCGGGAGGCCTGTGCGGCCGCCGACGTGATCGTCACGGCCACGCCCGCCCGCGCGCCGCTGTTCGAGGCCGAGTGGGTCCGGCCGGGCACGCACGTCGCCGCCATGGGGGCGGACGCGAAGGGCAAGCAGGAATTGCCCCCCGCCCTGCTGGAGCGGGCGGCCCTGTTCTGCGACCTGCCGGAGCAGTCGCGCACCATCGGCGAGTTCCAGCACGCCTCCGCGCAGGCTCAGGCGGGCCTCACGGCGCTCGGCGACGTGCTGCGGAGCGGGGAGGGGGCCCGGACCGATCCCGACCGGATCACCGTGTTCGACTCCTCCGGCATCGCCCTGCAGGACCTGACCATCGCCCGGGCGATCCTCGCCAAAGCCGACGCGCGCTTGTAGGGGAGGCCGGCGCCGGCCCTCCCCCGCCCCGGCGGAGGACCGCCACGCATGCAGGACAGGCAGATCCGGGTCATCGGCATCGGCACGGGCGATCCCGAGCACCTGACCCTCCAGGCGGTGCGGGCGCTCGCCGACGTCGACGCGGTGTTCGTCCTCGACAAGCGCGCCGAGACCGCCGACCTCGTGGAGATCCGCCGCCGGATCTGCGCGGCCCACATCGCCAAGCCCCACCGGGTCGTCACGGTCGAGGATCCGCCCCGGCCGCGCCGCCCGGCCGATTACGGCGGGACCGTCGTGGCGTGGCACGCGGCCCGGGCCGAGCGGCTGGAGGCGGCCTTCGCGGACCATCTCGGGGCCGGGGAGGTGGGGGCGATCCTGGCCTGGGGGGATCCGGCCCTCTACGACAGCATCCTGCGCATCCTCGACCGGATCGACGCGCGCGGGCGCGTGGGATTCACCCGCGCGGTGATCCCCGGCCTGTCGAGCGTGCAGGTGCTCGCCGCCCGCCACGGCGTGCCGCTGAACGGCATCGGCGGGTCGGTGCTGATCACCACCGGTCGCCGCCTCGCCGCAGGCTGGCCGGCGGAGGCCGACAGCGTCGTGGTGATGCTCGACGGCGACCCGGCCTTTGGCCATCTCGACCCGGACCTGACGATCTACTGGGGCGCCTATCTCGGCGGCCCGGACGAGATCCTGGTCTCCGGCCGGCTGGGCGAAGTGGGCGACGCGATCCGGCGGGTCCGGGCGGAGGCGCGGGCCCGGCACGGCTGGATCATGGACATCTACCTGCTGCGCCGTGACCGCGCCGCAACGGACAGCGGGGACGGACCCCGCTAGAGAGCCGCCATGCTGCGCCTGCGGGACTACCAGCGCGCCAGCCTCGACGCCCTCTCGGCCGCCTGGGCGCGGGGCGGGGCGGACGCGGCGGCGCCCGGCCACCTGATCGTGCTGCCCACCGGCGCCGGCAAGGCGCTCGTGATCGCGGCCCTCGCCCGGGAGACCCTGGCGGAAAACCCCCTCGCCCGGGTGGCGATCGTCACCCACAGCCGCGAGCTGGTCGCCCAGAACTTCTCGGAGCTGACCCGCGCCTGGCCGGAGGCGCCGGCCGGGATCTTCTCGGCCGGGCTCGGGCGGCGGGAGGCCGGCGCGCAGGTGCTGGTCTGCGGCATCCAGTCGGTGGCCGACCGGCTCGACGCGGTCGGGCCGCGCGACCTCGTGATCGTCGACGAGGCCCACCTGATCCCCCGCGCCGCCGACACCCGCTACGGCCGGTTCCTGGCGGGCCTGCGGGCGCGGACCCCCGGGCTGCGCGTGGCGGGCTTCACCGCCACCCCGTACCGGCTCGATTCGGGCCGCCTCGACGACGGGGCGCACCGGCTGTTCTCCGGCATCGCCTACGAGGCCGACACGTTCACGCTGATCCGGCGGGGCTTCCTGGCCCCCCTCGTCTCCAAGGCGACGCTGACCCAGCTCGACGTCTCGGGCGTCGGCCGGCGCGGGGGCGACTACATCCCGGGGGAGCTGGAGGCGGCGGTCAACCGCGACTGGATCACCCGCGCGGCGGTGGCGGAACTCGCGGAGTACGGCCGCTCCCGCCGGGCCTGGCTCGCCTTCTGCGCCGGCCTCGCCCACGCGGACGCCGTGCGCGACGCCGTGCGGGCGGAAGGGTATGCCTGCGAGAGCGTCTCGGGCGAGACCCCGCGCCGGGAGCGCGACCGGATCGTGGCGGCGTTCCGGGCCGGACAGATCCGCTGCCTGACCTCGGTCGGCGTGCTCGGGACCGGCTTCAACGTGCCCGAGGTCGACCTCGTGGCGCTGCTGCGCCCGACCCGCAGCACCGGTCTCTACGTGCAGCAGGTCGGCCGGGCGCTGCGCTGCGCCCCCGATAAGGCCGACGCGCTGATCCTCGACTATGCCGGGCTGGTGCGGATGCACGGCCCGGTGGACGCCGTGACGGTCCGGAGCGCCACCCAGGGCCTGGGCGGGGCAGGGGCCTCGCGCGCCAAGCCCTGCCCGGGCTGCGGCGCCCTGATCGCGCTGAACGCCTCCACCTGCGAGGCCTGCTGGACCGAGCCGGAAGGGGACGCGGAGGCCCCGCACGAGGCCGCGGCCGACGACGCGCTGGCGATCCTCTCGGCCGATCCCGGAAGCCCCGATCCCGGCCCCGATCCCGAGCCGGCCGGCCCTGCCCCCGGGGCGGCATCCCCGGACGCGCCCTGGCACCCGGTGACGGCCCTCACCCTGGAGCCCGCGCCGGACGGGCTCGACCTCGTGCTCGGCTGGCGGGACGGCGCCACCGAGGCGGCGTGGCGCGTGCGCCTGCGGCCCGAGGGCCGCGGCTACGAGCGGGAGAAGGCCGTGTCGTGGTGGCGCGGACTCGGGGGCGGCCGGGACGCCCCGATGAGCACCGCCGGGTTCCTGGAGGGGGCCGACGCCCTGAGCCGGCCGGCGGCCATCCGGATCCGGCCGGGCCGGCTGTCCGATCAGATCGCCTGCCGGACGGCGGACGGGCGGACCCTGGGCGACGTGCGCCGCCTGTCCGGGCATGCGGCGTGAAACCGCCGGAGGGTCTCGCGGACCTTCGCGGGGAACTCGCCCGCCGGGCCTCCCGCGGGGAGGGGCCTCGGACCGCCCTCGCCCGATCCCGGTCCGCAGGCCATCTGCCAGGGATCTGCGCTGCCAGGGATCTGCGAGCGCCGACCCGTGCCGCGCCGGTGGATCAAGTGCGGCCAGCCGGCCGGGATCCGTCCCGATCCTGTGACACGGGCCATCCTCGGAGAGGCCGCCCCGGGGCATGCCGAACCCCCCTCGCCCGGCCGGATCGCCGCTCATGTTCCATAATATATCTTATGCGAACTCTGTTGGCAGGTCGAAGGGCGGTTGAGCTGAGGGATCGCGGCGGCCGGGGATCGCCTCCGACGCCACGTTCCGCCGTGGATGCAGGACGTCACCCGGGACATCACCCAGGACATCACCCAGACGCCAACCCAGGACGCCACCGGGCGACCACTGGTCGGGCTCCTCGTACCTTACGGCTGAGGCGCCTCGGCATGTCCGGACCTGCGAGCGCGGCGAACCCGTCCCGGGCTCCGGCGTGGTGGGCTCCGTCGCCTCCTTCCGCCGCGGCGTCGTCCGGGCCCGCGGCGCATCGGTGGCGGTGAAGCGGCTGGCAGCAGATGGCCTGCGGACCGGGATCGGGCGAGGGCGGTCCGAGGCCCCTCCCCGCCGGAGGCCCGGCGGGCGCGGCTCCCGCGAAGGTCCGCGAGACCCTCCGGCGGTTTCACGCCGCATGCCCGGACAGGCGGCGCACGACGCCCAGGGTCCGCCGTCCGCCGTCCGGCGCAGATCCCCTGGCAGCGCAGATCCCTGGCAGCCCGGATACCGAAGGTTCGGCAGGACCGCCCCATGCCGGTCCCGACGCTCGCTATGGTCGGGACGCTCGCCATGTCCGGACATTCGCCATGGATCATCCCGAACCCCCGAGCCCGGTCGGGCGAGGGCGGTCGGGGCCCCCTGCCCGCGGGCGGCACGGATTGTCCCTTCGGGCGGAGCGAAGCCGGCCGGCAGATCCAACGCCCTCACCCTGAGGCGGCGGAGCGCAGCGGAGGGTTCCAAGGAACTCTCGAAGGAGCTCTCGAAGGAGCTCTCGAAGGAGCGTTCGAGGAAGACCTCCGGCCGGCCGTGCGGGTCCTGGCGCCGTCCCTCGGGGCTCTCAGCCCGGGATGGTGACGTGGCCTGTCGACCCGATCGGGTGTGGCCCGGCCCGGAGGAGGGGCGCCGGAAGCGCGGCGTCGACCGACGCTGAGGGACGGATTGGGCCGCGCACGCCCCTCCCCGCGGCGGGGCGGCGCCGCGATCCGGGACGGCGCCAGACCGGGACGACCCGCTCTCCCGGGCCGTCTCGCCGCGCGGCCGGCCGGATCAGGGGCCGGGCCGTTCAGGCCGGATCGCCGCCGGGATCGGGCGGCCCCCTGCCCTCCCGGCCGGGCCCCCAGGCCGGCTCGAGGGCCCGCGGCTGCGCGGACCGCCGGGCGGATCGTTCGGTCAGCGTCCGTCACGGGCGCGGTGCGGGCCCCGCCCCGTGCGGGGCGACCGATCGGGCGTCGCCCGGGATCCATCCGCGATCTGGAGGCGCGGACGACGCTCCCGGGGCGCCGGCTCAGCGCATCACCGCGACGCTGGTCAGCCACAGCCGGCAGAGCCGGGGCCAGAGGGCGACCGGTGCCTCCGAGCGGCCGATCCCGAAGCCGTGGCCGCCGACGGCGAAGCGGTGGTACTCCACCGGCACCCCCGCGGCGCGGCAGGCCGCGTCGAGCACGCGGCTGTGCTCGGGGCTGATGACGGGATCGTCGTCGGCCTGCACCAGGAACAGCGTGGGGCAGCCGGACCGGATGTGGGTGTGGAGCGACCAGTCCCGGCTCGCCTCCGGGCTCGGGGCCTCGCCGACGAGGACGCGCCGGGTGGTCGTGCGGTCGTAGGGCGGTTCCAGGCTCACCACCGGGTAGATCAGCGTCGCGAAGTCGGGCCGGGCCGAGAGGTCGTCGGCGGCATCGACCGGGTCGTAGGCCCGGAAGGCGGCACGCGCGGCGAGCATCCCGCAGAGATGGCCGCCGGCGGAGAAGCCGAGCACCCCGAGGCGGGCCGGGTCGATCCGGAAGCGCGCGGCCCCGGCGCGGATCAGGCGCAGGGCCCGCTGCCCGTCCTGAAGCGGCGCCAGGGCCCCCGCCGTCCAGCCCTCGCGCGGCAGGCGGTAGGTCAGCACGAAGGCCGTGATGCCCTGCGCGGCGAGCCAGAGCGCGGCGGGCAGGGCCTCCTTGACCATCCCGATCCGGGCATAGCCGCCGCCGCCGGCCACGAGGACCGCCACGCCGGTCGGATTCTCGGGGGCGTAGACCTCCAGCACCGGCAGGGCGACGTTCGTCACCGCGCCGCTGTCGTCGCGGACGAGGGGCCCCTGCGGACCGCCGCCGCCCGGCGGCTCCCCCGGCCAGAGCGGGATCCGCTCCGGCGCCCCGATGGCGGCCGCGCCCCGGGCCGCCAGGAACGCCGAGGTCGTGCCCAGGGTGAGGAGAAGGGACCGGCGGTCGGGCCGGGAAACGGACGAGGACTCGCGTGAGGAGTCGGGTAAGGAATCGGGCATCGGACCCCGCGACGGGCGCCTTCCCGGGCGGCCCGCTAGGCAAGAACGGGGCTGCCGATCGGTTCCCGTCCGGGTTAAGCCCGCACCGGAACCACGGAGCCGCGGTAGCGCGTCCGGATGAAATCCGCGACCTCGGCCGAGGTCAGGAGCGCGGCCAGCCGCTGGATGCGGGGGTCGCCGGCCAGCGCCTGCGTGGTGACGAGGACGTTCGCGTAGGGGTTGCCCTCCGCGCGCTCCAGCGCCAGGGCGTCCCGGGCGGGTTCGAGGCCCGCCTCCAGGGCGTAGTTGCCGTTGATCACCGCGAGCGCCACGTCGTCGAGGGCGCGCGGCAGCTGCGGCGGCGCGATCTCGACGAAGCGGAATCCCTTCGGGTTCTCGGCGATGTCGTCGGTGCTGGCGAAGATCCCGGCCCCGCCCGGCCGCAGGCGGATCAGCCCGTTCTCCTGGAGCAGCGTCAGGCTCCGGCTCGCGTTGGTCACGTTGTTCGGGAGGGCGATGGTGCCGCCCTTCGGCAGGTCGGCGAGGGCCCTGGCGCGGCGGCTGTAGAGCCCGAGGGGCTCGACATGCACCGTCGCCACGACCGCGAAGCGCGTGCCCATCGCGGCCTCCTCGGCCCGGAGGAAGGGCACGTGCTGGAAGAAGTTGGCGTCGGCATCGCCGTCGCGCAGGAGCGCGTTCGGCCGCAGGTCGCCGCTGATCTCGATGACCTGGAGCGGCACGTCGGGCGCCAGCGTCTCGCTGACGAAGTGCAGGATCTCCGCGTGCGGGACCGACGACGCCACGACGCGCAGGGCCTGTCCGGCCGCGCGCGCCCGCCCCTCGGCGGCGAGGATCAGGGATCCGGCCAAGGCACCAGCCAGGAGAGTGCGGCGGGACGGGGCGGTCATGGACGGTTCGATGGCCTGTTCGCGGGAGATGCCCGACCGGTCTTACTGACCGCCGGGGCCTCCCTCAAGGAAACGGAGCCTTCGATGTTCCGACGGATACAGGACCGTGTTCTGCCATTTGTCCAAAACGGGCGAGATCTACACTGTCGCTCGTCTTCGCGGCGCGAATCATCGTCCCGCCGGGGTCAGGGCCCGGACGGGCGTCTCGCAAACCGGCGGCGGCGTGTCATGATGGCGCCGGAGGACCCGACATGCACGACAGCGGCGACGATCATCACACCCACGCGCATGGGCACGCGCACGGGGACGCGCACCCGTACAGCCCCCCGTCCGGCGCCGCGGAGCGCTGGAAGCACGACGGCGTGCGGGTGATCCCGGGCGACCGGCTCGACGCCAACACCGCGCAGACGCCCGGCATGTTCCGGCAGGCGGCGATCAACGCCGCCCGGGTCGGCGCCCAGAAGATCTGGGCCGGCACGGTGGCGATTCAGCCCGACGCCAAGACCGGCGTGCACCATCACGGCGACCTGGAGAGCGTGATCTACGTGGTCTCGGGCCGCGCCCGGATGCGCTGGGGCGAGCGGCTCGAATACGTCGCGGAGGCGGGGCCCGGCGACTTCATCTTCGTGCCGCCCTTCGTGCCGCACCAGGAGATCAACGCCTCGACCGACGAGCCCCTGCACTGCGTGCTGGTGCGCTCCGACAACGAGGCCGTGGTGGTCAACCTGCCCGACGTCGCGGCCGCCGAGGCGCCCGAGACCGTCTACTGGGTCGATCCGATCCACAAGCACCCGTGAGGGCCCGGCGCGGTCACGCGAACCGCGGCACCAGCCGGCCGAGGAGGTCGCGGCCCGGGAACCGGGCGGGGGGCATCCGCAGCGCCGGCGCGGGCCCCTCCCCCGGGATCGGCCCCTCGGCGAAGCGCGCCCCGACCGACCAGAAGGCGTCCCGGCGCGTGCCGATCATGCCGAGGCCGACGGGCTCGCGCGCCGCCTCGGGCCGCAGCCGGCCCGCGGCCCAGACGCGCTGCCAGCAGCCGCGCCGGGACAGGTCGGCGTCGCGCCAGCCCAGCCGCGCGTAGCCGGCCGCCGCGAAGATCCGCGTCCCGGCGAAGTCCTCCGGGATCCAGACCCAGCTCGAGAACACGTGGACCGCGTCGCCCCGGACGGCGGCCGGGTCGACCGCCCGCGTGTAGGCGCTGAGCGCCGGTTCCCGGTGCCGGCCGACGTGGCGGCGCAGGCGGCCCGGCAGCGGCAGCACCTCCGGGAAGGCGTCGGCGTCCAGGCGGGCCGGCGCCGCGCCCCGCGCCAGCGCGTAGGCGCCGTCCACGAGGTGCATCCAGGGCTCCAGATCGACCTCCCAGGCCTGCTCCGCCGGGGCGAACCGGCGGACCGTCCCGGCGATCAGGCGGTCGGCGACGCGCCGGGCCGGCTCCGGAACCCAGCCCGGCCCGGCCTCGGTCACGCGCAGCAGCGTCGAGGGGCCGTGCGCCCAGACCGCCTCGGCCAGCCGCGCGAAATCGGATTCGGGGTCGTCGCGGCCGGTCTTGCGCACCAGGATCTTCGTGCCGTCGGCGAGGTCCTCGAGGAACTTGCCCTTGAGATGGGCGAGGCGGCCGTATTCCCGCTCCAGCAGCGCCTCCGGGGCGATCGAGCCGGCCGAGTGCCCGGTATTGGCCCAGATGTTGTAGGCGACGCTGTGGCAGTAATAGGTGCCGCCCGCGCTCACCGAGAGCCGCAGGTCGCCCGGCACGCCGAAATCCGAGAAGCCGCAGCGCAGGCCGCGGATCAGGTCCTCCAGCGGCGTGTAGGAGAAGCGCAGCAGGCCGGAGGGCTCGACGCCGCCGTAGCGCTGCACGAACCCGAACTCGCAATTGTCGCCCAGGCTCCGGAAGGCGTGGAGCCGCTCGGCGAGGATCGCCGCCGCATCCCTGATCCCGCTCACTGCATCCGCTCTATCTCGCCGGGGCCGTCGGACGCAGATCGCGACGGCGCGGGGCATTTGTCCAGCCCCGGGCCCGGATGCGCGGGCTGTGCGGGATGCGCGCCTGCGCCGAGCCGGCCTCGGCGGCGCGCTCGTGCGGGCCTCGCGCCCGGGAGCCGCGCCCGGGAGCCGCGACCGCGCCGGCCATCGCCGGCGCCCGTCGCCCCCGGAATGGGCGCACCCGGCGGGCGCTCACCCGGTCATCGGCACGGCCAGCCGGAAGCAGGTCCCCTTCCCCCGATCCGGGATCGTCAGGCTGCCGCCGAGCTGGCGCATGAGGCTGCCGACGACCCGCATGCCGAGGCTCTTCGAGGCGCGCCCGATCTCGAACCCCGCGGGCAGCCCGATCCCGTCATCGGCCACCTCGACCACGAGGGTGTCGTGCTGGCGCTCGGCCCGGACCCGGATCTCGCCGCCCTCCGGGTGGGTCCCGGGCGGGTAGGCATACTTGAGGGCGTTGGTGACGAGCTCGTTGACCAGGAGCCCGATCGGGATGGCCCGGTCGGCCGAGATCCGCTGCGGGCAGGCCGTGCAGGCGAGCCGCTGGCCCGGCACGCCGCTGGCGAGGTTGGCCACCAGCTTCTCCAGGAAGGGCGCGAGATCGAGTTCGCCGGGCACCCCCTGCCCGTCCTCGCCCCCATCCTTGTCGCCGTCCTTGTCGCCTTGCCGCCAGAGCTGGTCGTGGACGCCCGCGATCGCCTCGACGCGGCTGCGCGCGTCCGTCAGGGCCGCCTGCACGGCGGGCTCGGCCTCGGCGGCGCGGGCCTGGAGGGCCAGCAGGCTCGCCACGATGGCGAGGCTGTTCTTGACCCGGTGGCTCATCTCGCGGGCCAGCAGGTCCTGGCGGGCGAGCGCCGCGCGGAGCAGGCTCTCGGTGCGCTGGCGCTCGATGGCACCGCCGAGCAGGTTGGCGAAGCCCTGCATGAAGGCGATGTCGGCCTCCGCGAACACGCCCTCGCGGGTGTCGTCCACCTCCAGCACCCCGAAGGCGCCGTCCCGGTTCTGGATCAGCACGTTGATCGCCCGGCGGATGCCGTGGTCGGCCATGAGCTGCGGCGTGCGGAAGCGGGTCTCGTCGGCGAGGTGGTTCGAGATCACCGGCCGGCCGGTCTTGAGGGCGAAGCCCGCCGGGGAGGCGAGGTCGGCCCCGACCCGGGCCTTGCCGATCACGTCCGGGCCCCAGCCGACGCCGGCCCGCACCAGCAGCGTGTCCGCGCCCCGCCGGTACTCCAGGGCCTTGCAGAACTCGGCGTTCATGCCCTCCGCGCACAGCTCCGCGGCCCGCTGCAGCAGGTGGTCGACATCGGTGCCGCGCAGGGCCTCCACGCCGAATTCCGACAGGATCACCTGCTGGCGCAGGCGATAGTCGAGATCGGGGGGCGCCGGCCCGCGGGCTGCCTCGGGGCTGGGTTCCACTGCGGTCGAGTCGGTCTGGTCGGTCATGGGAGCGGTGAGACTAGCAGGAAGGCGGGGCCGGCGCGATGCCGGGCCGCCGGGCGGGTCGCACCCGTCGTCGCACCCCCGCGGATTTCCCGGCGCCGCCATCGGCCTGGGCGAGACCGCGCCGGCGACGGTCGAGGCGCGGGTGGCGGCCCTGCGGCCACCTGGCCGTGGACACCCGGGAACGGCCCCGTTCCGACCTGCTTGTCCCCGCACGCAGCGCAGGAGGATCGGATGGCCGCCAAGGCGAAGGTGAAGACCGGGGACGATGTCACCTACAAATGGGGGACGGGCACCGTCGAGGGCTCGGTGACCAAGGTCCACACCCAGGACGTCGAGAAGACCATCAAGGGCAGCACCGTGAAGCGTGAGGCCTCGAAGGCGGAGCCGGCCCTGGAGATCAAGACCGCCACGGGCAGGACGGTGCTGAAGTCGACCTCGGAGGTCACGGTCAAGTCTGCATAACCGCGCAACCTGCCGAGATCGTGAGCTTGCGCACATCGCCGCCCGCTCGACGTCTCGCCGCGGGCCGGGCGGCGGCTATCTGTAACGGTTCCAGCCTTTGCAAGCCGGGACCGCCATGACCATTCCCCTCAGGCTCACCCTGAACGGGCAGCCGCGCGAGATCGCCCTCGACGATCCGCGCGTCACCCTCCTCGACCTCCTGCGCGAGCGCCTCGGCCTGACCGGCGCCAAGAAGGGCTGCGACCGCGGCCAGTGCGGCGCCTGCACGGTGCTGGTGGACGGGCGCCGGATCAATGCCTGCCTGACGCTGGCCGCGAGCCTCGACGGGGCCGAGATCCTGACCATCGAGGGGCTCGCCGAGGGCGACCGGCTCCATCCCGTCCAGGCGGCCTTCATCGCCCATGACGGCTTCCAGTGCGGCTTCTGCACCCCCGGCCAGATCATGAGCGCGGTCGGCCTGATCCGCGAGGGCCAGGCCGGCACCGATCCCGAACGCATCCGCGAGGGGATGAGCGGCAATCTCTGCCGCTGCGGCGCCTATGCGGGCATCCTGGAGGCCGTTCAGGACGCGGCCGGCCGGGCGACCGAGCAGCGGGAGGACGCGGCGTGAGGCGCTTCGACTACATCCGCCCCGCGAGCGTGCCGGAGGCCGTGGCGGCCGGGCAGCATCCGGGCACCGCCTACCTCGCGGCCGGCACCAACCTCGTCGACCTGATGAAGGGCGGCGTCGCCACCCCGGAGCGGGTGGTCGACATCACCCGCCTGCCCGGCCTCTCGGCCATCGAGCGGCTGCCGGACGGCACCACCCGGGTCGGCGCCCTGGTGCGCAACAGCGACCTCGCCCACGACCCCGCCTTCGCCAAGGACTACCCGATGGTGGCCGAGGCCCTGCTGGCGGGCGCCTCGGCGCAGCTGCGCAACGCCGCCACAGTCGGCGGCAACCTGATGCAGCGCACCCGCTGCCCGTACTTCACCGACGCGGTCTCGCCCTGCAACAAGCGCGCCCCCGGCTCCGGCTGCGCGGCCCTGGGGCACGCCACCCGGATCCACGCGGTCCAGGGCTGGAGCGCGCACTGCATCGCCACACACCCGTCCGATTTCTGCGTGCCGCTCGCCGCGTTCGACGCGGTGGTGGAGATCGCCGGGCCGGACGGCGACCGGGCGGTGCCCCTCACGGATTTCCACCGCCTGCCCGGCGACCATCCGGAGCGGGAGACCGACCTGCGGCCCGGCGAGCTGATCACCGCCCTGCGGCTGCCCCCGGAGGCCGCCGACTTCCGAGCCCATGCCCGCTACCTCAAGGTCCGCGACCGCACCTCCTACGCCTTCGCGGTGGTGTCGGCGGCCGCCGCCCTGACCCTCGAGGGAGGCCGGATCGGCCGGGCGCGGCTCGCCCTTGGCGGGCTGGCGCTCAAGCCCTGGCGGGTGGCGGAGGCCGAGGCGGCGCTCGCCGGACAGGCGCCCTCCCCCGAGGCCTACGCGAAGGCCGCCGACGCCGCCCTCGCCGGCGCCGAGCCCACCGGCGCGGCCAACGCCTTCAAGATCGAGCTCGCCCGGCGGGTGGCGGTCCGCGCCCTGACCCAGGCCGCCGCCGGGACGCCCGCCCGGATCCCGGCGCTCCCCGCCTCCCCGTTCGGCATCGTCTGAGGAGACCCGCATGACCGCGACCTCCACGCCCAGCCCTCATCCCGCCGGCACGGTCCGGCACGGCTCCAGCATCGGCCAGCCGCTGACCCGGCGCGACGGCCCCCTCAAGGTGACGGGCCAAGCCCGCTTCACCGCCGACAACCTGCCCCCCGGCACCCTCCACGCGGCGCTCTGCGTCGCCCGGATCGCGAAGGGCCGCGTCACCGGCCTCGACGTGGCCGCCGCCGAGGCCCATCCCGGCGTGGTCGCGGTGATGCGGCCGGGGCACGCCCCGGCGCTCGCCAAGGACCCGGACGCCAAGGACGGGCCGTTCACGTTCCGCCTCGACCTCCTCCAGAACGACCGCGTCCGCTACGCCAACCAGCCGATCGCCGTGGTGATCGCCGAGACCCTGGAGGCGGCGACCGAGGGCGCCCGGCTGCTCGCCCCGACCTACGCGGCCGAGACGCCGCGGATCGGCCTCGATTCCGGCGAGCCCTTCACGCCGGATTCGGTCGGCGTCGGCGCCCCGCCGGTGCAGTCCGAGGGCGACGTCGAGGCCGGGCTCGCGGCCGCGTCCGAGACGATCGCCGCCACCTACGAGACGCCGGCCCAGTACCACAACGCCATGGAGCCGCACGCGGCGGTGGCCAGCTGGGAGGGGGACCGGCTGACGCTGCTCATGCCGACCCAGGCGCTCGCCATGTCGCAGGGGCGGCTCGCCGGCCTGTTCGGCATCCGCCCCGACGACATCCACATCGACAGCCCCTATCTCGGCGGCGGCTTCGGCTCGAAGGGCGTGCCCGCCGGCCCGCAGGTGCTCGCCTGCATGGCGGCCAAGCTCGTGGGCCGGCCGGTGAAGCTGGTGCCGACCCGGACCCAGATGTACGGCCCGATGGGCCATCGCGGCCCGACCCGGCAGACGATCCGGCTCGGCGCCGACGCCGCCGGCAAGCTCACGGCCCTCGACCACCACATCCGCACCGCGTCGTCGAGCTTCGACGACTTCTTCGAGCCGGCCGGCCGGGCGACCAGCACCCTCTACGCGAGCCCGGCCATCGCCATCCGGCACGAGGCGGTGCGCCTCGACACCGGCACGCCGCTGTTCATGCGGGCGCCGGGCGAAGCCTCCGGCAGCGTCGCCCTGGAGAGCGCGCTCGACGAGATGGCCTTCGCGCTCGGCATGGACCCGCTGGAGTTCCGGCTCGCCAACTACGCCGAGGTCGAGCCGCTCACCGGCAAGCCGTTCTCCTCCAAGGCCCTGCGGGAGTGCTACCGCCGCGGCGCCGAGGCCTTCGGCTGGGCCGGGCGGCCGGTCCAGCCCCGCCAGACGCGGGACCGGGACGGGTTCCTGGTCGGCACCGGCATGGGCACCGCCACCTTCCCGGCGCTGATCTTCGAGGGGATGGCCCGGGCCGAGATCCGCGCCGACGGCACCGGCACGGTGGAGCTCGGGGCGATCGACATGGGCCAGGGCGCCTGGACGGCGCTCGCCCAGATCGCCGCCGACGGGCTCGGAATCGGGATGGACGCCCTCACCTTCCGGATGGGCTCCTCCGACCTGCCGAATGCCGGGATCGCGGGCGGCTCCGGCCACACCGCCACGGCGGGCGGCGCGATCCACGCGGCCGCCGGCGACGTGATCCGCCAGCTCGCGGAGCTGGCCACCAACGATCCCGCCTCCCCGCTCTACGGCGCCGGCAATGCCGGCGTGACCGCCGCCGACGGCCGGCTGACCCGGCGCGACGACCCGGGCCGGGGCGAGTCGGTCACGGATATCCTCAGGCGGGCCGGCCGGTCGAGCATCGAGGGCCGGGGCAAGGCCGGCGCCGATCCGGCCGCGCAGGCCTCCTACGCCATGCACGCCCACGGGGCGGTCTTCGCCGAGGTGAAGGTCGATCCCGACCTCGGCCAGATCCGGGTGAGCCGCCTCACCGGCGCCTTCGCGGCCGGCCGGGTGATCAACCCGCGCCTCGTCCAAAGCCAGTATTACGGCGGGATGATCTGGGGCCTGTCCTTCGCCCTGCACGAGCGGGCCGAGATGGACCCGCGCACCGGCCGGTTCCTCAACGACAACCTCGCCGAGTACCACGTGCCGGTGAACGCCGACGTGCCCGCCCTGGAGGCGATCCTCGTCCACGAGGACGACGCGGTGGTGAACGCGCTCGGCGTGAAGGGCGTCGGCGAGATCGGCATCACCGGCACGGTGGGGGCCATCGCCAACGCGGTCTGGCACGCCACCGGCGTGCGGGTGCGCGAGATGCCGATCACCCTCGACAAGCTGCTCGGCTGAGCTGCCGGGCCGATCGAGCGGGTGGAGCGCATGCGCCGGACCGGGTCCGATCCCGGCCCGGGCGCGTCGCGCCGCGCGGGATTTTTTAGTATGGGGCATGCCACCCGGCGGCCGGCGGCCGCCGCAGCAGCGCGGAGACCGGCATGCCCCTCACCAGCGACATCGGCGGCGTCGTCCCGATCGCCCCGACGCCGTTCCACCCGGACGGCCGGATCGACGAGACCTCCCTCGACCGGATGACCGACTTCTTCGGCGCCGCCGGGGTCGACGGCCTGACCATCCTCGGCCAGCTCGGCGAGGCCGGCAAGCTCGACCACGGCGAGGGCCTCGCCGTCGCCAAGCGGGTCCTCGGGCGCACGCGGCTGCCCGTGATCGTCGGCGTCACGGCGCCGGGCTTCGCGGCCATGCGGGCGCTGGCCCGCGAGGTGATGGAGATGGGCGCGGCCGGCGTGATGATCGCCCCGCCCAACACGCTGCGCACCGACGACCAGGTGGTCGGCTACTACCGCAACGCGGTCGAGGCGATCGGGCCGGACGTGCCCTTCGTCCTGCAGGATTATCCCCTGACCTTCTCGGTGCAGATGACCCCGGGCGTGATCCGCCGGATCGTCACCGAGAATCCCTCCTGCGTGATGCTCAAACACGAGGACTGGCCGGGGCTGGAGAAGATCTCCACCCTGCGCGGCTTCGAGGCGGACGGCTCGATGCGCCACATCTCGATCCTCGTGGGCAACGGCGGCCTGTTCCTCGACTTCGAGACCGAGCGCGGCGCCGACGGGGCCAACACCGGCTACGCCTTCCCGGAGATGCTGGTCGACGTGGTCCGCCTCGGCCGGGCGGGCGAGCGCGACGCCGCCCACGACCTGTTCGACGCCCACCTGCCCTATCTCCGCTACGAGCAGCAGCAGGGACCGCTGGGCCTCGCGGTGCGCAAGTACGTGTTCATGCGCCGGGGGATCTTCGCGTCCGACGCGCAGCGCAAGCCGTCGCAGGCGCTGACCGCCCGGGCCAAGGCCGAGGTCGAGTACCTGCTGGCCCGCCTCGCGCGGACCGACGAGCGGGCGCGGCTGGCGGGCTGAGGCGCCCGTACGGACGCCCTTCGGGGGGTTCCCGCAGGGGCTTCGGCGGGGGCTCCGATGTTCCCGGATCGGAGACCTGCGAGAGACCTGCGAGAGACCGGAGAGGGACCGGCGGGGGATCCGAAGGGCGTTCAGCGCGCCCCGACCGGGCCCCGAAGGAGGCCGCCGGCCAGCCGCGCGATCCCTGGGGAACGCCGTCGCGGCGGCGTGGCAGCGGGCGTCGCGACATGCGTGGCGGCGGATCGGGATGCGGGGACCCGGGCGGGCTCGACGGACGGCCCTCCCGCGCCCCCGCGCCTACGGGCCGGGATCGCGCGTCGCCGCACCCGCCGGCCGGCGGCGCGGGGAACGCGCGTGTCACGCCCCGGCCCGGCCCTCCGGCTGCGGCGCGATCCGGTCGCCGTCCCGCAGGGAGGCCGGCGGCCCCACGACGACGCGCTCGTCGCCGGACAGGCCGGAGCGCAGCTCCAGGGCCGAGCGGGTCTGGCGGAAGATCGTGACCTTGCGCATCCGCGCCACCGCGCCGCCGTCCGGCCCGGTCTCGACCACCGCCACCTGCGTCCCGTTCTGGTCGAAGATCAGCGCGTCGCTCGGCACCGTCACGGCGGGGGCGACCCGCGGGATCTCCAGGGTGATGGTGATGTAGAGGCCCGCCCGCAGCGCGCCGTCCGGGTTGGGGATGTCGACCTGGGTCATCAGCGTGCGCGCGGCCGAGAGGAGCGTCGTCGACGAGCGCGAGACCGTGCCGGGGAAGACCTTCCCGGGGATCTGCGCCACCGTGATCCGGGCGTCGAGCCCCGCGCGGACGCCGTCGGCGGCGTAGAGCGGCACGTTCACCGCCATGCGCAGCACGTCGTCCCGCGCCAGGGTCAGGAGCGGCGCGCCGGTGTTCGTGTCCGCCGTGACCGCGTCGCCGACGTCGTTGTTGCGGGTCGTCACCACCCCGTCGAAGGGCGCGCGGATCTCCTCGAAGCCGGTCAGGACCTTGAGGCGGGCGACCTGCGCCTCCTGGGCGGCGATGTTGGCCTCCGCGACCTTCACGGCGGCTCGGGCGGCGTCGACGTTGGCGGTCTGCGCCAGCACCCCGGCCTGGGACGTGTCGGCGTTCTGCCGGGTCTCGGCCCCGGTGCCGGCGAGCGTCGCGGTCCGCCGGTTGGTCACGTCCGCGAGGTGGCGGTTGGCATCGGCCTGGTCGACCATCGCGCGCGCCTGGATCAGCGCCGCCTGGAGCTGCAGCACCTGCGACTGCGCCTGGACGAGCTGCTGGTCGAGGTCGGGCGCGCTGATCCGGAACAGCAGGTCGCCCGTCCTCACGTGCGTGCCGATATCGACCTTGCGCTCGACGATGTAGCCGGTCGCCCGCGGGTAGAGGCTCGCCGTGTCGAAGGCCTGGGTGGTGCCGGTCTGGGTCAGGCTCAGGGGGCCGTCGGTCCGGGAGACCCGGGCGACCCGGACGCCCGGCGGCTTCGCGGCGGAAGCGGGCGGCGGGGTCGCCGCCCGGGACTGGTCCGGCCAGTGGCGGTATCCCAGGAGCCCGGCCCCGGCCAGCGCCAGCAGGGCGAGCCACAGGCGGCCGTGGGACGCGGGGCGGCCGGCCCCGCCTGCGGCTGAACTGTCCCGGTCCGACATTCTCGCCCTCGGCTCGCGCCGCGCAACCGTCGCCGGCTGGGCCGTACCGGCCGGCACGCGTCTCGTCCTGCATTCAAGATACCGAACCAGTATAGCGCCCGGGCGGCCTCCGGGCGAGATGCCGCACTGCACGATCGCGCGCGCTCGCGGATCCGCCCCTCTGCCGTCCGGTTACCCTGCCAGACACCAGGACAGACACCAGGATCCGGGGCTCCGGGGCCCGCAACCCCCGGCTCCGGCGCTCCGGCCCATCAGGATCGAGACGCGATGACCGAGATCTCCAGGCGCGCCATCATCGCGGCCGCGGGGGGCGCGATGGCGGCCTCCGCGACCGCGGCGCACGCCGCCGCCCCCGAGCGCGCGGGCACGGGGGGCGCCATCGAGGGCGCCGACATCTTGGGCCCGCAGAACCGGCCCCGGGCCGCCGAGGAGCCGTTCACCCGGGCGCCCCCCGCCACCGACCACGGCACGATGCCGAACCTGAAATGGTCCTTCGCGGACAGCCACATGCGGCTGGAGACGGGCGGCTGGGCGCGCCAGGCCACGATCCGCGAGCTGCCGGTCTCGAAGGCGATGGCGGGCGTCAACATGCGCCTCAAGGCCGGCGCGGTCCGCGAGATGCACTGGCACAAGGAATCCGAGTGGGCCTACATGATCAAGGGCCGGGCCCGGATCACCGCGGTCGACCAGGACGGGCGCACCTTCGCGGACGACGTCGGCGAAGGCGACCTCTGGTACTTCCCGGGCGGCATCCCGCACGCGATCCAGGGGCTCTCGGCCGACGGCGTCGACGGCTGCGAGTTCCTGCTGGTGTTCGACGACGGCGGCTTCTCGGAGGATTCCACCTTCCTGCTGACCGACTGGCTGGCGCACACGCCCAGGGACGTGCTCGCCAAGAATTTCGGCCTGCCCGAGAGCGCCTTCGCCAATCTCCCCGACAAGGAGCTCTACATCTTCCCCGGCCCGAGGCCCGGCCCGCTCGCGGCCGACAGGATGGCCGGCTCCGGGCCGGTGCAGACGTCCTTCAGCCACCGGATGCTGGCGCAGGAGCCCCTGCGCACGCGGAGCGGCAGCGTGCGCATCACCGATTCCACGGTGTTCCCGGCCTCGGTCACCATCGCGGCGGCCCTCGTCGAGGTCGAGCCCGGGGGCCTGCGCGAGCTGCACTGGCACCCCACCAGCGACGAGTGGCAGTACTACCTCTCCGGCACGGGCCGGATGACGGTGTTCGGCTCGGAATCGAAGGCCCGCACCTTCGACTACCGGGCCGGCGACGTGGGCTACGTGCCCTTCGCCATGGGCCACTACATCGAGAACACGGGCGACACGACCCTGACCTTCCTGGAGATGTTCAAGAGCCCGCGCTACGCCGACATCTCCCTCACGCAGTGGCTGGCCCTGACCCCGCATTCCCTGGTGCAGGCCCATACCGGGATGGCGGCCGGGCAGGTCGAGGCGCTCTCCGCCGTGAAGACCCCGGTCGTGCCGGGTTGACGCGCCCCGGAACTTGGCCCGACCCTGGCGCGTCGACCTCGCAGTCAGCTCGATCGATCGCACGGAGAATCCCATGCGCGCCGCGTCCCGCGCGCTCCTCGCCCTGGCCCTCGCCCTTCCGGCGGGGGCCGCTTCGGCGCAGGTGCAGCAGAACGACCCGAACGCCGCCAACGCCTCGTTCGCCCTCCAGAGCCAGATCCGGACCCTCAACCAGCAGCGGGTCACGGATTTCAACACGCTGAACCAGACGATCCAGCGCAACGTCCAGTACGCGCCCGTCGGGCCCTACGTGCCCTACCGGGGCGTCTACGGGGGCCGCCACGGCGGGCGCCACGGGATCGCGCGGCGGGGCGGCGGCGGCGTCAACACGAGCGTGTGCATCGGCTGCTGAGGGGCCGGGGCCGCTGCGAATTCCGCGCAGAGCGGGGAAAGCCCCAAAAAAACCTTTCCCCGCCGACAGGCTTCACCCAGAAGCAATGCCCATGGTGGCGTGCGCATGAACATCCTGCTGATCGGCTCCGGCGGCCGCGAGCACGCCCTGGCCTGGCGACTGGCCCAGAGCCCCCTCTGCACCCGCCTGTTCACGGCGCCGGGCAATCCCGGCACGGCCCGCCACGGGACCAACCGGGCGGACCTCGCCGTGGCGGATCACGCGGCCGTGGCCGCCTTCTGCGCGGCGGAGGCGATCGGCCTCGTGGTGGTCGGACCCGAGGCCCCCCTGGTCGCCGGGCTCGTGGACGACCTGAAGGCCGCCGGGATCCGCACCTTCGGGCCCACCCGCGACGCGGCCCGGCTGGAGGGCTCCAAGGGCTTCACCAAGGACCTGTGCGCCGCCTGCGGCATCCCCACCGCCGCCTTCGCGCGCTTCACCGCCCTGGAGCCGGCCCTGGCCTATGTCCGCCGGCAGGGCGCCCCGATCGTTGTCAAGGCCGACGGGCTCGCCGCCGGCAAGGGCGTCACCGTCGCCGAGACCCTGGACCAGGCCGAGGACGCCCTGGCCGCCCTGTTCGCGGATCCGGGCGCCGAGGTGGTGGTCGAGGAATGCCTGTTCGGCGAGGAGGCGAGCTTCTTCGCCCTGTGCGACGGCACCCGGGCCATTCCCCTCGGCACCGCCCAGGACCACAAGCGCGTCTTCGACGGCGACCGCGGCCCCAACACCGGCGGCATGGGCGCCTATTCCCCCGCCCGGGTGGTCACCCCGGAGATCGAGGCCCGGGTCATGGCCGAGATCATCGCGCCGACCCTCGCGGGCATGCGGGCGCGGGGCTGCCCCTTCACCGGCATCCTGTATGCCGGCCTGATGCTCACCGCCGACGGCCCCAAGCTCATCGAGTACAACACCCGCTTCGGCGACCCCGAGGCGCAGGTGCTGATGCCGCGCCTCGCCTCCGACCTCGTGCCGGCCCTGCTCTCGGCCTGCGACGGCGACCTCTCCGGGATCGGCCTCGAGTTCGACGCCCAGAGGGCGGCCCTCACCGTGGTGATGGCCGCCGCGGGCTATCCGGGCGCCGTGGTGCGCGGCTCGGCGATCCGGGGCGTCGAGGCCGCCGAGGGCGACGGCGTGTTCGTGTTCCAGGCCGGCACCCGCGCCGAGGACGGGCAGCTGCTCGCCGACGGCGGCCGGGTGCTGGCGGTCACGGCCTTGGGCGACAGCGTCACGGACGCCCAGGCCCGCGCCTACGCGGCTGTGGCCCGGATCGACTGGCCGGAGGGATTCTGCCGGCGCGACATCGGATTCCGGGCGGTGGCCCGGGAGGCGGGCGAGGGCTGAGCGAGGGCTGAGCGGGGGGCGGCCGGCTGGCGCCCGCGCGGGCGTCTCGTCCCCTCCCCGTCGGGCCGGGGCGCCGCTGGCGGCTCCGGATTACAACCTCCGCTGCCTCGGCCGACGGGCTCGTTCCGGCAGCCCCGCCCTATTCCCCCACCGCCGCCCCCGCCGGCCTGCGGTTGTCGTTGGCGCCGTAGAGGAGGCCCGGTCGCATCCGCTCCGTGCGCGAGGCGTCGTTGCCCGAGGAGGCCGCCTCGGGGAGGGCCGGCGCGGCGGCGCGGACCGCGATCAGCTCCTGCGCGCCCCAGGGCTTCTGCTCGATGATCGTGTGGCCCATGCCCCGCAGGATGTCCTTCGTGTCCGCCGAGAGCGCGAAGGGCTCGGCGTAGATCGCGTCGGGCAGCCACTGGTGGTGGATGCGCGGGGCGTCCACCGCCTCTTGCGGCTCCATGCCGAAATCCAGCAGGTTGATGATCGTCTGCGCGTTGATCGTGATGATCCGCGAGCCCCCCGGCGAGCCCGCCACCAGGGCGACCTTGCCGTCGCGCAGCACGAGGGTCGGGGCCATGGACGAGAGCGGGCGCTTGCCCGGCTGGATCGCGTTCTTCGACCCCTGCACGAGGCCGAACAGGTTCGGCACCCCGGCCTTGACCGTGAAGTCGTCCATCTCGTCGTTCAGGAAGAAGCCCGTGTCGGCGGCGATCACCCCGGCGCCGAAATAGCCGTTGATCGTGTAGGTCAGCGAGACCGCGTTGCCGGCCCGGTCCATCACCGAGATGTGGGTGGTCTCGGGCCGCTCCCGCGCCTCCGGCTCGGGATTCAGGCTGGGATCCGGGCGGATCTCGGACGAGGGGGTCGCCCGGTCGGGCCGGATCGAGGCCCGGAGCGTCTCCGCGTAGGCCGGCGACAGGAGCCGGGCGACGGGGTTGTCTACGAAGGCCGGGTCGCCCAGCAGCATGTTGCGGTCGGCATAGGCGCGCCGCATGGCCTCGACCATCAGGTGCACGCTCCGGGCCGCGTTGAACCCCGCCGCCCGCAGGTCGTAGCCGTCGAGGATGCCGAGGATCTCGCACAGCGTGGTGCCGCCCGACGAGGGCGGGGGCGCCGACAGGATGGTGGCGCCGCGGTAGCGGCAGGTCAGCGGCTCGGATTGCGTCACCGTGTAGGCGGCGAAGTCGGACGCGGTCAGGAGCCCGCCGCCGGCGCGGGAGGCCGCCTCCACGGCGTCCGGGATCGCCCCCTTGTAGAACGCGTCCGCGCCGCGGTCGGCGATGGCCTGGAGGGTGCGGGCGAGGTCGGCCTGGACCAGCCTGTCCCCGGGCCGCCAGGGGCTGCCGTCCGGGCGCAGGAAGATCCGGGCGACGTTGGCCTGGGCAGCAAACAGCCGGGTGCCGGATTCGAGGATGTCGGTGTCGCCCCGGGTCAGCACGAACCCGTCGCGGGCGAGCGCGATCGCCGGCGCCATCACCTGCGCCAGCGGCAGGGTCCCGTACGCGGACAGCGCGGTGTTCAGGCCGAGCACGGTGCCGGGCACGCCGGCCGCCTTCCAGCCGCGCAGGCTCGCGCCCTTCACGACGGTGCCGGCGGCGTCTAGATACATGTCCCGGCTCGCCGCCGCCGGAGCGGTCTCGCGGAAGTTGACGAACCGGCTCTGCCCGGCGGCGCTGTGGAGCACCAGGAAGCCGCCGCCGCCGAGATTGCCGCAGCACGGGTTCACCACCGCCTCGGCGTAGGCCACCGCCACCGCGGCGTCGACGGCGTTGCCGCCGACCCTCAGGATATCGGCCCCCACCTGCGAGGCGAGGCGCTGGGACGAGACCACCATCCCGTTCTCGGCCTCCACGGCCGGCCCGGAGGCGGCCCGGGCCGCCGGGCCCGCGAGGGCGAGCAGGACGGCCAGGAGCAGCGCGCGTGCCGGTGCGATCATCCCTGGCCCTCTCCGGTGCGGTTCCCGCGCCGCCATATAGGGGACCACACGTCAGAGTCGCGGCTCCCCCCGATCACCTCATCCTGAGGTGCTGGGCAGCGGCCCCGGAGGACGCTTTCGAGGCCCGCCGACGGGGCCTCAGGACGCGGGGGATGGGGGAGAGGCCCGGCCGTCCGGCGCGGCCTCAGCCGTTGCGGAACGTGTAGCTGTAGCCGTTCAGCGCCGGCGCGCCGCCGAGATGGGCGTAGAGCACCTTCGAGCCCTTCGGGAAGAAGCCCTTCTTCACGAGGTCGATCATGCCCTGCATCGACTTCCCCTCGTAGACCGGGTCGGTGATCATCCCCTCGAGCCGGGCCGAGAGCCGGATCGCCTCCACGGTCTCCCGCGAGGGCACGCCGTAGACCGGGTAGGCGTAATCCTCGTTGAGCACCACGTCGTCGGCGACGATGTCGCCCGCGCCGACCAGGGCGGCGGTGTTCTGCGCGATGTCGAGGACCTGGGCCTTGGTCTGGGCCGGGGTGCAGGAGGCGTCGATGCCGATGACGTTGCGGGCGCGCCCGTCGGCCGAGAAGCCCACCAGCATGCCGGCATGGGTCGAGCCGGTGACCGTGCAGACCACCACGTAGTCGAAGCGCAGGCCCATCTCGGCCTCCTGCTTCCGCACCTCCTCGGCGAAGCCGACATAGCCGAGCCCGCCATACTTGTGCACCGAGGCGCCGGCCGGGATCGCGTAGGGCTTGCCGCCCTCGGCCTCGACCTCGGCGAGCGCCCGCTTCCACGAATCGCGGATGCCGATGTCGAACCCGTCATCCACGAGCTGCGTCTGCGCGCCCATGATCCGCGACAGGAGGATGTTGCCGACCCGGTCGTAGACCGCGTCCTCGTGGGGCACCCAGGCTTCCTGGATCAGCCGGCACTTCATGCCGATCTTGGCGGCGACCGCCGCGACCATGCGGGTGTGGTTCGACTGCACGCCGCCGATCGACACCAGGGTGTCGGCGCCGCTCTTGATCGCGTCCGGTACGATGTATTCGAGCTTGCGCAGCTTGTTGCCGCCGTAGGCGAGGCCGGAATTGCAATCCTCGCGCTTGGCGTAGAGCTCGACCTCGCCGCCGAGATGCGCCGTCAGGCGCTTGAGCGGCTCGATCGGCGTCGGGCCGAAGGTCAGGGGATAGCGCTCGAAGGTGTCCAGCATCGGGTCTCTCCGGGTCTTGCGGACGCGGCCGGCGCCGGGATCGGTCTCCCTCCGGCCGGACGCGTCGATGCGGGGTTCCGGAGCGGTGGCCGGACCTGGCCGGCGCGACTCCGAAGCACGACAGGACCCTATCCGAATTGCCCTGAAAGGTGCTCTCGATCTTCGGGGCTTGGTGATCGTGATCCGCTGCCGCTAAGCCAGGTCGCACGGAATCATTCCGGATCTGGCCCTCCAACCGAAAGAATCGTCCATGTCCGCAGGGCTCGACCGGATCGACCAGAAGATCCTCCGGCTCCTCCAGGCGGACGGGCGCATGGCCAATGCCGAGATCGCCGAGCGGGTCGGCACCAGCGCGGCCACCTGCCACCGCCGGATCCAGCGCCTGTTCGCCGACGGGTTCGTGCGGGCGGTGCGGGCGCTGATCGACCCGATGCGGGTCGGACGCGGCACGCTGGTCTTCGTCGGCGTCGTCCTCGACCGCTCCACCCCCGAGAGCTTTTCCGCGTTCGAGGCCGCCGTGCGGGCGATCCCCGTGCTCCTCGACTGCCACCTCGTGGCCGGCGATTTCGACTACATGCTGAAGATCCGGGTCTCCGACATGGCCGATTTCAACCGCCTCCACAGCGCCACGCTGATCGGCCTGCCGGGGGTGCGCCAGACCCGGACCTTCTTCGTGATGAAGGAGGTGATCGACAACGCGCCCCTCGATCTGTGACCGGGTCGCCACGGGGTCCCCGATCCGCACCCCCATCCCGCGGTGCCCGCGTGCGCGGCCCCGACGGGAGCCCTCTCCGGCCGGCCGCGCGATCCCTGGGGCCGACTTGGAGCCGACTTGGAGCCGACTTGGAGCCGACTTGGAGCCGACTTGGAGCCGACTTGGAGCCGTCCCTCCAGGCCTCCGCCGCGCTCCGGCACCTCGGGACGGGGCCGGGGACGGACAGACCGGCCGCTGGAACGGGTTCCGGCTCCCCCTACCCCTCCCCGCGCCGCTCCTTCCGCAGGGCCTCCCACCGGTCGAGGCGCTCGGCGAGCCGGGTCTCGTAGCCGCGCCCGGTGGGCCGGTAGAGGTGCTGGCGCCCCAGCGCGTCGGGCCAGTAATCCTGGCCCGAGAAGGCGTCGGGCTCGTCGTGGTCGTAGCGGTAGCCCTCGCCGTAGCCGATCCGCTTCATCAGCTTGGTCGGCGCGTTGAGGATGGTGCGCGGCGGCGCCAGGGAGCCGGCCTCCTTGGCGAGGCGGGTCGCGGCCTTGTAGGCCTCGTAGACCGCGTTCGATTTCGGCGCGCAGGCGAGGTAGATCGCCGCCTGGGCCAGCGCCAGTTCCCCCTCCGGGCTGCCGAGGAAGTCGAACGCGTCCTTGGCGGCGTTGGCCACCACCAGCGCCTGCGGGTCGGCGAGCCCGATATCCTCCACCGCCATCCGGACCAGCCGGCGGGCGATGAACAGCCGGTCCTCGCCGGCATCCAGCATCCGGCAGAGATAGTAGAGCGCCGCGTCCGGATCGGAGCCGCGCACGGTCTTGTGCAGGGCCGAGATCAGGTTGTAGTGGCCCTCCTGCGCCTTGTCGTAGATCGGCGCCCGGCGCTGCACGATCGCCTGGAGCGCCTCGGCGTCGAGGATCTCGGCCGGTCCCGCCGAGCGCCAGACCTCCTCGGCCAGGGTCAGCGCCGCGCGCCCGTCCCCGTCGGCCATCCGCACCAGCACGCCGCGCGCCTCCTCGGTGAGCGGCAGGGCCTGCCCGGTCAGCGCCTCGGCCCGCACCAGGAGCCGCGCGATGGCACCCGGGTCGAGGGCCCGGAACAGCAGCACCCGGGCGCGGGACAGGAGCGCGGCGTTCAGCTCGAACGAGGGATTCTCGGTCGTCGCGCCCACCAGCGTGACGGTGCCGTCCTCCATCACCGGCAGGAAGGCGTCGAGCTGTGCCCGGTTGAACCGGTGGATCTCGTCCACGAACAGCAGGGTCGCCTGCCCGCTCGCCCGGCGCCTGCGCGCCGCCTCGAACACCTTGCGCAGGTCGGGCACGCCGGAAAAGATCGCGGAGATCTGCTCGAAATGCAGGTCGGTGCCCTGGGCGAGCAGCCGCGCCACCGTGGTCTTGCCGGTGCCGGGCGGTCCCCAGAAGATCAGCGAGCCGAGGCTGCGCCCCCGCAGCAGCCGGGTGAGCGCCCCGCCCTCCCCGGTCAGGTGCTCCTGGCCGACGACCTCCGCGAGGCTCTGCGGGCGCAGTCGGTCCGCCAGGGGCCGGGCGGACACGGCGCCGGAGGCGGGGTCGGGCGCGGGGGGAGGCTCCGCGGAGGCGAACAGGTCGGACATCCGCGCATCAACACCGGCGGCGGGCGGGGGCGCAAGCCGGGCCGCGGGCCTTGCCCCCGCTCCCGCGCCGGAGCGACCCGCGATTCAGCCGCCGAACACCGAGGTCAGGATCTCGCCGTTGCGGTTGATCGCGACCTCCCAGGAATTGAGGCTGTTGCGGGTGACCCGGTCGAGATCCTTGGTGGTCGGCACCGGCACCCCGTTGACCGCGAGGATCACGTCGCCCTTCTGCAGCCCGACCCGGGCCGCCACGGAGTTCTCGTCCACGGCCTGCACGGCCACGCCGTCCGTCTGGAAGTCGACCTGCATCTCCTCGGCCACCGCCGGCGAGGTGTTGACCAGCGTCGCGCCCAGGAAGGGCGAGCGGGTCTTCACCTTGAGCACGTCGCGCGGGCGCGTCTCCGGGGCCGGCGCGAGCTTGACCGCGACCGTCTGGCGGCTCGTGCCGCGCAGGATCCCGAACCGGGCCTGGCCCTGGACGCCCTTGAGGGCGAAGCGGTAGCCGAAGGCCTCCGGGTCGGCCACCTCCTGGCCGTCCACCGCGAGGATCAGGTCGCCGCGCTTCAGGCCCGCCTCCTCGGCCGGGCTCTTGGCCTGCAGGCTCGCCACCAGCACGCCGGTGGGATGGTCGAGGCCCATGCTGTCGGCGATGTCGGGGGTCACGCTCTGGATGCGCGCCCCGAGCCAGGGCCGGCGCACGACGCTCGCCCCGTCGCGGGCGGCGTCGACCACCGCCTTGACCATGCCCACGGGGATCGCGAAGCCGATGCCGTGGCTGCCGCCCGATTGCGAGTAGATCGCTGTGTTGATGCCGACGAGCTGGCCGCGCAGGTCGACCAGGGCGCCGCCGGAATTGCCCGGGTTGATCGCCGCATCGGTCTGGATGAAGTACTGGTAATCCGCCGAGCCGACCTGCGTGCGCGCCAGCGCCGAGACGATGCCCTGCGTCACCGTCTGGCCGACACCGAACGGGTTGCCGATCGCCATCACGAAATCGCCGACCTCCAGGGCGTCGGCGTCGCCGAACGGCATCGGCACGAGGCTCTTCGGCGGCTCCTTGAGCTTGAGCACGGCGAGGTCGGTGCGGGTGTCGCGCATCACGATGGTCGCCTCGAACTCGCGCCGGTCCGCCAGCGCGATCCGCACCTCGTTCATGTTGTCGATGACGTGGTTGTTGGTGATGACGAGCCCGTCGGCATCGACCAGCACCCCCGAGCCCAGGGAGCGCTGCGCCCGGTCGCCCCGGGGACCGCGCCCGCCCTCCGGCTCGCCGAAGAAGCGGCGCATGAACTCCTCCATGGCGCTGGTGCGGGCGTTGGAGCGCTTGTCCACGTGGGAGGCGTAGACGTTCACCACCGAGGGGGAGGCGCGCTTCACCACGGGGGCGAAGGAGAGCTGCACGTCGGCCTTGCTCAGGGGCACGGCCTTGGCCGTCCCGTCCCTGGACATCTCCCGGGACGTCTCTTTCGTCGTCTCCTTGGCCTCCGTGCGCGCCATCTGCGCCCAGGCCGGGCCGGTGGCCAGCAGGGCCGCGACGAGGGCAGGCAGGGTGAGGCGGGTCAGCATGCGGGGCTCCGGCATCAGGACGGGCGCGCCGTCCAGGCCGAGAAGGCAGGCGCGCCGTGCGGCCCTACGCTATCGAGGCCGATTGCGGCAGGTCCACGACATCGACGCCGCAGGCGTCGCTGGTGAGCCTGCGCCGCGGGCGCCCCGGCCGCGCGGTCAGGCGACCTCTTTGCGGCGCGCCCCGCGCTTTCCCGCGGGCGGCGGCGCGGGTTCAGGCTCGACGGGCTCCGGTGCGGCCGCCTTCCCGCGCGACTGCCCGAGGCCCAGGGATCGGGCGAGCTGCGAGCGCTGCTCGGAGTAGCTCCGGGCCGTCATCGGATAATCGGCGGCGAGGCCCCACTTGGCCCGATAGGCCTCCGGGGACAGGCCGCGGAGGGTGAGATGGCGGCGCAGGGTCTTGTAGGGCTTGCCGTCCTCGAACGAGATCAGGAAATCCGGGGTGACCGAGCGCCGGATCTCCTGCGGCGTGGCCTTCGTCACGGCCTGCGGCGACGCGGGGCCGCCGGTGCCGATCCCGCTGAGCGCAGCATGCACCGCGTTGAGGAGTTCCGGCAGATCCGCGCTCTGCACGTGGTTGTGGCTCACATAGGCCGAGACGATCTCGGAGGCGAGCATGACGGAGCGGCTGCCGCCGCCGTTCGACTGACCCATAGCTTGTGCGTTGCCTTCCCGTGATGACGAAACTCGCCAGAACGCAAGCACTGCGTCGCGGTTCAGGCGACTGATACAATCGTATTTTCAGGAGGGGTCAAGTCTCAATCGGAATCCGGCGTATACAATCGTCCAGCGGTCAAGAAGATCGGCTTTGATCAGCCAACCTCAAAGAACATTTCTTGCCGCAGCATGGCTTGTGCGCAACCGATTCGCGCGCCTCACCTTCCCCGGAAGATCCCTGTCCTGTTCGGACCGCGTACGACGGCGCGGTGTGCGCGCGGGATCTTGGAATCGTCCTCGGGGAGGCGGCCGCCGGGCCAACGGCGCGCGCAGCGGCGGCGTTCGAGGGCGTCGTCCGGCGGCTTCCTTCGGCTGCCGCCATCGCGGGAACACAACTCCAGCGTGCCCGATCGGACGAAACGCCCCCGGCGGGACCCGGGCGGGATCGCAGGACGCGGGACGGCCCTCAGGGGCGGTTCACGCGTCTCCCACGGGCCCGGAGCCGCGCTCCGGGTGCCGGCGGACCGGACGGACCAAACGAAAAACCCGCCGCGCTGGGAAGCGCGGCGGGTTCGAAGATCGTTGGTTGCGGGGACAGGATTTGAACCTGTGACCTTCAGGTTATGAGCCTGACGAGCTACCGGGCTGCTCCACCCCGCGCCAAGTCTGTGCGGCTGGTCCCGGGTGCGGCGCGGGCTGGGGTGCAGCGGGCGCGGTATCCGG
>NZ_JAKSYP010000124.1:0-389 GCF_022829625.1 Methylobacterium sp. E-046 | reverse complement strand
GAGCTTGACTGTGATGCAGCGGCTGCTCGATCGTCGAACCGCCGATGGAGCGCTCGTGCCGGCCGACCCGGCTCTGATCCAGGCAACAATCGAAGCCGGATACGACGAAGTGCGCCGGATCAGATTGCTGCTCGCCGAGATAGCGATTGAGCCAACGTCTCCCTGGCATCGAATGGCCGATAACATGGCCGCTGCCGTTGCTGACCTCGACGTCTCGCTCAAAACGTTCGAGCAGATGCTGAGCCACATGAGCGGGTGACCGAGACACGTTCATCTCACGCGTCCTCCGGCTTCGGCAGCAGATCGACCCACGCCGCGGTGATGACGGCTTCGCGCGCGTCGGCCCGGTCCGGGTCAGCAGCACGGATCCAGGCCACCACGTCGGCGAG
>NZ_JAKSYP010000264.1:0-2456 GCF_022829625.1 Methylobacterium sp. E-046 | reverse complement strand
CCAGCATTCCGAGAAGCCGCTGAGCAAGCTAGCCCAGGACGCGACCGGCGACGCCGGTGCGGATCTGCTCGACTGGCTGCTAGACGGCGGGGAGGATGCTGGTAATAGTGACTGTGGCGATTGAGCTGCCTACGGCTCAGTTCTTGAAGATCCGGACCTCGCCCCCCGAGAGCGCCTCGCGCTGAGCGGTGCACCACTGCTGCTCCCCGACCTCTTTCACCTCAGCGTAGCGCCGCGCCAGTTCGTCCTTGAAGGCGGTGTTCGCCTGTTCCTGACCGAGCACCTTTGTGGCCACGTCGCGCGCGGTCTGTGAGATCCGGAGCGCGGTCGTACCGTCGATCGCGTAGTGCTTGCCGCAGAACGTGATGATGGCCGACTGCGCGCTGGAGGCCCGGAGCAAGGCCAGAGCCTGCTCCTCCTGGGTCTGTGCGCGAGCGGGTGCGGCGTGCGCACTGACGGCAAGGGCGACAGCAACGAGGGCTAGGTAGGGCACGGCGGGTCTCTCTTGGCTACTACTCGTACAGCGCAGTAACGAGCGGCGGCAAGATCTGAAAACAGCGTACCGAAGGAGGCTTGAGAACAGCTCTATGTCTCGAACCCCGGATCAGGTCGGCGTGTAGTCTGCACCCATGTCGGGATCGATACCGGAACCGTCGAGCTTCTGAAGTGCGTGTTGAAGTGCTGCTCGGGCGAATGCGATATCGACCGGGTCGGTCGGTACCACCATCACGGCATCCACCTCTGGCGGAACGATGGGGATCGCGATGAGCGTAGAGCCGTCCCGATCGGTTATCGTGACGACGATGGTTTGCTCGGTGCCGCGGCCTGGAGCGCGACCCTTCGGGAAGGTGACGATGGTACCCATCCCATGAGCGTAATCGGGCAACTCGGCCCACGCCATCACAAGACGGTAGCTCGTGTGAGCTGCCGGTTTGAGGGTCCATCGCGAAGGACGGTGACGGAAAGCGCTATGTCGTGGCGTCATGTGGGTGGACGGTATGGCGAACGAGGAAACACGGGCCCAGCACGAAACGATTTCGGCGGCGCGTCCGTTGAGGGCGCCATGGCAGGCATTGCAGTCTCGATCGCCACGCCTCAGGGCGCACGGTTCCTCGCATCGTCCTCGGCGCGCGAGGCGGCGCTGAAGGCCGAGTCCGTCATCGCGACCATTGCATGGACATCTCTCCCAGTGTCGGTCTCGGTCGAGTGCGCCAATCCCGACATGGCCGATCGCCTGATGAACTACCTTGCTGACGTGCAGATGGAGCGCCTTTTAGCTGAGGTCGCCTGGGCCTACCCGGGACACGCGTCAAACCCGACCGGGTCTGTTAAAGAAGCGCTCTCGCCCACAAGCGCATCCGAGGTGTTCGCGACGCCCACGATGCGACGATGGGTGAGCGCGCGGTGACAGGTACGGGTTGAGCCAGTTCCTCAACCCATACCCGTGACGCCTCGGCCGGGTGGCCGCGCGAGGGTCGGCATGGCGAGGAACAGGAACCGCACGCGCCGGCTCATGGCCTCCCAGTTGTGTTCCAATCGTCGATACGGAAGCGCACGCCATGGAACCAGCCGAGGTGCCTTCGTCCTATGCGATCCGTGAACGCGCCTACGACCTATGGGACCGTCATCATCGTCCCGATGGCTACGATCTGCAGTTCTGGCTCATGGCCGAGCGCGAGCTGAGGGCCGAGCAGCGAGCGTCGCAGGACGGAAATCAGGTCGAGGGTCCTGATGAATGAGGGCATCGTTCCTCTCCGCAGGAGAGGTCAGAAGCAAGCCGCGCTAAATCGGGTCGATGTCGCTGCAGTGGAGCTGCTTGCTAGCGGCCAAGCGACGTGCCTGCAGGCGGCACGGGCTGAGGTGATCCTCGCGGATATGCGAGAGCAGCGGGATCAAATGACGGCGGTGCTCGCCGATCTGCGTAGCCGCGAGCCGACCGCTGACCCTCAGTTCGACGCAGCCCATGCCAATCTCATCACGGCGATCAACGATGGCATCGTGCAGATCGACGTGTTCATTGCCCATGGTCGCGTCTTCTTGTCGGAAGCCGCTCAATCGGGAGCAAACCAGCCCGAGCGTCGGAACGGGTACCGACAAATGCCTAGTGCCGATAGCGTTCGGCGAGCGCCATGAGCGCCTGTGACAGCTCCGTGAGGTTGGCCGAGGCCGCCTCGACCTGGCGCGTGCCGGCCGCCGTCTGCTGGCTGGCCTGCCGGATGTTCTGCAAGGCACCCATCACCTGCTCGATGCCCATCTGCTGCTGGTTGGTCGAGGCGATGATCTGCTGGAAGACCTGCGCCCCCTCCTCGACCTTGGCGGTGATCTCCTCGATCGTGCGCTGCGTCGTGTCCGAGCGCGTCTTGCCCGCCGCCGCCCGCTTCACCGCCTCCTCGGTCAGCATCACCGACGTGTTGATCCCCCGCTGGATCTCCCCCAGCAGGCCCCGGACCTGACCC
>NZ_JAKSYP010000262.1:0-1248 GCF_022829625.1 Methylobacterium sp. E-046 | reverse complement strand
GCCGGCGCCTTTGGGATCCGGGAGCAGAGCACGCAGGCGCAGGGTCTGGCCTGGGCGGGGGCGGCTTCGGGTTCGGGTGGCGTGTCGTCGATGTTCTGGAACCCGGCGACGATCACCATGCGCCCGGGCTTCGTCGCGGAGCAGAACCTCACCTTCATCGGCCTGTCCTCGGAGATCCGTCCGGATGCCGGGACCAATCCGGGCTTTGCGCGGCTGGGCGGCTCGGGCGACATCGGCCAGGGCGCCGTGGTGCCGGCGGGCGCGACCTCCTACCAGCTCAACGACCGGCTCTGGCTCGGCCTCTCCACCGGCGCGCCCTTCGGCCTCGTGACCAAGCCGCGCGACGTCTGGGCCGGCGAGGTCTACGGCCGCTCGTCGCGGATCTTCTCGCTGGCGATCAACCCGGTCCTCGGCTTCAAGGTCAACGAGTGGCTCTCGGTCGCGGCCGGCCCCAACATCGAGTACTTCCGCCTGACCCTGCGGCAGGCGCTGCCGGTCCCGGGCCTGGCCCCGACCGCCTATCCGAGCTCCTTCCTCAAGGGCGAGTCGTGGGGGGCGGGCTTCACCGCCGGCGCCACCCTGACCCCCCGCGACGGCACCGTGCTGGGCATCGGCTACCGCTCCTCGGTGCACCACGACATCGACGGCTCGATCGGCGTGCCGCTGGTCGCCCTGGCGCCGCTGGCCGGGCCGGTCCGCGCGAAGCTCAACACGCCCGACAAGCTCAGCGTCGGCCTCACCCAGGCGATCTCGCCGGTGGCGCGGGTCAACCTCGGCTTCGAGTGGGACAACTGGTCGAGGCTCGGCACCGTCGGCATCGTCTCGAAGACGCTGGGCCTGCCGGTGAACGCGCTGCCGCTCAACTACAAGGACGGCTACACCTACGCGATCGGCGCCGAGTACGACGCGTCCGCCAGCCTGACCCTGCGGACCGGCTTCGCCTACGAGACCTCGCCGATCGACTTCTCGAACCGCTCGGTGCGCCTGCCCGACGGCGACCGCTACAACCTCTCGGTCGGCGCCAGCTACCGCTGGAACGAGCGCCTGACCCTCAACCTCGCCTACTCGCACTTCTTCCTCGACCGGGCGCGGATCCTGGCCGGCCTCGGCCGCGACTACAACATCGGCAACATCGCCTTCGCCGGCACCGTCGACTCCAGCGCCGACATCGTCTCGGTCGGATTCCGCTACCTCTTCGCAGCACCCGCCGCGCCCCCCGAACAAGCCCCACTCATCCGGAAATACTGA
>NZ_JAKSYP010000261.1:0-10233 GCF_022829625.1 Methylobacterium sp. E-046 | reverse complement strand
GCGAAGTGTCGATCTATTTCGGCCACAACGCGCAGCAGACGCTTGCGAAAGATCTCGTCTGGTTCCGGGTTGCTCATGGTCTCAGCGCCGCGAGTACCCCGCCCGCGAGGAGCCCCGCAGCGAGAACCATGAAGGAAGCATGTTCGAAGCCAGCCTGACTGCTCCGATGCCTATCCCTTCCGCTCGCGAAACCGGAACCCGGCCCCGCCGCCGTTCTCGGGGATAAACTTCACGCCGGCGGTCACTAAAGCAGATCAATATAATCTATGTTGTAAATCAGGGGAACAATATTCGGCCATCAAAAATATTTAACGATCGATAAAGGCGCGCGGCCTGGGCTGATCCCTGTCTACATAGCCATGAAAAAGGTCGGCTGTATCAGCGATGGGTGCACCGGATGTGGACTGATTTCGACGAGCCGCTGCGCACGATATTCGCTGAGACCGCGGCCGCACGGGAGAGGGCACGCTCGAAGAAGCGCCGCAAAAAGTCACGCTCCAAACGCGGGTCTGCCGGGGTGCCCCATGCTACCAATGACAAGGCGACGCCCGAAAAGCCTACCTTGGATACAACTGGCAGTCAGCTCACCGCATCCGCGGTGCAGCCGGATCCCGTGTTGTCGGTTCTAGAAGCCTGCCACGAAGGACAGCTGGAAGCGCTGCAAGCATCGACTCCGCATGTCGCGTCCTGTATTGGCGCGCTGGATAGCCAAGTGGCACAGGCCCGCCTGTCTCAAACCGAACACGACGAAACTTCAGAGGCTCATACCTTTGCCGTATTGACTGAAGATGCCGCGCTCTTAGGTCCGGAAAAGTTTGGTGGGGTGCCAGTCGCCACGTCAGCGCCATCCGTGCTTTGCGCCATTGAGCTGAAGTCTCTGGAAAGATCTCCTCGTCATGGTGCGTTCCGACGAGGCGGCTTGGCTGTCATAGGATTTGTCAGCCTCCTGAGTGCGCTGTGGCTACACAATCCAATCTCTCACCTAGAAGCTGAGGGCCCGGGTACGATCGATCAAGCACCTATCGCCGTCCGCGTGTGGACGGATCCACCGCCGCTGGAGCAGGTTCGAAGCGCTGCCGAGATCTCTCCAATCGCTCCTCAGCCTAAGCAGCATGTCGTCGCTGCTCCTACGGGCTTAGCTGTCGTTCAGGAGACCCAAACAGAGGTATCGCCCCACACCGATATTCCCGAAGATAACCGATTAGTCGAGGCAACTTCCGTCCCTACGGTTCTCGTACCCCAAGAGGTTGTGCAATCTGCTTCTGTTGCCTCGGTGCCTCTACCACCACGTCGTCCTGTGTCGCTCATAATCCGGCATATACCGGTTGCACATCTGGTCGCTCCTACGGCGACGGTGTCGACCAATGCCCCGGCTGAGCAGGCGGTTGAGCAAACACAGCCTCCCGAGCCTTATATGAGCTTCTCAGCTCGTAAACACGAGATTGGGACTCATAAGCTAGCCTGGGGAATGGCGCGCCTTCATGAAGATCCAAACAGCGACAGCAGTCGCGGTGCTGTGTGGGACTTCGTACCGAGTGAGCCGTAATCCAGCGGCAGGTCGCGCATCGGTTACCGCGATCACAGCTATGCCTTGTCTTTGCGGCCCCCACGAAGAAGCGCAATAGACCCTTCAGATCGGCACCCTGCGAAACCTCAGCCTTGGTGGCATCATCAGGAGCGGCCTCGACGGTCACGCGTCGCCTCGCAGACGAACACCAGGACGGCCATGGTTCAGGAACTCGACACCAGCCGCCTCTAGCGCGGTCTGGACCCGGCGGACCACATCGGCGCCGCTCGTGATCTCGGCGGGCCCCTTCGCTTCCATTTTGCGGATCGTATTGACGTGGAGGTCCGCCCGCTCGGCGAGATCGGCCTGCTCAACGCCGGACAGGGCGCGTGCGGCTTTGAGCTGATTGCCCGTCACCAGCATTGATGTTTGCCACACACATTTAGAAGTTGACGGTACACACCGACACGGCTATGTGTATGAAACACACGTCAGGGTTCGCCGCATACATAGTCGGGGCGCTGGCAAATGTCCAACCGTACTGTCTCTTGGACCCGCATCGACCGCGCCGGCCAGGACGCCCGCGCCAAGATCCCCGCTGGCCTGCTCGGCGCCCGCGCCTTGGTTCAGCTCGGCGCCCGCACCCGCCCTCTCGTCGTCGCTGGCCGCTACGACCGCGCCGCCATCATGGCCGCCGCCTGCAAGGCTGCCACTGGCATTCAGGAGCGCTGCGGCGTCTCCCGCGCCGAGGCCATGTCGTCTGCCCTCAAAGCCACTTGGCAGGTCGCCAAGGCCGCCCACCGCGCCGCCGCTCACTAACGCCCCGCACCCATGGCCCGCAAGCAGCCCGATCCGATTTTCGCCGCCATCGCCACCCACCGCGAGGCACACGGGGAATTCCACGCCGAGGCGCATTACCTCTGGGCGAAGCGTCGCCTGTCGTACCACGCGGCCGAATTGGTCGCCGTGCGGAAGACCTACGAGGCCGCTACCGAGAAGTTGGTTCTGACCGAGGCGCGGACGCTGGCCGGCGTGCAGGCTTTCGCGGCGTACCTCGCCAACCTGCAATGCTGCGGCACCAGCGATGTCGCTCCTGGCCTCTACGCCATTGAGGCTTGGGATCTGTCCGCCGGCATGGACCGGATCGCCGAATGCCTCGCGCGCCTTGCGGCTGCGAAGCCCGTCCGCCGTCGCACGGCCACCAATGCCGCCGAGCCGCTGCCCATAGCGGCCTGACGCCCGCGCCGCCCTGATCGGGGCGAAAAAACAGTCACCCCCCAGCACCGACCCTCTGCCACGAGCCCCACCAGGAGCGCGAACGATGTCCTATGCCCGCGTCCCAAATTTCAGCCAGCCCGTCCCGGTTCGCAGCACCAGTGCCCGCACCGGCCGCCGTCAGATCCCGCTGGATCGTCGCTACCGCAACCTGCCCGACGAGACCCAGCCCGGCACGATCGAGCCCTGGCAGGCCGTGGCACCCATCCGGCCCGACACCGCGCACAGCCGGTCCCTGCGCTTCCTCGACGTGGCTGGCGAGCTGCTGGCCGCCATCGCCATCATCGGCGGCGGCATGGTGCTGACCAGCCTCGCCTCGCTCCTCTGACCCGCCCCGCAACCGAGCGGGCCGGCTGCCCGCGTCCCTCATCCGAGGATCCCGCGATGTCCTTCCGTGCCTCCCTCAAGAACCTGATCCGCCGCGATCCCGCTGCCAGCCTGCGCGAGCGCGCCGCCGACCTACGCGCCAGCATCCCCGCGCCGAGGCCGCCGGCTGAGGCTGCCTTGCCCACCCACGCCGAGGAGGTCGCGCAAGCGGGTCTCACCGGCGACGTGCTGGCCGTCAGCGGCATCGATCACCGCGACGGCACGGTCTCCTATGCCGACGCCACGGGGAAGGTCTCGCGCCGCCCTATGGGGCGCTGGGTCGCCTTCAACGCCTTTCAGATGCACAGCCATGTGCAGTCCGAGATCGGCCGCCGTCGCGTCTATGAGGCTAACCGCCTTCCGGACGACGAGCGCGAGGCTTGGGAAGCCAAGATCCGGCGCGAGTTGCGCGCCGACGCGGTGTCCACGCTCACGCTCTACCCCGAGCGCGCATTTCGGGTTGAGCAGGACCGCCGCAGCGGCGCTGAGCCCACGACGGCCGCGGGCCGCGCCGAGACAGACGCCATGCTGCTGGCGCTCGCTCCGGAATGGGAGACGGCACAGGACGCCTACGCCGCAGCCATCCAGCGGCAGATTATGGTCTCGGACGCAGCCGCCAATATCGAGCCGCAGCCATCGCGCGACCGCCCGCACGAGGAGTGGCTGCGCCTTGTCCAGGGCTGGCACGAGCGGACCGGGATCGAGGAGGTCGAGGCCGCTTCCGGTGAAGCCCTAGACGTACTCTGCGAGATCGAGAACCGCATCGCCGCACTGCCGGCCGCCTCGCTTGCGGGGCTGCGCCTCAAGGCTCGTGTTGCAGAGCGGAACGATGAGGTCGCATGGCCGGATGAACTCGGCACCGGCTTGGTTCGGGACCTGCTGGCGTTCACGGCCGGATCCGACGTCGACTGGAACGCCCCGCCGCCCGGCTTCATGGCCTCCCCGGCCATTGAGCCCATGAATTTCGCTCGGATCCCCCAAGGTCTCAAGATTGAGCTGGAGCGCCTGCACGGCGTCGCCCTGGCCGAGTTCGAGCGCCGGATGGCCAGCCTGCGCGAAGGCCAGGGCGACAGGCTCGAGCGAGAGGCCGCGATCCATGCGGAGCTGTTCCCCGCCCCGCTAACCGCCGCGATCGATCCGGACAGCGCTGGTGCGCAGGTTCTGGCGGCAGAGGCTGATTTGCGACCCGCCCCGAACCTCGTCGACATGCTCGACCTCGCGTCGGCCTCCCTGGACGACCTGCAGGCGGTTCGGGACATAGCCGAACGCATCGGCGCTGTAGCCTACGCTCATGCGTGGGGGCCTCGCTGTCGAGATCGGACGCACCCCTCGGGCGCCCCCGACTTCAACGCCGCCGGCAAGCTGGTGCAGTGGATCGGCGACGCTCTGACCGACGTAGAAGGCGCGGCCGAGAAGGAAGCCCGACGGCGCGTGCCGGACAACCGGGAAGACCGTGAGACCCGGCTGTCGATGCTGGCCGTCAGCGTCATCGACAACGGCGACCCTGAGGCCATCGAAGAACTCGCCTGCGAACTGCTCGCTCACGCCAAAGTCGAACGGGGCGAGGGCTGATCAGGCCGCCTTCTGTCGCCGTGCGTACCGTCCCGGCCGGATCAAGCCGGGCCTTCCCCTTCATCGCGACCCGAGACCTGACACCATGGGCAACGTGCTCACCTTCACCCCGCGTCCGAAACCAGCCGCTCCGCAGATCCTGGAGCCGCTGGCCGGGGCCGCCCTCCGCGCCAGCCTGGAGGAGGCGGCACAGACCGCCCTCGACGCCGCAGACCGCATCATCGCGGTTCTGGACCGCATGGACGGCGATACCGACGTCGAGGACGGCGCGGACGCTGAGCCGTCACTGGCCGCGCCGGAGAACGTCGCCGGCTCGCAGGTCGTCTACATGCGCGGCAGCGACCGGGACGGCGAGACCGAGGCGCCCGAGACCGTTCTGCCGGAGGTGACGGCCGAGCCGCAGCCGGTGGCCGAGATCCTGCCTTGGCGCGGTCGCGGCAACGTCATCGCGGCGGCCGGCACGATGCTTCTCGACCTGCTGGAGCGGGCCTGATGCCAAGGTCCGCTAAGGGTGGGGAGCGGAAGTTGGCTTGATGCCCGCAAGCAGCCGTTCGGCCTTGCGCTTATGCTGGTCATTCGAGAAGGTAGGCCACCGCCCTTGCGCAGCGACCTGAGCAGTGGATAAGCCGGCTGACAATTTTCGCAGCCGGGGCGCAGCTGGATGGATATCGCTGGATATCTGGAGACGATCCGTGGGCTTCATGCGAGCGGTCAGACGACTGAGCATAGCTTCCGCCCTGCCCTGTCGAAGCTTTTCCTGGCAATCGACGACAAGCTGACCGTCATCAACGAGCCACGGCGGGTGGCGGTCGGTGCCCCCGACTTTGTATTTATACGAAACGAGATCTCTATTGGATGGTGCGAGGCGAAGGATCTCGGCAAAAATATACAAGTATTTAAGTCAGGTGATTACAGCAAATCCCAGAAGGAACGCTACCGGAAGGGCCTCCCTAATCTCATCTATACCAATGGACTAGATTTCGAGTTTCTTCGCAACGGCGATCCGGTGGCTTTCATCACCATCGCTGACCTAGCGAAGGGGTTGCCGTCGCGGGCAGAGAACTTCGAACTTCTCAAGCGGATGCTAAAGGATTTCGCTCAGGCTACGCCGACGACGATCCGAACTGCAGAGTCACTCGCCGAGATGATGGCCGGAAAGGCGGTACTGATAAAAGATATTATGGCGCAGGCACTTGTCATCGATCGGAAAGACAAAGCTCATACGGAGCTAAATGGTCAGTATGAAGCCTTCAAACAAAATTTAATACACAACATTACTGAGGTTGATTTCGCTGATCTTTATGCAGAGACGATTGCCTACGGCCTGTTCGCCGGCAGGCTCCATGACACATCTTTGAAAACTTTCACCCGTGTCGAAGCCTTGGAGCTTCTGCCGCGGTCAAATCCATTCCTGCGATCCTTGTTCGGTTACATCGCAGGGGTCGACCTGGACGATCGTATTCGCTGGGTTATCGACGAGCTATGCGAAGTTTTCCGCGCCGCCGACGTACGCGACATTCTGAAGGATTTCGGCAAGCTGTCAGGCCGGAGCGACCCGTTCCTGCACTTCTATGAGACCTTCCTGGCTGCTTATAACCCTAAGAAGCGCCAGTCACGCGGCGTCTGGTACACACCGGAGCCGGTCGTCAACTTCATCGTTCGCGCAATGGACGCCGTCCTGAAGAGCGAGTTCGGTCTGATGGATGGCTTGGCTGACACCAGTAAGATCGTGATTGACTGGGACACCGGGCAGACCGACCGGCGGGGCAAGCCGGTCACGAACCGGAAAGAAGTCCACCGCGTCCAGATCCTCGATCCTGCGACTGGCACCGGCACCTTCCTCGCCGAGGTGGTAAAGCTCGTCGCCGGTCGCGTCCAAGGCGTCGCGCCAGGGCAATGGTCGCGCTACGTCGAGCAGGACTTGGTGCCACGGCTACACGGTTTCGAGTTGCTCATGGCTTCTTACGCGATGTGCCACATGAAGCTCGACATGGTGCTGACGGAGCTTGGCTATAAGCCTTCCGCCAAGCCGCCGCGGCTCGGCGTGTATCTCACTAACTCCTTGGAGGAGGGCGAGCGTGTAGAGCAAACTCTGTTCGCGCAGTGGCTCGCCAACGAGGCCAAGCTAGCCAACGACGTGAAGCGCCAAACGCCGATCATGTGCGTCCTTGGCAACCCACCCTATGCAGGCCATTCGTCGAACAAAGGCGATTGGATTAATGGCCTCATGGCTGATTACAAAGTTAGTCCGGAGCTTAGGAGGCCAGCTCAGGCCAAATGGCTGTCGGATGACTATGTGAAGTTCATCCGCTTCGCTGAGCACATGATCGAGAAGAACAACGAGGGCATCCTTGGCTTCATCACAAACCACGGTTACCTCGATAATCCGACTTTCCTCGACATGCGACATCACCTGCGGCAGACGTTCGACTCAATATTTGTTTTGGACCTACATGGGAACGCCAAGAAGAAGGAAGTCAGCCCAGACGGCTCACCCGACAAGAACGTCTTCGATATCCGCCAGGGCGTCTCAATTATCATCGCTGTGAAACGCAAAAGTGTTGACAAAAAGAAGTCTCTTGCAACGGTCCAGCATGCCGAATACTGGGGCTCCCGCAATTCGAAGTATGACCGGCTATGGGTGGACACTTTGGAGACGTTGGAGACCACCGACGTCTCTACAAATCCGACGCCGTGGAGGTTCAAGCCTCGCGACAAGGCTAAGGAGTCCGCCTACCTTGCCGGCTTCGCGGTCGCAGACCTGTTCTCCGTGAATGGACGGCCTGCTCCAGGCATCGTCACGACCCAGGACGAGTTCGCCATTTCGTGGACCGCCGACGAGGCCGCGGCGAAGGTAGCACAGCTTCTTGCCTCTGAAACGAAGGCTGATGCCGACAGGCTCTTCCGGCTCTGCTCGACGACGCAGTGGAACTACGCGGCCGCCAAGAAGGCGCTAGCCACCGGAGATTGGCGTGACGAGGTCACGGCGATCTCCTATCGGCCTCTCGATGACCGGGTCACGATCTACAATCCCCACGTCGCGGTGCACCGGCGTGACAGGGTGATGCGGCACTTCTTCGGGCGCCACAACATCGGATTGACGACCGCGCGTAGCAACAAGAACCCCGAGCCTGATCACTTTTTCATCACGGACAAGATCTCGGAGACCAAATTCTCGGAAAGTTCGACGCAATCGGTCTCTTTCCCGCTCTACCTGTTCCCCGAGGAGGAAGATCTCGACCAGTCGATCCGGGTCAATTTTGAGCCGAAGCTGTATGCTAAGATCCGCAAGGCCGCCGGGTTGACGAAGCCGCTGGTGGCGCCGAAGGGGACGAAGGCGTTCCGCAGCGCAACCGGCGAAGCACGGCCCGACGAGATCAAGGTGTTCGATTACATCTACGGCGCGCTGCATTCGCCAGCCTATCGCTCGAACTACGGGATGTTCTTGAAAGAAGGATACCCGCGCGTTCCGTTCCCCGTGGACGCCGCCGAATTCAAGCACTTCAGCGAGCAAGGCGAGGCGTTGCGGCGTATCCACCTGATGGAAGTGTCGGCAATCGGGGACACACCGTTTCCGTTCGAAGGTGACGGCGACGGCATCGTGGTGAAGCCCAAATTTGAAGGCGGTAAGATTTGGATAAATCAAGATCAATACTTTGGCGAGGTCCCGGAGGTTGCATGGGATTTTCCCCTGGCGGGGTATCAGCCGGCACAGCATTGGCTGAAGCATCGCCGGGGATGCGAACTCAAATGGCAGGATATTAGGCAGTATCAGCGCGTTTTAAAAGTCTTGATAGAGACGGACCGGCTAATGAAACGTGTCGATAGAGACGAGGACGACGACCAGGACTGATTGCAGGCCATCAAGGCACGCCCCCACGGTCGAAGTCGACGGACGTGCCAGAAAGCAGCCTTTACGAGGGGCCGAGAAGGGTCGGAAGCGGACGGCGCCGAGCTGCCGCGGCTCGCCCGTCGCCGGCTGGCCTGCCACGAGGCGATCAGCGCCATGCTCGGCATCCCAGAGCCGCCGCACGTCGCTATCGTGCGGGCCACGCTGCAGCCGCCCGCGTTCAGGCATCATCAGGACGCCGGATCCCTACCTGACCTACCGTTGGGACGGTGATGGATACGGCTTCCCGCCCAAGCAGGTCCTCTAAACTTTCCTGCTCAAGCTCAGCAGTGAGCACGTCCGCAAGCTGATCGAAGGCGGCTTCAATCCATTGATCGGCTTCACTGATGAGAAGCTGCAAGTTACCATAGTTTCCAACGTCGAAGATGCCGAACTGCAATGTGTTGGCAAATACGCCCTCGACCTTAAACGGCTTTCCTCCGCCGTTGATAGCTGCGCAAGGTATTGCTTGACCATAAGCATTTTCGTCGTGTTCAAGGTGTTTATTTCTTAGATGCTTAAAATGCCAGAACGCCATCATTTTTACAGCGTCGTTCCCATATATTGGTTCGGGCTGTAGCTTTGTACTCCTGGCCGATCCACCTGTGAAGCACTTGATGTAGGTAGTGATAGCAGATCTCCAAAGAGCATCGTTGACGGCTTCTGGATTGTCTGATTTCATATTGTCGAGATACAATTTTGCATTTCGTAAATCAAACCGATGCGCCGCGTAATGAGCAAGTTGCTTTGCTTTTTTCCCAGCCAATCGGATCAGTTTCACCGCATCTGGGTACCCGTCGATATGAAGGGCCCCGTCTCGCATGCTGATCTGTCCCGGCTGCACGTGAATGCCTCGCCCTGTTAGGCCGCGAACACGGCCATGAGTGATCGTAGCTGCCGCCGCTGCGCGGGCCAGATCCAAAAACCGGTGACGTTGACTTAACCGTGCGCGCCGGCCGACATGGACCGTTCCGGCCCGGCCGCCTCTGGCGAGTCGCGGCCACCATCAGGAGAGCAGCAGCCGCGGATCTGAGACCCTGAAAAGCCAAAGGCCCCACCCCTGGCAGGGCGAGGCCTTCGAAAACCTGGGGCTTGTGAGCCCGGAGTCGCTTCCCCTCACAAGCCATAGCTCCCCCTCGGGAGTCAAGACGGAACCCGTTTCCGTCAACGGGGAGGCTTTGCCTGGACCCTAGCCGCGGCCCGTGAGGGACCGGGTTCGATGAACTATGCCGATGAGATCCGCCGACAGGTGGAGGCGGCCCCGCGCGCCGCGTTGCCGGCCGTCACGGCTGCGCTGTGGCGTGCCTACGGGGACGGGAAGGTCACGGAGGCCGAGGCCGAAGCGCTATCCGGCCTGATTGAGGCACGAACGGACGCCTCCGCGATGAGGCGGCTTTCTCCGGCTGCACCGACCAGTTCTAACCCAAGCGGTATCTCCCCCACTCAGGATCGCGCAGGATCGCCCAGGAGGGCCGTCGGCTCGCGCCCGCGCACGGATGCCTCGATGGAGCGCCGCCGCCGCTGGGCCGCCTCTGGACGGCTCCCGCCGGGGCTCGCGGCCCGGTTCACGCTGGCCGAGCAGGCGGTCCTCGCCCTAGTGGCAGCCGAGACTGCGCGCCGGAAG
>NZ_JAKSYP010000259.1:0-4779 GCF_022829625.1 Methylobacterium sp. E-046 | reverse complement strand
CTTCCGGCGCGCAGTCTCGGCTGCCACTAGGGCGAGGACCGCCTGCTCGGCCAGCGTGAACCGGGCCGCGAGCCCCGGCGGGAGCCGTCCAGAGGCGGCCCAGCGGCGGCGGCGCTCCATCGAGGCATCCGTGCGCGGGCGTGAGCCGACGGCCCTCCTGGGCGGTCCTAGGCGGTCGATGGCCTTAACCTCGGTTATCGTGGTTCCGGCTGGGTTCGAGGCTTGTTCGAGCTTTGGCCTAGTCGGCGGAACATAGGTCAACCGCCTTCCCTCGATAAGAACAGACAGCGCCTCGGCCTCGGCCTCCGTCACCTTCCCTTCCCCGTAGGCGCGCCACAGCGCAGCCGTGACGGCCGGCAACGCGGCGCGCGGGGCCGCCTCCACCTGTCGGCGGATCTCATTGGCATAGGTCATCGATCCCGGTCCTTTTTGGACCGCGGCTGTGATCAAGGCACGACTTCATCGCTCCGGGAATTGGCGCTCCCGTTGACTCCCGGCGGGAGCTATGATGTCTGGGGGGCGTGAACCGTGTCCCCGGACACCATTTCGATTTCGCGGGCTCTCTGTTTGGCGACAGGGGGCCCGTAGTCGTTTCAGGGTCTCAGATCCGCGGCGGCGTTTCTCCTGATGGTGGCAGCGACTCGCCTAAGCGGGTGCAGCCGGGACGGTCCATGTCGGCCGGGCGACACGGTTAAGTCAACGTTGAGGGGGGCAGCGTGGCCTCGCACTTGCACCGCAGGTGATGTCCCCCACCACCGGGCGCCCATGATCAAGTCAGAGCTGATCGCCCGCATCACCGAGCAGAACCCGCACCTATACGCGAAGGATGTCGAGGCGGTGGTCGGTGCCATCCTTGATCGCATCGCATTAGCTCTGGTGGACGGCGACCGCGTTGAGCTGCGCGACTTCGGTGCGTTCAGCATCCGCGATCGCGATGCTCGCGCTGCCCGGAACCCACGTACGCGCGAGCCGGTGGTGGCCAAGGCCAAGGCGTTCATTTACTTCAAGCCGGGCAAGGGGATGCGGGCCCGGCTCAACCTTAAGACGACCGACACTGAGCAGGATGCCGAGCAGCTGCTGCGAGCCGAACTTCGTTCGGCGGCCGCAGCGTGGCCCGCACGATAGCGACCTGGGGCGGCTCTGGGACCCCGAGCAAGGCGCTGATCGCGGCGTGCGTGGGCAAGCCAGCGCCGGGCGAGGCATCAGACCATCGCCAGCCGCTTCCGGCCTTTTTCGGATGCTGGAAACGTCTGCTACTCGGCAGCTTCGGCGGCCTTCCGCTCCGGCGCCTTATCGATGACGATGAGCACAGAGGCGGTCAGTATGCTCTTGCCAGCTTCGTCGCGAACCTCGGCTCGGTACTGAGCAGCGGGCCGTCCCTTGTGCTCGGCCCCGAGCATGTCGGCCAAAGTCTTGCGGACAACCTCCCGGACAGCAGCCTCATCCGGCAACTCGTGGCCGACGTCATCTATGACGACGATGCTGTCGAAAGTGTCGATGAAGAAGCGGGGCATCAGGCCCTCCCAGTCGCAGGCGGGAGCGCTCGCCTCACCCAGCCGCCAGCGCCTACGGTCGAACAACCGACGATGCCTTCCTATGTCGTATACAACCGAGAGGCGCTATAACTTACGTTCGATTTACGGGCTACATAGTTGCGAGGACTAAGATAATTGAAGCAGGTCGGCACGACGATGCGATAAAAATTGGAAAAGACTCACTTATGTGAAAATCGGAACCTGCTTTAGGCTGGGGATTTGCCCCGCACATACAGGTTTTCGGTCCCGGACCGACGTCCGACTGATGGCGGAAGGAAGCCTCACGGTTCCTCGTTCTCAGCGCGGCCGAGCCGCGAGAGAGCACGAATGTCCAATCCGCTGATCATGAAGCTTGAATACGGAGCGCGTCTGACCGACGAGGACCGTGCCGTCCTACAGGGCCTTACCAGCCGGACCCGCCGCATCGCACGGCATTTGGACATCAGCTCCGAAGGCGAGCGGCCTGAGAACGTGCACCTCGTCGTGGAAGGCTTCGCCTGCCGCTACAAGGCCCTTACTGACGGGCGGCGCCAGATCATGGCCTTCCTGGTGCCGGGCGACTTCTGCGACCTGCACGTCGCCATACTCGGCGAGATGGACCACAGCATCGGCACCGGCTGGGGCTGCACCATCGTGGATATTCCGCGCTCGGCCATCGAGCATCTAACGGCCCACCACCCCCGGATCAGGCGAGCGCTCTGGTGGGCGACCCTGGTCGATGAGGGCACGCTGCGGGCGTGGCTCGTCAACATGGGTCAACGCGATGCCGACCGGCAGATAGCCCATCTCGTCTGCGAGTTGCTCGTGCGCCTGCAAGTGGTCGGCCTCGCGGACGCGGATAGCTTCGAGTTCCCGATCACCCAGGATGATCTCGCAGACACACTGGGGATCACCAGCGTGCACGTGAACCGGGTCCTTCAGGATCTACGAGGTCAGGGCCTGCTCGAATGGAGGAGCAAGCGCGTGCGCATTCCCGACGTAGCGCGGCTGATGGCCTTCGCCGAGTTCGATCCGAAGTATCTCCACCTGAACCGACGCGACGACGACGAGCGTCCGCTCTCGGGTACGTCGTAGATTGGCTTCTGCGGAACGTCCGCTCCGGGGCGAAGGCTCAACGTCCGCTCGCCACCTACAACAGACCCTGGTTTACGCTCGCTCCAGCAGGTCGAGAAGCATCGTGCCGGCTGCCGCGATGACGTTGCCGCGACCGCGCCAGGGCAAGATTGCAGCCACCGGCAACGGCTCGGATTGCGGTTCCGGCATGGTCTCGGCCGTCACCTCCGGCAGAACGGTCTCGGGCGCCTCGGCCTCGCCGTCCCGGTCGCTGCCTCGCATGTAGACGACCTGCGAGCCGGCCACGTTCTCGGGCGCGGCCAACGAGGGCTCAGCGTCCCCGCCGTCCTCGTGGTCCGCGTCGCCGTCCATGCGGTCCAGAACCGCAATGATGCGGTCTGCGGCGTCGAGGGCGGTCTGTGCCGCCTCCTCCAGGCTGGCGCGGAGTGCCGCCCCGGCCAGCGGCGCCAGGATCTCCGGAGCCGCCGGTTTCGGACGCGGGGTGAAGGTCAGAACGTCGCCCATGGTGTCAGGTCTCGGGTCACGATGAAGGGGAAGGCCCGGCAGGATCCGGCCGGGGCGGTACGCACGGCGACAGGGGGAAGGGGGCGGGTCAGCGCCCCGCCCGCTCGGCCTCGACGTGGGCCAGCAGGTCGCGGGCGAATGCCGCGATCTCGTCGGGGTCGCCGTTGTCGATGGTCGTGGCGGCCAGCATGGACAATCGGCTTTCGCGGTCGTCCTGTCCGCTCGGCGTACGACCCGCCGCTTCCTTCGCAGCGGCGCTCTCTACCGCCGTCAGAACGTCGCCGATCCACTGCACCAGTATGCCGGCAGCGTTGAAGTCGGGGGCACCGGAGGGGTGCGCTCGCCGTTGGCAGCGAGGGCTCCACGCATGGGCGTAGGCTACGCTGCCGATGCGTTCAGCGAGATCACGGACCGCCTGCAGTTCGCCCATCGTGGCGGACGCGAGGTCGAGCATGGTGACGAGGCTCGGCGTGAGGCAGGGCTCATCAGTCTCACGCTCAACGGCAGCGTTCATCGCGGCATTGATGTCGAGGGCGAGCCTGCCGCTGGTTTCGTAGTCGCCTCTCGGACGGCTGGCGCGGTACTCGTTCGTGAAGTGATCCCAGGCGAGGGCTAGCGCCTTGGCCGCAATGTTCTGTCTCGTGGCAGGCAGTGCCTCAGCTTCGGCCAGGATGGCGATCTTCCGATCGACAAGCCGCTCGAACGCGTCATTGGCGGCGTCGTCGGCACCCTCAGGCTCGAAGGTCTCGATCTTGCGCCAGACGTCGGTGATTTCGGTGAGCGTGCGGCTGGGCTGCGTGCCGGCCTTGAGCGCGGGCGAGCGGGCGATGTTGTCGAGGATGCGCAGGTGCTGACCGCCGTCGTCGCCCTCATCGAGCGAGAAGCCACGATCCCGCGGGTAGGAGGCCATGAACCGAGCTCGCGCAGCACAGCCGGCCGCAGTGGTCGGCACCGTCCTGACCAGCACGGTGTCGATATGGGCGTAGAAGGCATCGAAGGCCGCTTTCTGCTCCGGTAGCGGGTCGATCGTGCCGGGCGGCTGGGGCACTTTGGACGCAAGGTCGACCGCGTACTGCAGGCGTTCGGTTTCTCGGATGGCCAGGAGTGCCGGATCACCCAGGCTGTCGGTCGGGATCGCCGGCTCCAGGAAGAGGGCGGCCTCGATCCCGTCGAGGCGCAGGTGGTGGCGCAGCCCATCCTCGATCTTTGCACGCATGGTCTCGTGCAGGCCCTTACCGGCGGCCTCGGCTCGGCGCTCGAACTCATTACACGCGATGTCGTGCAGGCGCTCCAGCTCCAAGCGCAGCCCCTCGGGGATGTTGATGAAGCTCATCGGCTCCCGCTCCGGGTAGGCCATGAAGCCGGGTGGCGGGCTGTCCCAATCGACGGCCTCGGCTGCGGCCTGCGGCTCCGGCTGCCGGACGGCACGCGAGAGGCTGGCCTTCAGGTCGGCGGCGCGCCCGCGAAGTGAGGGGCGGTCTGGCTGCTGACGGCGGAACGGGTTGAGCGAGGGCATCGGTAAGCCTCCAGGGATCATAGGATCAGGGGACGAAAGCGCGACGGCCGATCCGCCACGTCGGCTGATCAGAGCAGGGAGGCGAGGCCGTTGAGCACCATGCCGCCGCCGACGATGGCGATGGCGGCCCGCAGGGCGGCAGCGACGCCC
>NZ_JAKSYP010000254.1:0-347 GCF_022829625.1 Methylobacterium sp. E-046 | reverse complement strand
TCGCGCGGAAGTACGGTCGCTTCCGGACAGGCGTACCGTTGAAAGGCGCCGGCCTCAGACCCGGAGGCACGCTATGACGCCGGACTTGAAGCGGTTGTGCGAGGCGGTCCGCCTGCCACTGCAGCGAGCCCCGGTGACGGGTCCAGACATGGCGGCTGAGGCTGTCGTGCCGGCCGTCAGCACGGCACGGACGTAAGTCTCGGCCGTCGTGGCCGGATCATTGAGCGTGGCGGCGTGAGGGGACAGGCGTACCGCCGGGCATGACAGCATCAGGTCTGGGCGACGTGCGATGTTCAGGGTGCGGGTGCGTCACCGTTCTACGGTTGTGATGACCCGACACCAGCAGC
>NZ_JAKSYP010000253.1:0-30642 GCF_022829625.1 Methylobacterium sp. E-046 | reverse complement strand
ATGGATAATCTCGGTAGCCACAAGGGACCGGCCGTGCGCGCGGCCATCGAAGCGACCGGCGCGGAGTTGCTGTTCCTCCCGCCCTACTCGCCGGACTTCAACCCGATCGAGATGGCCTTCTCCAAGCTCAAGGCGCTGCTGTGCAGGGCCGCCGAGCGCACCGTTGAAGGGCTATGGTCGGCCATCGGACAGCTCATCGACACTGTCACCCCAGACGAGTGCGCTAACTTCTTCGCCGCGGCAGGATACGACCCAGATTAAACCGAAAACGCTCTAGAGCATCTTTGCGAGACAGAAATCGACTGTATCGAGGCAGCCGCGCTCTACGCCCTAACCGAGCACGAGGAATGGCGCAAAGCAGGAATCGATTGGCTCCGGCCCTTCCGCGAGACTTGGTTTCAGGACTGGCGCGATAGCCGTCCCCGTTACCGTGCATTCGCCCGCCGGACGGTGAAGATGTTCGCTCTCCCGCAATGGCTTGGTGAAGCAGGAGGAGCCACGTGAATGACCTCCCGGACCTGCCCCTCTTCAGTGGCACGCCAGCCGCTGAACCGCCGCCGCAAAAGCGGCGGCGCCCCCGGCAGCGTAGTCTCGTGGCAGAGTTGGTGCCGACCCACGTCGCGCCGGAGCCCACTCCTGAGGGCACTGCAGTCCTCTTGCCGTTCCCAGCCAGCAGGGATGTTCGCCTCATCGCCGAGCTCGCTGAGGCATTTATCGGCCTTCGCGAGAAGCACGGTCGCCGGTGCCGGGCCATGCTGCTGGACAAGCGTTTCCGGCCGATCGGCGTTCGCCTCCGCAAGATGGGCATGTCGGCCGACGCGATCCATGACGAGCTTGCCCAGCTGGAGAAGGCTGTTGCGCGGGTAGTTTGGAACGCTGACGGGCGGCCGTCCTACAGTTCGGGTGGAGGGTCAGCGGCTTGAACATGCATGCCAGCAGACCACCGCGATCGGCTGCACGCGACGCCATCGAGCCGCCTGACCTTGATCCGCTGAGCGGACATGACCGTGTCGCGAGCGCTGCAGATCCGTCGAGCGGCAAAAGCGCAGCCCGCAACGTCTTCCTGTGGCTTCGTCAGATTGCTCGTGATCCGGAGCTTCCACCGCTTGGCTACCGCCTCGCGATCGAGATCAGCCAATGTGTAGACCGCCGAAAGGGCTATGCGCACCCCTCGCATGGCTGGCTCGCCAGTGAGCTCGATGTGAGCCGGCGCGGCGTCCAGATGGCGCTGAAGTCGCTGCAAGACCGCGGGCACCTCGACGTGACTGTCAGCCGGGGGGCCGGGCACGCGAACCGCTACCGTCTACGGCTTCTCCGACCGGTTCGGGAGGCTGCGTGAGACCGCCTGCCTTTCCCCGGTTTGTTCGCGCCACAAATGCGCACTCCAGGCTTCGCATTTGTGGGCCTATAAATGCGAACGTCTTTTGCGCATTTGTCGCTTCCCGAAATGCGAAGAAGCTTCTTCGCATGGGGTGCGCAGTAGCTTGTGCGCATCAAATGCGAAGCAGCTTGTGCGCACTATCCAGGATTATACCAGGACCTATCCAGGATATTATAAGCGAGACCCATCCAAAGTTCTGGCACTTCCTGAGCGTCCGGCGGTCGGCGCCCCAAGGCGACCGATCCGACCGGCGCGCATCCAGGTTGTCAGGTGTCGGTTCAGACAGAACCAGAACCCTGCAAGACGAGCACACCCTCCGGACCTTGCCAGCAGATCCGCCATGCACGCGCGGGACCGCTCGCGGCCCCATGAGGGGCACGCGGTCCCGACGCCCCGTCACCCTCGCGGCTGGACGATGTCACGCTGGCGGCCGGAGATGTCACAGCTACAGGCAGAACCTGTCACGCACGATGTCACGGGGACACGGTGGGACGTCACGCTGATGTCCCCACGTGTCCCGCGCGTCCCAACACCTACGATCGACGTCGAGCTCTCCTTGACCGCGAGCGCTTTGGCTCGCTGTCGCTTGTGGGATCCTCGGTGCTGGCCAGCCACGCCAGAACACGGCCAGCGTACGTCTGCTGCAGCACCTCAGGCGACGGTGCCGACGCTAGAAGTGCCTGGATCTCGGTCCGTAGATCATTCTCGTCTACGTCTGGCATGGTCGCTCCAGCAATCGAGCCCAACTCCGGCGCGCGAGATCAGTTCTGGCGCAGCTTGCCACTTCGATCGGTGCGGTCCGGGGCGAGACGTCCAGGCCGCCCGGCAGGAGAGCTCGGCTCAAGTCACCACACCAAAGATGGCCTCCAGGGCGCTCCGCTCAGCTTGGCCACCTCACCGCGCCGGGAGCAGAGACGGCCGCTACGGGCCCGCTCTGCGAATCCCATGAGGATGCCAGACGCCGGGCGGCCATCAGCCACCCGGCGGCCTCAAGGGACCGTATGGCCACGCTGAGGGTCCGGCCCGCGCCGCAGTCCGACTATCGACCGTATCTGGTCTCGGCCAAATTCAAGTTGGGTTGGGTCAAAAAACGCTCAAGTTATTGATTTTCCAGGGGTCAGCTTCCGAATGAGGTGGTGATGAGCGAGTGGGAGAGCATCGTCGTCGAGGGTGACAGGTGGGTCAGCCCGACCGAGATTGGAGACTGGCTTGCGATGACGGCTGAGCGGGTCCGTCAGCTTGCCGTCGACGGCGTGTTCCGCCGGCAGGAGGGGACCTACCCCCACCGTGAGTGCGTCCTTCGATACCTTGCCTGGCGCGCCGCCGATCGACGGGACGCAACTCAGACGGCCGGGGATAGCCGGATCCGAGATCTCCGTGCCGACGAGATCGCCTTGCGCCTGGAGCGAGAGAGCGGCGCTTTGATCGCCGAGGCGCGGGCGGAGGCGCTCGCGATCGTCGACGAGTTCGCCGGTCCGCTGCGGTCGGACATGATGAGCATCCCGCCCCGGGTCACGAAGGACCTCGCGCTCCGCCAAGCCATGGAACGCGAGATCGAGGCGGCCTTCGGCGCCGCCTCGAAGCGTGCGGACGCGGCCGGATCTCCCGATCTCGGACGTAGCACGCCGCCCAACCGTGCCGCTCGACGGGCCGCCCGCCATGCCGGCCCCCGCTAAGTCGGCGCCCCCGGCGCGCGGGCATTCTGCCGACACGCAGACGTTGACGGTTCCGGACGTCGCCACCCGCGCTTCTCGGATCCGAGCGGCCGAGAGTGCCGGATCAGCGTCACGGAAGCTTGAACTGATCGCCCAGCTCGGCAGCCTTCAGCGCATCGTCACACAGCAGCGAGAACAGCTGGCCGCCGATGAGAAGGTGCTGGCGGCACTGTTCGAGGAGTTGGAGGCGATCGAGCGGGACGATCAGGCTCGGGCGCGGGCCTTGGCCCCGTCGCCCGGCCTGTTTGCGACGTTGGGCGAGGCCTGTGCGATGGCTCGCTGCAACGAGGCGACGATGCGCAAGAAGCTTCGAGCGAACCAGCATCTCGGCTGGAAGGTGAATCGCCGCTGGAAAATTTCAAGGCCAGAGCTGATTGCCCACCTCGCCGCGCTTGACGGCTGATCCGTCGGAAATTGACGGTCCGCGCGACTGCCGTGCTGGAAATTGACGGATGGCAGCGCGCCCGGGGTGGGGCACCGTCCGCTTATGGACACAGCCTCCCCCGACCCCCTCGACGCGATCTGGCCGCCGGAGCAGCGCGCCGCTGCTCGCGAGCGGTGCCGCCTCAACGGACGGCAGGTTGGGCTGGACCAGTTGGCCAGCGTGCCCGCCTCGATGGCGGACGAGGCGTTCCGCCAGGACTACGCCGACACGATCGGCGAAAACTGGGCCCGAGCGCACGACGAGTTTCAGCACCGTGTCGGTGAGATACTGCGAGCCCCGGAGGCGGTCGGCCGCGAGCCTCTGGCCCGCCAACTAGCATTCCAGACGAAGCACTCGGCCCTGGCCGCGATCCTGATCCTTCGCAGCGCGGGAACCGACGTGGCCACCCTCCCGGTTGGCGGCGAGCGCCGCGAGCGCCTCGCCGCGATGCGCCGGGTCGCCACCATGGAGGCTTCCGCGTGATCGTCCCTCACCGGATCGCTGGCCAGTTCTACAATCGGCCCCTGTTGCTCACGCCCACCGCGGCGGACACGATCAGCAACTTCCTCATCTCGCGTGGATCCGCAGCTGCTGCAGCGGACATGCGCCGGGGCGGCGGTGGCGATGACGACGCGCGCGAGACGCGGGTGCTGTTCGAGCCCACCCGGGGCGCAGACGGCACCACCACCGTCCACTCCCCAAGCGCCTCACGCTTCTACGGCGAGACGCCGCTGTCCGAGGACGGCACCCGCCGCCCGCTGCCCTTCCGGCGCACGGCCGAGGGTGTGGCGATCCTGACCCTGGTGGGCGAGTGGGTGAACCGCGGCGGGTACATCGGGGCGAGCTCGGGCGTCATCAGCTACGAGGGCTTCAAATTCCAGATTGAGCAGGCCGTGCGGGATCCCCGCACCAAGGCGGTGCTGCTGGACATGGAGAGCCCCGGCGGCGAGGCGGTGGGCGCCTTCGAGGCGGCCGCCACCGTGCGGGCCGCAGCGGCGGTGAAGCCAGTCTGGGCACTGGTCAACGGCCTGTGTGCCAGCGCGGCGTACGCGATCGCCAGTGCCGCCACCCGCATCGTGTCGATCCCAACGGGCATCAGCGGGTCGATCGGCGTGGTGCTGGCCCACTTCGACTACAGCGAGATGCTGGTGAAGGAAGGCATCAAGCCGACCTTCATCCACGCCGGCGCCCGCAAGGTGGACGCCAACCCCTACCAAGCCCTGCCCGAGGCCGTGCGTGAGCGCCTGCAGGGCGAGGTGGACGACTTCTACGCGATGTTCGTCCAGACGGTCGCCGCCGGCCGCACCGGCCTCACCGAGAAGGCGATCAAGGCCACCGAGGCCGCGACATTCATGGGTGCCGAAGCTCAGCGGCTCGGGCTCGTCGATGCGCTGCAGACCTTCGAGGATGTCCTCGGCGAACTTTCCGCGGGCGACACCAACGCTTTGCGTATCCGGCCCGGCGTGAAGCCCGCTGCGGCCGCCGTTCGATCCTCTTCCGAACCGGTGGCTGCCGCCGCCCCACTTCTCATGGAGATCAACGTGACCGAGGCCGACGCCGAACAGATCCGCGCCACCGAACGCCATCGCTTCCGCAGCATCCTGAGTTCACCCGAGGCCAAGGGTCGGGAAGCTCAGGCTAACGAGCTCGCCTTCGGCACCAACCTCTCGGCCGAGACCGCGGTCGCGATCCTGGCAGCAGCCCCGCGGGCCAACGGCGACTTCGCCGCGTTTGAGGCCAGCATGGCCGGCCGCAAGGAGCTGGCCCTGGACCCGACCGAGCCGAAGGCCGCCGGTGGCAATGAAACGGTCGACTGGGCGGCCGTCGCCGCCGAGCAGAACGCCAAGGCCGGTCTGAAGGTGCCGGGGCGATGATCCGGGCGGTGAAGCACCTCTTCGAGATGGCGCTCCGCGAGGATGCGACCATGGCCGAGTTAGCGCCTTCCCTGCCGGCGTCCGAGGCCGAACTGGCCGCTGCGGAGGCGGCCCGGGCGGTCGCCGAAGAAGCTTATCGCGGTGCGTTGTTGTCAGTCGATGCGGCAGGTCAGCAGCAGCTCGACGACGCCCGGCGCGAAGCGGCCAGGCGTGTCGAGCGTACGACGGCACTGGTGGACACGCTGCGCCAGCGTCTGTCGGACGCGCAGGCGCGGGAGGCTGAAGCTGCCCGGGTCGAGAGGTACGAGGCGGCGCGTCAACAGGCTGATGATGCGGCCGCTGCGCTTGCTGAGATGTACCCCCAACTCGCGCAGGCCTTGGTCGATCTCCTCAAAGGGGTGATGCAGGCCGAGGTCGAAGTCCTCGCGGTCAACGAGGATCTTCCGAAAAATGCGCCACGTCTCACGATGATTGAGAGAAGGATCAGGGATACGCCGACCGGCGGATGGCTGCCTCCGCTCGGGGAAGCACTGTCTCTGCCCGCTCTACGTGCAGGAAAACCTTGGTTCTATAAGCCGCTGGAGCGTCCGTGGCAGGCAACGACTAAGCCAGCCGATGTTCTCCAACGCATCGGCCAGCGGGTAACCTGAACACTATTGCCGTGGCGCCTCTAGCGCCCGGCCCATTCTTCGGGGCGTAGCCAAGAGGGTCCCGGCGCCGATCCGCTAACGGCAGCGCACCACCGGGCCCCGTAGGTCAGCAACCGGTCATGGTGCGCGAGGCGCCAACTTTAGCAATTGCCTTCGGAGATTTGGAATATCCATGAAAGGTGTTCACCTTGCTTTCAAGTATCGACATACTGCGGGCAGCATGAGCTTGAACGGCCGTGTTGCTTGGCCGGAGACGCTCGACGTGGCTGGATCGACCACCAATAAGGCGCTGGCGAACCACGAGCCCGAGACCGGACTAGGCACGTGCTGGCCGACGATTGAAGTCAGCGCCGGCGTTGACGCGTTCGTAGCGGTCGCGCCGTCGCCTGACGCCGTGGGCGGTCCGCGGATCTTCGTGGCGGCCGGACAAACCCGTGGGGTGTTCTGTTCCGTCGGCGACAAGGTCGCCTGGGCTCCCGTACCGCAGGCGACAAGCTGATCCGCGGCCCCGCCGCCCATCCCTCCCGTTGGCCCGAGGGTCTAGATGTCCAACCTCACCAGTACCCTCACGCTTCAGCTGAAGGATGACGGCCTCGCCGCAAAGGCGAAGGCCGACGCGGAGGCGCTGAAGAAGCTCGGCGCGTCCGGGGCGGATCTGAAGAAGCTCGGCGCCGCTGGCGCTGAATTGACGAAAAAGCTCGATGGCCTCGCCGCCAGTGGCGCCAAGCTCGATGCGTTCCGCTCCGGCAGTCGGAACCTCAAGGATCTCAGCACGGCGATGCGCAGCGCGCGCGCCGATGTGGCGGCCACCTCGGCCGCAATGCTCAAGGCCGATACCAAAACTGCGAAGAGCGCCCAGCGCGCGCACTCGGCCGCCCTCAAGCGTGAGGAGGCGGCAACCGCCGCATTCGTGGAGCAGGGCCGCGCCGTGCGCGACCTGCGCAAGGAGCTGCTGGCCAGCGGCGTCGGCCGGGCCGGCCGCGGCCTCGCCATCGGCGAAGCGATGCGCCAAGTGCAGGTGCAGACCGAGGCCGCCAACGAGCAGCTTCATCGGCAAGTCCGCCTGATTGGGAACGCCACCCAGGTGGCGGCCAAGCACCAGCGTGTTGTCGCACCGAGCCTCGCAGCTGGCATGGGCGGGGCTGGCCGCGCGCAGCTGGGTGACATCGAGGCGCGCCGTCGCGTCTCGGACGGCATGAGCCGGCCGGCGCGCGCCCGGGCGGCCGAGGATGCGGCCGAGGCCGAGGCCCGTGCACAGACGCAGGCCAACCGGCGCCTGGAAGCGCGGGAGGCCCGGAAACAGATCGCCGGCGCCGGCCTGCTCTACGCCGGCCACAAAGCGGCCGAGCGCAAGGCCGAGATGCTGCACACGTACCGCGAGTTCGATGACCTCTCCCGCTACCAGGGCGCGGTCGCGGACCTGTCCGAGGACGAGCGCAAGAGCCGGATCAAGCAAGCCCTACACCTGGGCGGTGAGACCCGGTTCAACGACCTGCAGGTGCTGCACGCGCAGCTGGATCTGGCCCAGCGCGGCGTGAAGAAGGACTTCATCGAGCCGTTCGTGGGCGAGGTGGTGAATTACGCCCAGGCGATGAACACGGATCTGGGCAGCGCGGCCAAGACGCTCGAAGGCATCCTGTTCCAAACCAACCAGAACGTGGAGGATCCAGCGAGCGCCGTTAAGACCATGCGCCGCCAAGTCGATCTGGCCGTTAAGATGTCTAAAATCGGCGGCCTCAACGATGAGGACGTGAGCCAAGCCTTCAAGTTCGGTGGGTCAGCTGGATCTGGCGCTGGACTATCCAATGAGACCATGGCCACCGTGTTCGCCCTGCTGCGGCGTAGCGGGTACGCGGGTGCCGAGGCCGGCGTGGCCCAGCGTGCGATCGCCAGCAAGCTGGTGTCGCCCACATCCAAGGGCCTGGGCGCGCTCGACGCTATGGGCATCCGATGGGAGGACTACACGAAGCTCAAGCGCGGTGGGTCGGCCGATCTGGCCGACAACGCCATGCAGCGCAGCTTCGGCCGCAAGCTATCTGCCAAGCAAAAGGCCCGGTTTGCAGGCCTGTTTGCTGACGAGGACACTTTCGGGGATGAGGGCAAGTTCATAACGGCCGCCACGGATATCGTGTCCGGTGATTTTGGCAAGGTGGCCAAGGGCAAGAACAAGGGCAAGCTTAAGGCCCAGGACGTCAATAAGATCGCAAAGACCTTTTCCAACCTTCGCCGAATGATGATCGAGAGCGTGGACGCGGAAGGACTTCTCGACGCGATCCTTTCCCACGATCCGACGCTTGCGCAAGCGAACGCCTGGGGCACGGACAAGCACGGCGGCAAAATCCTTGCACTCGCCCGGAAGTACAAGGAGTTCAAGGAGTACCAAGAGCAGCTGCGCCACACCCGTGATGGCTTTGCCGAGGATATCGGTCGGAAGCGCAACGCCGGCTACGCTGGCGCGGCGGCTCGGCTCGAAGGCTCTCAGAAGAACCTCGATAGCTCCATTGGCCAGTCACTGGACAACGGGGGCGAGGGCAACGGCGGGTTCCTGACCGGGATCACTGAGATTGCGGCCTCCACGGTCCAGTCGATTGCCGAGCTGCCCAAACCACTGATCGCGGTCGGTGCCGCGGCGGCTTGGCTCGGCGGAAAGATCAGCACCCTGGCGGGCGGCCTGCTGGTGACCGGCACCGCCGCAGGTGTCGGAAGCGCCATTGGCGCCGGCAAGGGGGCAGCGGTGGCAGCTGCGGCCGGCACGGCGGCGGCGACGGCTGCGGTACCGGCTGCCATCGCCGCCGGGGGGTTGGCCGCCAGCAAGGCCGCCCTGGATACGGTCAAGAACAAGGACTTCGCGGACACCTACCTCGACAACGAGATGCTCGGTGCCGATCCCGCCGGCTACGCCTTCGGCGCAGCCATCGTGCATGCACCCGAACTCGCGGCACGCCAGGAGGCGCTGAAGCGCCGCGCCATCCCGAGCATGCTTGGAGGCGGCGCTATGCGGGGTGCCATGCCCGGGATCGGTACCGCCGGCGCGAGCTTCGGCCTGGGTGGGGCTCAGTCGGGCAGCGCCAGCGCGGTGCCGGCCGGGCCCATCTTCGACACGGCGAAGGTGGACGAGTTCACCGCGAAGCTGAGCGAGGCCCAGCAGAAGGCGCAGCAGCTGGGCACCACCACCGCTACACCGCAGATCGGAACCGGCCCGGTGGACAACCTGCTCGCCAAGATTGGTCAGGCCATCAGCCTGTTGGCCCAAATGGGGTCAGCTGCGGCCGCCGCGGACGCTGGTTTCAGTGGGGCGGCCGGCCGGCTTCAAGGCCGGTCCAGCGCCTCGTTCAGCGATGGCGTCACACCGGGCCGGGGAGCGGAGTGATGTCGGACAGCACCAATGCCGATAGGATTGACGCGTTGGAGCGACACGCGGCTGTCGTGTCGGAAGGCCTCGTCCAGGCGTGCGACCACATCAGGGCGCTATCCATCGTCGTCACAACCCTGCTGGCGGCAGTGAACGAGCCCGAGCGTGCCGATATCCGCGCCGTGGCGCTCGCAAGCCATGGTGATGCGCCAGAGGAGGCGCGGCTTCGTCCATTGATCGAGGCTATCACGCTGGATCCGACCGCTCATCCTGGCATCGGCGCCGCGCTGGCGGCCATGTCGAACCGGATCCAGTGAAGCTACGGCGCTACTGACCGCTGCCACCTTGGGTCTGCGGCACCTGCGCCGTGGGTGCTCCAGCATCACCACCCGGGTTCGGGCTCGCTTCCCTCGCAGGCGATCGCGTCGAACCGATCACCTCGCTCGAGGCGTGCGATCGGTTCTCCCAGTGTGAGAACATCACGCCGATCAGGATCAGCACGAGACCGAGAGGGAAGAGCCAACGCATGCGCCAGCAACTGACGCGTACGAACGCGGTTCCGACGCCCTACCGCATGTCGGACGAGGAGCGGGCTGCCCGGCGGGTCGAGTATGCCGCCCGCGACCGGCTCCATGCAGCCACGATCCGGGCCAAGCGCGCTGGTGAGCGCGCCTTGGCCAAGGAAGCCGACGCCGCCCGACTGGCCGCCGAGGTCGACCGGATCCGCTCGGAGATCCGTCTCGGTGTGAAGCCGCCGGCCGGGAAGCTGGCGGCCGTGGATGCAGCCGCCATGCTGCTGCTCGGCCCTCAGGGCGCCGTCGGCTGCAGTGGAGCCCTCCTGCGTACCTTACAGGTCCTGGTGGGCAAGAGACGGCATCCCGTGCCATCCCTGCTGGCCGCCGGGCGCTGGCAGGACGAGGCGGCCCTCAGAGCCGCCCTGGAGGCGTTCAGGCCGAAGCTGGCGGCGATCGGACTGCGAGTGTGTCGGCGGAAGGCGGGATGGCGGCTGGCAAGAGCTTCCTCACTTCCGCGGAATGAACTTGCTTAGATTGCGTTACCCCATGGATCGACGCGGATTTGCGCCCGCCGTTGCATAGCTGTTAACAGCGTCGGATCATGCTGCCCGGAGCGGAGCGATTGGATCGGAATTTGCCATGCGCATCGAGCCAGAGATTGGAGGGGTAGCCGTGGTTTTGCTGGGTAATTTCAACCCAGCGATCTTTTCCCCTCAATGGTTCGCTCGCCGTGAGATCGTTAGCGAAGCCGAAGCGGATGAAGCACAGATTGGTGTCATTCATCCTGAAGTCGTGATGTTTCGTCTCGGATCGAAAAATATTCACGTTGAGCAAAATCGCTTTCAAGTCGATACAAACGAAGCTCCTTGGGTAACAGCTCTTGATGTAGTCGCTAAAACATTTGGTGAGTTCTTGGTTTATACGCCGGTAACATCATTTGGGATCAATCGCCAAGTTCATTTCAGGTTAAAATCTGAGCCTGCGCGCTTTGCGCTCGGCCGCAAATTAGCACCTACGACCCCCTGGGGAGACTGGGGCCAAGAATTAGACGAGCGACCTAAAGAGTTGAGATCCGGAGTCATCGATTTAACGATGAGAGAGGTCTGGAAAAACGAAGTCCTAAACGGATATACTCAAGCAACGGTGCAGCCGTCTAATATTTTGCCAGGAAATACCGGCGTATATATTAGAATAAATGATCACAGCAACATCAACGTCCCCCAAGACGGCGAGGGTGCTGAGCGTATCATCCAGACATTGTGCGATAAGTTTGATGATGTTATAAACCGGGCGGAGTGGATCATAGATCAAATCATGAAGATCGCGGAAGAAGAATAAAAAAATGGCAATCGCGCTTCGGCACTTCTATAATCTAGAGTCGTTTGCGGACAATGAAGTAAATCAAACCTATTTTCCAGACGCAATCAAGAATAAGCTGGAACTTAATAGACAGGCTGCGTCTGCAGTAATTGGGCAGCAGCAGGTCGATGCGCCTACCGCTCAACGGTTTGACGCTAAAGACTTGCCGGGGGACGTCAAGCCGATCTGGATCGGCGATCCCAATGCCCAGGCAATACGTGTCTCGCTGCAGCCCCTTCAAGAATGGGAGGGATATGTTGTCGAGTTGGCTGGCGACAATTTTACCGCCAAACTAGTTGATCGTACGGCAGGTCAATCTTCCGAAGAGGAGATCGCGGAATTTCCTATTGCTGATCTTTCGGAAAACGATCGTAAGCTGCTACGTCCTGGCGCTGTATTCCGATGGGTTATTGGCTATCAACGATCCATCGGGGGCCAAAGGCGAAGAGTTTCTCAATTGGTCTTCCGCCGAATGCCGTCTTGGAGCCGCCGAGATTTGTCGCGGGCTAAGGCCCGAGCAAAGGACTTGATCGACAACATAAACTGGGAGTGATCGTGTCTGCGCCTGATCACAATCAAATCGAGATCAGCGTGATTGGGCCAGGATATGGTGAATCTATATTAATACACATTGGCTCAGGACGTTGGATTGTAATTGACTCGTGTATTAATAGTCATGATAAATCTCCAGCCGCACCCTCGTATCTGACAACTTTGGGATTAGATCCTGCCGAGTGCGTACATCTTATTGTCACAACGCACTGGCACGACGATCATATTCGCGGCTTGTCTGCACTAGTTCGCGCGTGCAAATCAGCTAAGTTTTGCCTAGCTGCAGCTTTGACAACTCAAGAATTTTTAGAGACCCTCGCATCATACGACGAAGCCCATGGGCTGGTTTCAGGTTCTGGCGCGTCGGAGATAATGTCTACTCTTCAAATCGTCCGAGACGAGGGTCGGCGCGCTGCGAGAGTTGTTGCAGACACCAGGTTATATCAATGCCCTGGAACAGATCTTGCTCACGGGCAATCCTGCGAGATCTGGGGTCTATCTCCATCGGCAAAGCAGTTTGATCTATCGCTACGCGCAATAGGTAATCTGATGCCGCAACCGACTGAAGCTAAAAGGCGCGCTCCGGAACAGGGTCGCAATGACCTATCCATTGCTGCATGGATTTCGATTGGAGATCTAGCCATATTGCTAGGCGCCGATTTGGAGGAAAGGAATGATCCAGAACTGGGGTGGACTGCGATAATCTCGTCCTCATCTCGCCCGCCGGGTAAGGCTTCCTTCTTTAAAATCCCCCATCACGGCTCATTTAATGGACACTGTGGAGCCGTTTGGGACGATCTCCTTGTATCTCGGCCAACAACTGTACTCACGCCATGGAACCGAGGCAGAGGCCTGCCGCTTCAGTCGGATATAGAAAGAATTCGATCGCATAGCGACGCCGCCTTTGCGACCACGACGTTCAAAGCTAATCCGGTTCGAAGGCGCGTCCCTGCTGTAGAAAAACAGCTGCGTGAAGTTGGCGTAAAGATCAAAAGCGATGTTCTAAGAACTGGTCACGTTAGATTGCGCAATGGCGGCACTAAGAATGCCAATACATGGTGTGTAGAGATGTTGGAGGGCTCTTGCCATCTCGACACTTTGATAGCCGCCTGAGTCATCCAAGCGCGAGCGCGAGCCGACCCCGCGCCTCCCGGGCGATTTGAAGCAGTATCGGATTTTCCGACATTGCTTGCGGGGGTACCCACCCGGTGGGTACCCTTCAGACGGTCGGGGTTTCACGACGGGCTCGTAAGACCATCGCCAAGGGAACTTCTTCGTGAGGCGCGGCGAAAACCCGACAGTCCAGCAGCTTTGCACTCCGCGTGTCCAAACTTGGGTTTTCTCGAGTTCCAGGAGTTGAGCCTCGATCAGCCCTCCGCTCGCAACCGCGCCTCGATTGAGGAGGCCTCCCATGGGTGGGTGAGCTGGTACCAGTCCACCAAGGTATCGAACGAGCGCGGGCCGGCCTGATCCTCGTCTAGCGCGTAGCCGCCGCTGTGACAGCTCCAGGCCGGGTGAACGCCCACAGCAGCTTCCATATCGCATCCTCGATACGCTGTTCTACGCTGTCGGCTCAACAATTTGACCCGCTGGCACTGTCTGCACGCAAAGACCCCGCGCGCTTTCGGCGGCGGGGTCCTGTTGCCAGCGGACCGGAAGGGTTGACGCCGCTGTACGGTCAAGCGACCTTTCGCCGGCCTTTTGCCTCAGCTTCAGCCATCGCGCCTGGCCGTCCGAGGCCGATCGCCTTGGCAAGCGCCGAGCGTTGGGCGGCGTAGCTCGGAGCCACTATCGGGTAATCCGCAGGCAGACCGAAGCGCTCGCGGTAGGCCCGGGGCTCAAGCCCATGAGCGGTGAGATGCCGCTTCAGGGTCTTGTAGGTCTTACCGTCGAGGAAGCTCACGAGACCATCCGGGCGGATCGACTTGCGGATCTCGGCGGCCGTTGGCTTTTCGGTCGGCTCTGCCAAAGCTGTGTTGGAAGAGTGCCCAGTAGCCAGCGCTGCCACCGCTCCGTGCACGCTCTGAATCAGGTTCGGCAGCTCTGCGACCGGGACGGAGTTGTTGGAAACGTAGGCAGCGACGATCTCGCTAGCCAGTTCAGTGAAGTTGGAGCCGAGCTCGGCGGTTTCTTCTAGCATTCTATGCGTTCCTGATATGCGCCCTCGCGATCGAGATGTGACGTCGGTGCCCACGCCACAAGTTACAAACTTGCAATGCTGCCAATCTGTCGCGGAATTTTGAGCAATTCTATTCGGTATCGGAAATATGCTGCGTAGGTCAATTCGAATGCTGATAGGACAGAGGTCCGATAAGTTATGCGGCAGCAGAACGTCAGGACAGCATGAGTGGCAGGAGTGCCGCGGTGGCCGAGCCGCTCGCTATGGCGACATCCAGGAAGGTTTCGAAGTGGCTCCCAGGCGCCAGGAAGCCCCAATCCGCGAAGCCAGCGGCCAGCATGACCACGAGAGCCGCCAAGACGAAGCGGGTTCGGAGGGGCGGTAGGGGCATGCGCGGCACCTGTGCTCGAAGCGGCCTGGTGGCCATCCGCCACACTCTGCCCTGAAAGCAGAAAACCCGCCCCGGCTTGCGCCCGGCGGGTTCCGCGGTAACTATGTCCGTGGGCGTGACAACCCGGACTAGAGCATATCCGCAAGATCCTTGGCGGGATCGTGCTCCTCCCTGGCAGGAGGGGCGGCGGAGCAGTTCGACCCTTGGCGGGGTCGGAACGGACGCGTTTGGCAGCGCGGCACCGAACGCGGCCATATTGGCCGGGGGCGGACGTGCTGTCCAGAGGCTGCCAAGCCTTAAAAGCGTTCGGCCTGTCGCTCTGGCAGGTTGTCACCCCCCGGCTGCCGGGTCCGTCTCCCGGTAGAAGCCCCTCGCGGGGCGGGGCCGTGACAAGCCCTTCGTACCAGAGCACCACACCATGACCATCCACATCCCCGTACCGCCATCCGTGGCGGCGGCGCACGAGCTACAGCTCGCGCGCCTTGCGCACCTGCGCACACTCATCGCTGAGCAGATCAAGGCCGGCCTCGATAAGGTCGACCGATACATCGCGGTCCTGGACGCTCTCACGCCCGATCCAGACCTTGAAGCCGATTACCAGGTCTGCCACGCGATCCAGGCCGGCAACGGCATGGTGGGCTTGAGCTCGGACTTCGAGGCCTCCCTCTGCGCCGCCGAGTGGCTGGCCGGAGTCGACGCACACGTCCCGAGCGACAACAGCCTGCACTTCCTCGACCGGGAGCACGACGAGGCGGACGATGAGCCGATCCTGGGCAGCCCTGAGGCCTCTGGCATCATGAAGGCGTGCGGCTGGCGGCCGGAGTTCCCCGACCGCTCGACCTCGCAGATCGGATGGGCCCGCGGATCCACCGACGATCGCGAGCTTGAGGGAGAGGCGGCATGAACGCTCCTGGATCCCGCCGCGGCTTCCTCGCCGGCCTCACCACCCTCCCGCTCATCGGCGGTGGCGTGGTGCTCACCGGCGAGCCGACAGGGGCCGCCACCCCGATCACGCCTGGCCTTCTCGCGACCTACTCGGCGTGGCTGGCCTACGAGCGGATGAAGCTACACTGGGCCTCGCTAGAGGCGCGGGACAGCGGCTTCATACCTGCGCAGAACCCGGGCTTCAGCTTCCAGCGCCGCGACCATGGCGGCGGCATGGAGGCATGGGGGCTCGACGCCCAGCTGCGGGCCCCCGTAGTCCTCGCAGCAGCCGGCTGCCCCCTGACGTCGACAACGGCCGAAGGCATGTGGGGCGATACTTTCCGGCCGGTAGCGGGAGGAACGTTGTGATCCTGCCGCCGAAGCTCTCGCCCGCAGCGATCCAACAGGAGAAGCGCCGCGCGATCGCAGGAAGTCCGTTCGGCCTTCTGCTGCACGCTTGGCGCCTCCGGCGGGTCCGGTGGGCCTTCGCCACCCTCAACCGGCGGCTGGCCGCGTATGAGGCCTCCTACGGCCTCGCCTCGGTCCGGCTGACGGATGAAGATCTCTTGACTGCCGGCTTATCCCGCACAGCTGACTGAACGAGAGAGCCCCGGGCCAATCATTGGACCCGGGGCTTACCATAACATTCAACCAGCTTTGGCCATGCGCCGCGTCAGGTACTGCTGGAGTTCAGCGGCCACGCCGACACCCTGAGGCGTAGGCCCAAGCGTCAGATCGTCGTGAGCCAATTCCGATTTCTTTGGCTTTGCGGAGTTGCTTAGACGCCTCTTCAGCTGCGCAGAATATCCACGCCGCGCCAGCCATGGTGGAAGTCTCGCTCCTTTTCGCATGATCTCGCCCTCTCGATGCACCCGAACTTGGGGCGATTCGGAGCCTCGTACTCAATCAAAACTGTAACCGTGTGCTCACACACGCGAACACGAGCGATTTCGCTTCTACCGCGCTGACGAGTACTCAGTTCGATGGCTCAAGTGTGCGACAGCACCGGCGCTGACGTGGGGCTCGACGATGGCACGGCGCTTGATGAGGATCTTATCAGTCCGGAGGCACCAACGCGTGGGGCGGTTCTCGCCGCATAAACGGTCCGAGGCTCTTCTCGTTCTCGGCCAACCAATGCCTGACGTCCAACAGCTTCGCCTGAGGATTCAGTCGATATCTGGCGCGATTAGCTGATTTCCTGCAGAGATGCCCTTGACGGAACGCCCGATCGATCTCGTTCATCGTGCACGCACATCATGGAGGCGCGAGTGGACGACAGCACATCAATTCCGGTGTCAGACAACACCGACTTCATCGAAATTACCACCAACATCGTCGCGGCGTACGTGTCGAACAACTCCGTGCGCCCAGCTGATATGCCGACACTCCTCGCCGACGTGCACGCTGCGATCGTCGGCCTCAACGGCGCCCCTGATTCCGCCGAACCCAAGGTGGAGAAGCTCACGGCGGCGCAGGTCCGGAAGTCGATCAAGCCAGATGGGCTGATCTCCTTCATTGACGGCAAGCCGTACAAGACGCTCAAGCGCCATCTCACGGGTAATGGCCTAACCCCGACGGAGTACCGGGAGCGCTTCGGTCTACCGGTCGACTATCCAATGACGTCGGCCAGCTACTCGGCCATGCGAGCAGAATTCGCCCGCAGTACCGGGCTCGGTCAAAACAGGCAGAAGGCCGCCGCGAAAGCCGCGAACCCGGCAGAGACGGTGAGCGATGCCGCGAAGACACGCGGTCGAAAAAATGCTGCTGAGGCAGCTGAGAAGCCGGCGAGGGGTCGCAAGCCGAAGAAGGCCGCTGCAGCCGAGTGATGTGCGGCTCTCACGGTGAATGGCCCCGGCTGCTTAGGCAGTCCGGGGCTTCTTCTTGCAGGCAGCGATAGCGGAGCGGGCCGTTCGCTCACTGTCATCGAACTGACGGAACCCTGCGGGAGGTATGGAGTAGGAAGGGACCATCAACGCGGACACATCGCGATGGAAGCCATCGACACCGCCTCACTGGTTGACGACACAATGACTGCGAAGAACGATGTACCCAAGGATCAATGGGCGAACGTCATCCGCGTCCAGATCCACTTCAACGAGTTGATTCAGCGTGTCCGGCAGCTGACATCAACTTTGACCATCGCCGCGTTCGGATCCGGAGCCGCATTCTTTGCATCCCATCCAAACACCAAGATCAATGTGGACTCATATGTGAGCTTCAGTTTCCACGTGTCCACGATGCTGATCCTTGCGGGCTTTATGTTCCTGCTTGTTGGGTATCTGACGGACAGGCATTATTACTTCAAGCTTCTGATCGCGAGCGTTGCCGTCGCAACGGAACTAGAAAGAGACTACAATCTTCCAGGCAAATTGACGACTAGATTATCTCACGCCGTCTCTCCTACGGCCGCGAAGCTCACAGTTTCACTTTTCTACATCGCCGCTTTCTTGGTTGGAGCCGCGCTTATCTGGATCGTGAATTTCGCCACGATATCAAACCTCGCTCCAACGTAGGATCACGCCCGGGTCGACTGCCTCAGCGTCGCGCAACTGCCGGGCCTCGTGCACCTGCTTGCGGGTTAGGCCGAGGTCGGTGACGGTTGCAACGGTGTTCCCGTCTGGAACACCGTCTGCGATGTTGGCGCCTCCGCGCGACTGCGTAGCCACCTCGCCCCGCTCCTGCGCGGCATCGTACTCATCCGCCAGCCGGCGCTTGGCTTGGGCCTCAGACCGCCCAATCTGCCGCCAGCGCCGCGGCCGCGTATCGGGAACGCGCTGCGGCATCGCGTGGAAGCCCGGCGCGCTGGCACCAGTTTGCAAAGACATCTGGCTCGATCGGCACGCGCACGACCTCGACGCCGCTGCGCTGCACCTCCCGCTCCATCTGTTCGGTAGCGATGCGCCACGTCTCGTATTCGGGCGGCAGCTTGCCACCGTCGGCGAGGCTGGTGCGCAACGCCTCGTATTGCTCCAGAGCGTACCACGGTAGGCCGACGCGGCGGGGGCGATCCATAAGGGTCTCATCGAACGATCACGCTAAACGGCGCCAACCGTCCGGAGCGGCCGTTGGTTCGTAGAAGCACCTTCCCACGTCGGAGGCTCTGTTGTGGCACGAGCTGTGCGGGCTGCTACTTCGCCCATGGCGGGCGTTTCCTCCCAGACTCGGCCGGGGCCTTCGGACCTCGGCCTCTTTCTCGAGGATCGACCATGTCGCCGTGGTTGGCTGCCGTTCTAAGCCTGGAGACTGCGCTGTGGTCGGCGATCCTGGCCGAGGCAGCCTACTATCGCTTGGAGGAGGAAGTGCCTGCGGCCGGCATCGCCCGCGTCTCGGGCTGGCTCCTGGTGGCCGCCACCGGCTTTCTGCTGTGGTCGAAGGCTCTCTAACCGTAGCTTCGTCGTACCGCTCGATCGGCAGTGAGCCCGTTCGAGGACTTTGGGGTGCGGGTCGGGTTCAGAACCCCGATGATCCCCAACGTAAATAATGCACCCCAGATGAACCCCAGGACCCTGAAATGAGAAAGGCAGCCCGGAGGCTGCCTAATCTAACTCATTGCCGATACTGTGGAAAAATGGTCGGAGTGGCCGGACTTGAACCGACGACCCCCTGTCCCCCAGACAGGTGCGCTACCGGGCTGCGCTACACTCCGACGCCACGCGGGCTCGGCGCTCTTAGCCGTCGCGCCGCGCCTGTGCAAGCCCCGTGGCGTGGTCTGGCACGCTGGCAATGGCGGGTTCGGCTCGATAGGGAGACGGCCGCAGCCGCCTCGCTTCAGGATCATGACAGACCGACCGATCGCCTTCGATCTCACGCGCCTCGTCACGCGCCTGCGCCACCCGAGCCCCTCCGGGATCGATCGGGTCGACCTGGCCTACGCCCGCGTCTTCCTGGGCCGGCCCGGTCCAGCTTTCGGCGTGGTGTCGACGGCGTTCGGCCCACGCGTCCTCGACCGCGCCCGGGCGCTGGCGATCGTCGAGGCCGTGGCTGCCGGCTGGGTGGAGGATCGGGAGGCCGCCTCGGACCCAGTCTATCACCGGCTGGCCACGCGCTGCGGCGATTCCGCCGGGGCCGGGGTTGGCGGCAGGTCCAGGCAGGATCCTCCCCCGCAGGCCAGCGCGGCCGAGCGGCGCCGGATCCAGGCGCGGACCGCCGCCGACATGGCCCTGCGGGGCAGCCCGATCGCCGCCTTGCCGCGCGATGCGCTCTATCTCCACACCTCGCACCTGCGTCTCGACAACCCCGGCCGGTTCGATTGGCTGTATACGCGGCGGGACGTGCGCGCCGCGTTCTTCGTCCACGATCTGATCCCGATCACCCATCCCGAATACGGCCGCTCCGGCGAAGCCGACCGCCACCGGGCACGATTGCGCACGATCGGGCGGCATGCGGCCGCGATCCTGGTGAATTCGGCCGATACCGGCCGCCTGACCCTGGAGCATCTCGCCGCCGAAGGCTTCAGCCGGCCGCCGGTGGCCGTGGGCCACCTCGGCGTCGAGGAGGCGTTCGGGCGGGCCGGGCCCCGGTTCCACCCCAACCGGCCGACGTTCCTGGTGTGCGGGACGATCGAGTCGCGCAAGAACCACCTCCTGCTGTTTCAGATCTGGCGGCGCCTGGCCGAGCGGCACGGTGCCTCTACGCCCCGCCTCGTCGTGGTCGGGCGGCGCGGCTGGGAGGCCGAGAGCGCCATCGACATGCTCGAGCGCTGCCCCGGCGTCGTGGCCCACGTGATCGAGGCCACCGGTCTGTCCACCCACGGACTCGCCGCCCTCATGCGCAGTTGCACCGCCCTTCTGATGCCCTCCTTCGCGGAAGGCTACGGGATCCCGGTGGTGGAGGCTGCGGCCTGCGGGTTGCCGGTGGTCGCCTCGGACCTGCCGGTCCATCGCGAGATCGCCGGACGCTTCGCCCGGTTTCACGATCCTCTCGACGGCCCCGGCTGGACGGCGACGATCGAGGCGCTGGCGCGTCCCGCCTCGCCCGTGCGGGTCGATCTGATCGGGCGGCTCGACGGGTACGAGCCGCCGGGCTGGAAGGCGCATTTCGGATCCGTGATGCCCGTGCTGGACGCGCTCTGAGCGGAGCCGCGCGTCCCCTCGCCGGGACGCAGCAAGTTGCACCCCTTCGGCCTGACGAATAAGGAAACGCGTCAGCCCACAGGGCTGGCGAGGGCCTGGGCTGAACGGAGATCCTGCCAATGCAGGTGGTCGACCTCGATCGCGATACGATCAAGCGCGGGCTCAGCGACGGGTCAATGTTGATCATCGACGTGCGCGAAGCGCATGAATTTGCTGCCGGACACATACCGGGTGCCGTCTCGCATCCCCTGTCGGAATTCGATCCCGAAGCGGTCGGGGCGCTGATCGCCCACGATGGGCGGCGGCCCGTCTTCTCCTGCGCGTCGGGCGTCCGCTCGGTTCACGCGCTGATGGCAGCCCAGAACGCCGGACTGGACATCGCCGAACACTACAAGGGCGGTTTCAAGGATTGGTACGGGTCCGGCGAACCGGTCGAGTAACCCAGCGGTTCAATCCGGCTCACGACGCCGTGATGTGCGCTCGCGCACAAGCAACAGCGTTTCCCGCGGGTTACGGCGCTCCAGCGGCGGAACAATCGTCAAGCTCGGCGCGACCAACGGGTCGGCCAACGGACAGCAGGACCCGATGCGCAGCCGGCTTCCCAGCCTTCTCACCGTGATCTCAGCACTGGCCGCCGGCCTCGTGGCCGGTCCGCTCGCGACACCCGTGCGGGCACAGGCACCGGGTGGCCCGCCGCCCAAGGTGACCGTGGCCAAGCCCGTGGTCCGCCAGATCGTCGAGCAGGACCAGTATACCGGCCGCTTCGACGCGATCGAGTACGTGGAGGTCCGGGCTCGCGTTACCGGATACCTGGAGAAGATCAACTTTACCGACGGCCAGACGGTGAAGAAGGGCGACCTCCTGTTCGTCATCGATCGCCGGCCCTACAAGGCGGCGCTGGAGCAGGCCCAGGCGGCGCTCGCCTCCGCCAAGGCGCGCCAGTCCTTCTCGCAGACGGACCTCGAGCGCGCCCAGACCCTGTCCCGCAGCGGCAACATCTCCGAGCAGGTCACCGACCAGCGCCGGCAGGCCTCTCAGACCGCGCAGGCCGACGTCGACAGCGCCCAGGCGGCCCTCAACAACGCCCAGCTGAACTACGACTTCAGCGAGGTGAAGGCGCCCATCAACGGCCGGATCAGCCGGCGGCTGGTCACCGAAGGCAACATCGTCAGCGCCGACCAGACGATGCTGACGACGATCGTGTCCCTCGACCCGATCTACTTCAGCTTCACGGTCGACGAGAAGTCGTTCCTGAAGTACCAGAACAGCCTCGGCATCGGCATGGGTCAGACCCAGCAGGGCAAGGGCGTGCCGATCCTGATCGCGTTGTCCGGCGAGGCGAAGCCGACCCGCAAGGGCAGCCTCGACTTCGTCGACAACCGGGTCGACACGGCCACCGGCACGATCCTGCTGCGGGCGACCGTCCCGAATGGCGACCTGTTCATCAAGCCCGGCCTGTTCGGCATCGTCTCGATGCCCGCGACCAAGCCGTACCAGGGCGTGCTGATCCCCGACGAGGCGGTGGCCGCCAACCAGGACAAGCGGATCGTCTACCTGCTCGGTCCCGACAACGTGATCCAGCAGAAGGACGTGACGCTGGGACCGAAGGTCGACGGCTATCGGGTGATCCAGTCCGGGCTGAAGGGGGACGAGACCCTCGTGGTCAACGGCATCTCCCGTATCCGGCCCGGCGCCAAGGTGACGCCGGAGACCGTCGAGCTGCCGCCGAGCAAGACGTGAGCCCGAGCGGCTCATCGCGACCGCTTCCGAGCGCGCCACCTGGCGCGCCCCGCACCGACGACGCAGGGCCCCGACCGGGAGACCGGCGGGCCTCAGAGGTTTGACCGATGCGTTTCGCCCATTTCTTCGTCGACAGGCCGATCTTCGCGTCCGTCACGTCGATCGTGTTCCTGATCCTCGGCTTCGTGGCCTACGAGAGCCTGCCGGTCTCGCAGTATCCCGAGATCGTGCCGCCGACCGTGACCGTGCGCGCCTCCTATCCGGGCGCCAACGCCGAGACGGTGGCCGCCACGATCGCGACGCCGATCGAGCAGGAGGTCAACGGCGTCGACAACATGCTCTACATGACGTCGCTGTCGACCAACGACGGCAACATGCTGCTGACCGTGACCTTCAAGGTCGGCACCAACCTCGATATCGCCAACGTGCTGGTGCAGAACCGGCTGTCGGTGGCGCAGCCGCGCCTGCCGCCGGACGTGCGCAACCTCGGCGTCACGGTGCGCAAGGCCTCGCCCGACCTGATGCTGGTCGTGCACCTGCTCTCGCCGAACAAGACCTACGACCAGAACTACCTCGCCAACTACATCTATCTGAACATCCGCGACGAGCTGCTGCGCCTCGACGGCGTGGGCGACATCACCATCTTCGGCGGTAACGAGTACGCGGAGCGGATCTGGGTCGATCCCAACAAGCTCGCCGCCTACGGATTGTCGGTCACGGACGTGACGACGGCGCTGCAGGAGCAGAACGTCCAGGTCGCGGCCGGTCAGCTCAACGGACCACCCGCCGCCAGGGGCGAGGCGTTCCAGCTTGTCGTCCAGTCGCAAGCCCGCTTCAAGACGCCCGAGCAATTCGCCGAGGTGATCATCAAGGCGCAGGACGGACGCCTCGTCCGGGTGAAGGACATCGCCCGCGTTGAGATGGGCCAGAAGGATTACACGACCAACTCCTTCCTTAACGAGACCCCCGCGGTGGGCATCGGCGCGTTCCAGCGGCCGGGCACCAACGCCCTCGACGCGGCCGCGTCGGTCCGCAAGGTGATGGAGACGGTCAAGAAGAACTTCCCGCCGGACGTCGAGTACCGCATCGCCTACAACCCGACCGAGTTCATCGAGGAATCGATCCACGAGGTCTACAAGACGCTGTTCGAGGCGGTCGGCCTCGTCGTCATCGTGGTGCTGGTGTTCCTCCAGAGCTGGCGCACGGCGCTGATCCCGGTGATCGCGATTCCCGTGTCCCTGATCGGCACCTTCGCGGCGATGGCGGCCTTCGGCTTCTCGCTCAACAACCTGACCCTGTTCGGGCTGGTGCTCGCCATCGGCATCGTGGTCGACGACGCCATCGTGGTGGTGGAGAACGTCGAGCGCAACATGGCCGAGGGTCTCTCCGCCGGCGATGCGGCCCACAAGACGATGGACGAGGTCGGCGGTGCCGTCATCGCCATCGCGCTGGTGCTGGCGGCGGTGTTCGTGCCCACGGCGTTCATCCCGGGCATCTCGGGCCAGTTCTACAAGCAGTTCGCGCTGACCATCGCGGCCTCGACCCTGATCTCGGCCTTCAACTCGCTCACCCTTTCGCCGGCGCTGTGCAAGCTGCTCCTCGTGCCGCACCACTCCCGGAAGGAGCCGAAGTTCTTCCTGACGCGGTTCGTGGCCTGGCTGGCAAACGGGTTCAACCGCGCCTTCGACGCCACGTCGGATGCCTACGGCCGGACGATCCGCGTCCTGACCGGCGGCATCGTGGGCCTCGGCGTGATGCTTCTGGTCTATGCCGGCGTGATCGCTGCCACGCTGCACCTCGCGCAGACGACGCCGACCGGCTTCATCCCGGACCAGGACCAGGGCTACCTGATCGGCGTCGTGCAGCTCCCCTCCGGCTCATCGCTCGATCGCACCACGGACGTGATCCTGCGCGCGGCCAAGCAGGCCCGCACGGTGAGCGGCGTCGCCAACGCGGTGATCATCGCGGGTTTCGACGGGGCGACGTTCACCAACACCACCAATGCCGGCGTCATGTTCCTCACCCTCACGGGCGCGAAGGAGCGCGCGGAGGTAGGACGCAGTGCGGCGGTGATCACCGGAGACGTGCTCAAGGCGACCTCGGACATCCAGGAAGCCCGGGTCATCGTGATCCCGCCTCCGCCCGTGCGCGGTCTCGGCAGCGGCGGCGGCTTCAAGATGCAGATCGAGAGCCGCCAATCCTCCGACATCGGCCCGCTCATGGCGGCGGCCGGCGAGGTGATCGCCCACGCGAACCAGAGCGCAGACGTGCAGCGCGTCTTCACGACCTTCGACAACTCGACGCCGCAGCTCTTCCTCGACATCGACCGCACCATCGCGCGGATGCTGAACGTGCCGCTCGCCAACGTGTTCTCGTCGGTCCAGGCCGATCTCGGCGGCACCTACGTCAACGACTTCAACACGCTGGGCCGCATCTACCAGGTGCGCCTGCAGGGCGACGCGGCGTTCCGAACCTCCGTGCAGGACATCTCGCAGATCAAGGTGCGCTCCTCCACGGGAGCCCTGGTGCCGATGGGCACGCTCGCTTCGGTGCGCGACGTGACCGGGCCGCAGATCGTGCAGCGCTTCAACCTGTACTACTCGGTTCCGGTACAGGGCGTGGCCAAGCCCGGCATCTCCACCGGTCAGGCGCTCGACGCCATGGAGGCGCTCGCCAAGAAGGCGCTGCCTGACGGCTACGCGTACGACTGGACCGAGATCGCCTATCAGCAGAAGGCCGCGAGCGGCACCGCCGGTGCGGTCTTCGCTCTGGGCGTTCTCCTGGTCTTCCTGGTTCTCGCCGCGCAGTACGAGTCCTGGGCGCTGCCGCTGGCGATCCTGCTGGTGGTGCCGACCGGAGTGCTCGCCGCCCTCGCGGGCGTGCAGTTCCGCGGCCAGGACAACAACATCCTGACCCAGATCGGCCTGATCGTGCTCATCGGCCTCGCGGCCAAGAACGCGATCCTGATCGTGGAGTTCGCGCACGACATCGAGCAGCGGGAGCACCGGGGGCCGGTGGATGCGGCGGTGGAAGCCTGCCGCCTGCGCCTGCGTCCGATCCTGATGACCGCCTTCGCGTTCATCCTCGGCACCCTGCCGCTGGTCGTGGCCACCGGCCCCGGCGCCGAGATGCGCCAGGCCCTCGGCACCGCGGTGTTCTTCGGGATGATCGGCGCGACCCTCTTCGGCCTGTTCCTGACGCCGGTCTTCTACGTGGTGATCCGCCACTTCTCGCTCTGGCTCGGCCGGTTCCGCAAGAAGCACACGCCCGGCGACCACGGGACCGCCGCGCCCGCCCACGGCTGAGGCACCCGACCCTTTGAAGCCGCGCCGGATCCACGAGGATCGGGCGCGGCTTTCGCGCGACGAGCCGAGCCGACCGGTGTAGAGGCTTGCGGGATGCACGCCCTCGGCCGCCTGTTCCTCGGAGCCTTTGCCCTGCTGCTCGCGGTCCCGACGGGGTCCGCCGTGCTCGTGTCGGCACTCCTCATCGACCCGGCCGCGCAGGCGTGGCTGACCGGCGGCGCGCTCGCCGGCCTCGACATGGCACTGTCGGACCTGTCGGCCGGACTGCCACCGGAGGGGCTCATCCTCTTCATCGCCGGTCTGGCCCAGGCGTTGTTCGTCCTGCTGGTCGTGCCGCCGGCCCTGGTCGGTCTGGCCGGCGAAGTCCTCGGGCGGCGTGGCCTGCTCTGGTACGGCGCGGGCTGTGGCCTGCTGACGGCCGCCCTCCCCTGGCTCACCCGCGGTGCCATGCGGTCCGGATCTGCTCGGGATCCCGCGCTCCTGGCCGCCGAGGCGCGCCTGACGGTGATCCTCTTCGCCGTCGGCGCGAGCGCGGGTCTGGTCTACTGGCTGGTCGCCGGACGGGGCGCGGGCTACAGGCGGAACGATCGCGTCGCCGGCGGGGCCTGACCCTTCAACTGCGGTCGCGCTTGGCCGCGGGCCCAAGGGCGCGCTACAGGAAAGCCGTAACGACTCGGAATCCGATGCTCGCCCTCCGCTCCCTCGCCTTCAACATCTGCTTCTATGCGGCCACGACGGTGCTGGCGGTCGTCGGCCTGCCGACGCTGATTTCCGGACGGTCTGTGATGGGGTTGGCCCGCGCCTGGGGGCAGATCACCCTCTGGCTGCTCCGGGTCGTGGCGGGCACACGGGTCGAGTTCCGCGGTATGGAAAACATCCCCCCGGGGCCCCTGCTGGTGGCGGCCAAGCACCAGTCGGCGCTCGAGACCCTGGCCCTCTGCACGGTGCTGCCGGACTTCGCGTACGTCCTGAAGAAGGAACTGCTGCTCATCCCGCTGATCGGCTGGTACCTGTCGCGCAGCGGCATGGTGGCGATCGATCGCTCCAAGGGCACCCGGGCCATGAGCTTGATGAACGCCGCCGCCGGCGCGGCCATCGGGCGCGGACGCCAGCTCATCATCTTCCCGGAGGGCACCCGCCGCCCGGTCGGGGCGGCACCAGCCTACAAGCAGGGCCTGTCCCACCTCTACGTCGCCTTGAACGTGCCGTGCGTGCCGGTGGCGCTGAACACCGGCTTGTTCTGGGCGCGCAACAGCCTCGTGCGCCGGCCGGGAACCGCTGTGATCGAGTTCTTGCCCCCGATCCCCCCGGGCCTGCCCCGGCAGGAATTTCAGGCCTTGGCGCAGGAGCGCCTGGAAGCCGCCTCCGCCGCCCTCGTCGACGAGGTCCAGCGCGGGCGGGTCGAGCTCCGCGCCGGCGCGGTCGCAGAAGCCTCGGCGCGCCGCTGATCCGTTCCGGCTGCGCGGCGGCCGGCATCGCACGGGTCACGGGTGGATCCAGCTTGTGGATAACGGGCGCAATACCCACATCCTCCCTTAGGAACGTCGCCCTTGACGCCTGTGGATATCACACGCTAATTTGGAACAAATGGCGAACAGAAGAGCCCTGTCCTGGTCGGCCGCGCTTCGCGACCTGAAGGACGATCGCAGCCGGAGGCAGGATGTGCGTGAAGAACGCCTCAAGACGACCGCAGGCCTGCGCGGGTCTCCCGCGCTGCCGCTCTCTGCATGGCGCGGCCGCTCCGGCCGCCGCTACGTGGTGGGCGTCCATTCGGCCGGCGGCTTCGATCTCGACGAGATGGCCGAGGCCGTGGTGATCGCGGTCCGCCGGGACGACACCGGCATCGCCGAGATGCTGTCGGTCGCCAGCTCGAGCGAGAGCCCGCGCGACCATCTCCGGCGCACTTGGCTCGACCGGGTCCGTCGCGGCGGCGCCACCGAGATGCACGTGCATCGCCTCGCCGAGAACGATGCCGAGCGGGTGGCGATCGTCGAGGATCTGAAGATCGACACCGTCGAGCCGGCCCAGGTCTGATCGGGACGATGGTGGAGGCGCGTCGTCCCGCGGGGCGAGCGCCGGTCCCCGGTCAGGGATGAAGCGCGGGGCGGATCGACGCCCCGGCCGTGACCGGGCGCGGCGCTGCCCCAGTTTCGCCCCTTGCGTGGCCTCATGCGAAGCCGCGCGGCCCCTGTTGGGGCTTGGTCGGGGAGCGGAACGCATGGTGCAGGAACGGACGCGGTCGGAGGACACAGCCCAGGCGTCGCCGGGATCGGGGGCGCGTCGCTCGCGCCTTGGATTGTTCCTGCCGTACGTCCTGCTCGCGATCGTGGTCGTAGGTTGGTCCGCCGCCTGGTTCTGGATCCGAGCCCGGACGGCCGACGAGATCGACGGTTGGATCGCCCGAGAGGCGGCCGCGGGCCGCACTTGGACCTGCGCCGATCGCTCGCTCGGCGGTTACCCGTTCCGCATCGAATTGCGCTGCAGTGCAGTGACCCTCGAACGGGTCGACGGACGCTTCCGGCTCGGGCCCAGCACCGCGGTCGCCCAGATCTACCAGCCCCGTCTCGTCGTGTTCGAGAGCGCCGGGCCCTTCCACGTCGAGCAGGGTGACCTGACCGGCGACGCCTCGTGGAAGGCCTTCCAGGGGAGTTTTCACGGTGCGGCCGAGGGGTTCACCCGGGCTTCCGCCGTCATCGACGCGCCCAACGTCACGGTGACCGGCGCCGAGCCGGGGCCGATCGCGGTCTCCGGCCGGCATCTGGAGGTACACGCGCGACCGGCGCCCGGCCGCTACGAAGCGGCGGGCGCCGTGGATGTGAGCCTGCGTCTCGTCCAGGCCGCGTCGCCGCAGCTCGACGCCCTCACCGCCACCCGGGATCCCGCCGACCTCGCCCTGGACGCGACCCTCACCCAGGCCACCGTGCTGCGGACCGGAACCGTCGCGCGCGAGCTGGAGCGCTGGCGGCAAGCCGGTGGTGCCCTGGACCTGACGGCCCTTTCGCTGGCCAAGGGTGCGCAGCGCGTGCAGGCCAAAGGCACGCTTGCCCTCGACAATGCCCACCGTCCGGCGGGCCAGATCGATCTCCGTGCCGCCGGCGTGGACGCGCTGATCGGCAGCATCGTCGGCCAGCGCTTCGGCTCTGAGAGGGGCGCCCTGGTCGGGCAGCTGGTCGGTGGGCTGCTGGGCCTCGGTCGACGCCCGGATGCAGAGGCGTCGACCGACACAACGCCCCTGAAGGCGCTTCCTCCGCTGCGGCTGGTCGACGGGAAGCTCGTCTTCAGCGGCTTCCCGATACCGAACGTCTCGGTGCCGGCCCTGTACTAGCGCGACCTCGACGTCATCGAATCGACACCACCGGCCCGGGCAGCGCCGTTCCGGCGTCTCGGTGTCCGGACAGGTACCGAAGCCGGCGCGGCGGTTTCACCGCATGGCGGTTGACCACGGGATCCGAGCGCCCCAAGGCCGCCGTCGAAGGGGACTGATCGGCGGCCCACGATCCGCTATAGGACGCCCATGGCCTCCGAGTCCGTCACCCCGACCCGCGTCAAGATCTGCGGGCTCAGCACCGAAGCGACTTTGACCGCAGCCCTGGAGGCCGGAGCGGACTGGATCGGACTCGTGCATTTTCCGCGCAGCCCGCGGCATGTCGCGCTCACGCGGGCCGCGGCCCTGTCGGATCTCGCCCGTGGGCGCGCGGAGCGGGTCATCCTGCTGGTCGACCCGGACGACGCCCTGGTCGCCGCGGCCGTGGCGGCGGTGGATCCGGACCTGATCCAGCTCCATGGGCGGGAAAGCCCCGAGCGCGTGGCGGCGATCCGTGCCCGCACGGGCCGGCCGGTGATGAAGGCGCTCGGCATCGGGACCCGTGCGGATCTGTCGGTGCTGCCGGCCTACGCAGCCGTCGCCGATCGGATCCTCCTGGATGCCAAGGCACCGCCGGACGCGGCCCTGCCCGGCGGCAACGGCCGTCGTTTCGACTGGGAGCTCCTGCGCTGCGCCGCTCTTCCGCCCGGCACGATGCTGTCGGGAGGCCTCGATGCCGCCAACGTCGCGGAGGCACTGGCCCGCACGGGGATCGGCGCTGTCGACGTGTCGTCCGGCGTGGAATCGGCCCCCGGGGCGAAGGACGCCGATAAGATCGCCGCCTTCGTGGCCGCCGCGCGAGTCGCGCGCTAGGACCTCGAGGCGCGCCCGGGCCCCGTTACCGCGTGGCCGGCAGGGCAGTCCGACCGGTATTCGGCACCGTGTAGGGGCCCGCCGTCTCGCTCTCCGGCGCGTAGGTCCGCAGCCGCGTCGCCTCGCGTTCGAAGCGGACGGCCTCGCGGCGATGGTAGCGCGCCCGGGCCCGCGTCTTGCCCTGACCGAGCCACGTGAAGATGCCACCGACCACGATGCCCAGTGCCACGGCGCCGAACAGGATCGCGTAGAGCGGCAGGCCGACGCTGAAGACCGGCGCGTCCGGGTTGACCGGATCGAAGGAGAGCTGCACCGGGGCGCGATTGGCGACCGCCAGCAGGATCACCAAGGCCGCGATCGGCAGGAGCACGAGGCTCTTCAGAAATCGGATCATCGCGCTTACGAACCCTTCCTACTCGGCCGCCGAGGCACTCTCGCCGATGCCCGCCGCATTGAGACGCTGGCGCATCTCCTTGCCGGTCTTGAACACGGGGATCGCCTTCTCGGACACGGCAACGGCGGCACCCGTGCGGGGGTTGCGTCCCCGGCGCGCCTCGCGGCGCTTGACCGAGAAGGCGCCGAAGCCGCGCAGCTCCACCCGGTCGCCGCGGGCCAGCGCGTCGGAAATGGTGTCGAGAATCGCGTTGACCAGGATCTCCACGTCGCGCTGGTAGAGATGCGGGTTCTGCTCGGCGATCTTGAGGACGAGCTCCGACTTGATCATGGCGTCCGGTCTTCTCGCGGGATCGGGGCGGGCTGCGGGCGGTCGTTCAGGGTTCCGGGCGCCACAGGGCGAGCAGCCCGCCGCGGGCGGCCTGCGCCTCCGCGCCCACGGTCCGGAGCCGCGCCGCAAGGCCTTCGAGGCCCAGGAGGTCCGCGCCGATGCCGGCCGCCGACCAGAGGGAGAAGTCGCTCTCCGACCGCGGCTTCCAATCCTTGATCGGCAAATCCTTCGGAACGCCGCGGGCGCTCTCCAGCCACGCCACCGCTTGGCGTTCGCTGCCGAGTTCGTCCACCAGCTTCAGCGGCACGCTCTGGCGACCGCTGAAGACCCGGCCGTCCGCGACGGTGTTGAGCTGACCCGGATCCATG
>NZ_JAKSYP010000248.1:0-8747 GCF_022829625.1 Methylobacterium sp. E-046 | reverse complement strand
GCGCTGATCTGCCCGCGGATCTGATCCGTCGCCTTCGCGGTCTGCTCGGCCAGGGCCTTCACCTCGGAGGCAACGACCGCAAAGCCCTTGCCGGCTGCACCCGCGCGGGCCGCCTCGAGGGTGGCGTTGATCGCCAGCAGGTTGGTCTGCGCGGCCATCCCCTGGAGCATGCTCACGACCCCGCCGAACGAATGGCCGGTGAGGCCGTCGAGAAGGCGCGGCATACCGGGGTGCTCGTCGAGGGCCTGAGCGGGCAGGCGACGCAGATCGGCGAGGTCGTTAGCATGATCCAGGGGATCGTCGCGCAGACCAACCTGCTGGCGCTCAACGCCACCATCGAGGCGGCCCGCGCGGGTGCGGCCGGCAAGGGCGTTGCGGTCGTTGCCTCCGAGGTGCAGGCCCTGGCCGAGCAGACCGCGAATGTGACGGATCAGATACGCGGGTAGATAAGCGCGACGCAGGCTGCCACGCGCGAGGCCGTGGGCGCGATCGGCTCGATCCAGGGCACGATCCGAGCGCTGGACGAGGTCTCGGCCGCGATCGCGGCGGCGGTGGAGGAGCAGTCGGCCGTCACGCGCGAGATGTCGGGCAGCATGCACACGGCCGCGCATGGGGTATCGACGATCGCCGGCGGCATGGAGGCCATCGCCCGGGCGAGCGAACAGGTCGATGCCGCCACGCGCCAAGTCCGCGAGGCGGCGCGCGCGGTCGCATGACCTAAGTGGTTTGGACGAGACCAGCGAGTCAAGACGTCTTGGAGGCGCGGCGCGCTTTCCTCACCTACGTCTACTTTGACCGAAAGGTTGAAGCACCTGCCACTGACGGCGATGCCAGCTGTTCATTCAGCCGCGCTCACCCATTCGATCCGGAGCCCTCCTTTGCCGTCTTCACCTGTGCAGACTGACGAAGAAGCTCGGCTGCAGGCGCTGGCCGATCACGATATCCTTGATGCCGAGCCAGATCCGTCGCTCGCCCACATCGTCGAACTCGCCGCTCGCCTGCTCGGCGCGCCGGCTGCCTTCGTTTCCTTCGTCGATCGCGATCGGCAGATCTTCCACGCCAAGATCGGTCTGAACCTGTGCGAGACCGACCGCGACGTCGCATTCTGTGCCCGGACCATCGCGCAAGCTGACACCCTCGTCGTGCTCGACGCATCCCAGGATCCACGGTTCCGCGACAATCCCCTGGTCACCAGCGCCCCGTTCATCCGCTTCTACGCAGGCGTGCCGCTACGTACCGGAGACGGCCATGCCATCGGTACGCTCTGCCTCGCCGGTCCCAAGCCGCGACGCGCTTTCACAGGCCGAGACAGGCGTATCCTCACCGACCTCGCCCGTCTCGTGCTCGACCGGCTGGAGCTGCGCCGTGTCCAAGCGGCCCGGCGCGCGACTCAATCGCGCTTCGAGCACATAGCCGACACCTCGTCCGACGCCATCATCTGCGCGGACGCCCAAGGGCGGGTGAGCTTCTGGAGCGCGGCCGCCGAGCGCCTGTTCGGGCATACGGTCGCCGAGGCTCTGGGTCAGCCCCTCGCCATCCTAGTGCCCGAGCGGATGCACGGCGGCCACGAGGGTGACCTATGCCGGATCGCGCCCGGGGCGGCGACGGGGCTACTCGGCCGCACTGTCGAACTTACTGGCCAGCACAAGGACGGCCGCGAGTTTCCGGTGGAGCTGTCCTTGTGCACATGGACCGAGAACGGCCACGCAGCCTTCGGGGCGATCGCGCGCGATGTCAGCCCGCGCCGCATGGTCGAGGAACGCCTGTTCCGTCTGGCGCATCTCGATGCCCTCACCGAATTGCCCAATCGGGCCGTGCTGCGCGGCCGGATCGAGGCGGCGATTATGGACGATCGCCCAGCGGCGGTGCTGATGCTCGACCTCGACGGCTTCAAGGAGGTCAATGACGCGCACGGTCATGCCGTAGGCGATGCCGTACTCCGGCTGGCGGCGAGTCGCCTGCGCACCTGCGTCGACACCATGGGCGTAGCGGCTCGATTTGGTGGCGATGAGTTCGCGGTCGTGCTCCCCGGCGTGGGTGACCCATTGACGGCAACCTCCAAGGGGCAGGCGATGATCGACGCCCTCTCCGAGCCGTACCGCATCGAGGAGACCGTATTGCGACTCGGCGCCAGCGTCGGCGTGGCCCTAAGCCCTGCCCATGGAGGGCGAGAAGACGAACTGCTGGCTTGCGCCGATGCCGCCCTTTACCGCGCGAAGATGGATGGACGCGGGCGCGCCTTCCTGTTCACGCCGGACCTCCGCGAGGTCGCACAGCGCGAGCGGGCCTGCCGCGACGGGCTGCGCCGCGCCATCGAGCAGGGTGAGTTCGTGCTGCACTATCAACCGCAGGTAAGCCTGTCCGATGGTGCACTCATGGGGGCCGAGGCCCTGATCCGGTGGCAACATCCCGAACTCGGCCTGCTCATGCCGGCTGCGTTCCTGGAGGTGCTCGACAACAGTCCGGACGCAGCCCGGGTGGGCGCCTGGGTGCTGCGCACCGCCTGCGCCCAAGCACAGGCTTGGCGGCAAGGTGGTGTGCATCCATTCCGGATCGGGGTAAATCTCTGCGCGGCCCAATTCCGGGGCGGCGGTTTGGTCGAGGGAGTGGCCACCGCGCTCGCTGAGACCGGGCTGCCGGCCAACGCCCTGGAGTTGGAGATCACCGAGACGATCATCTTACATCACGATCCGGAGGTTATCGCCGCCCTGCAGGCCCTGCGCGCCATGGATGTGGGTATCGCGTTCGACGATTACGGTACGGGCTACGCCTCGCTCAGCCTGCTCAAGCGCTTCCCGTTGACACGGTTGAAGATCGACCGCGGCTTCGTGAACGGCCTCTGTGAGGACCGGCACGACGCAGCCATCGTGCGGGCGGTGATCGACCTCAGCCGCAGTTTCGGACTGGAGGTGATCGCCGAGGGCGTCGAGACCGAGGAGCAGCGCCGGCGTCTGCTCGCGAAAGGCTGCCAAGAGGCGCAGGGATATCTGTTTGGCCGGCCAATGCCACCGGCAGAATTCGCTGCGCGCTTCAAGATATGCCAACAATATCCACGCCCATCATCTCCTGCTGCATAGCCACCTAAGATATGATGGTTGATATACAAAATATATTTTGTATAATGATAAATTTTTAAATGGTAATTAGCCGCTTTATCTTCTCTGTTAATCGAGTTAATTTTAATTGATAGACTAGAATAGGATCCCGACTATGAGTACTCTGTACCGCCTCGTCTACGCCAGTAAGAACTTTCTGACTGGGCCTGAGGCCGAGGCTGCCGTTGAACAAATCCTGGCGGCATCGCGACGGAACAACGAACGCGTGGGGGTTACCGGCGCGCTGATGTTCAACGGTGGCGCCTTCGCGCAGGTGCTGGAGGGGCCACAAAAGGGGGTCGAGCAGACGTTCGAGCGCATCCAGCGTGACCCTCGCCACGGTGACGTGACGGTGTTGGAGGGCACCCCGATCACGGAGCGCGGCTTCGTAAACTGGTCGATGGCCTTCGTCGGGCAGTCGGCTCGCGGTCAGGCACTTTGGAACGAATTGGCGGCGGAGAGCGGCTTCGACCTAGCGCGCTTGAGCGCGGACGCCGTGTTCATGATGCTGCACGACCTCGTGCTGGAGGAGGAGCCCCTGGGCAACATCATGGACACCCCGCCACCTGATGCGGTCGCCCGGCAATTGCCTGACATGCCGCAGGTGCGCGAGGAAGTTGCGCATCTCAGGTCCGAGGCGGTGGTGACAACCGAGCGGCAGAACGCGAGCCGGGATCATGAGAGCGTCGCTACTTTGGCCATCTTGAAGGCCGCTCTTGCGCACGAGCGTGGCCGGACGACGGAGCTTCGGAGTATGGTGGACGAGCTGCACATCGCCATGGCCGAGATCCACGCCGCATGCGATCGATTGCGCGCCGAGCGCGATCTCTGGATGCAGCGTGCCCGAGTTCTGGTCGCGGCTCTCTGTGATGACCCGCAGGAGATCCGTAGCGCCGCGCGCAGCGCCGAGGTCCTCGCTGACCAGAGTATGGTCGCTGTGCCAGCCCGTGCCTGCGCTTAAGCGTATCTAGCCGTGGCTCAGGGTGTTTGGCTCGGTTAGACGTAGGGTCCACCGAACAGGTCACCGAGCGCTTTCCGTCGGAACAGCGTCCGCCAGCGGCGCCTCTGATGCTCCGGCCGGTCGTGGATCATGTGACACCGCTGGCAGAAGGCCGCGAGGTTGGCGTCCGCGTTGTTCGAGGTGTCGTGATCCCGATGAGCCGCAGCCAGGACGACATGGGTCCGGCGAGCACGGCCGAGTATATCAACGCCAGACCTGACCCGGATCCGGCGGCCCCATCCGTCGCGCCAACGACCCGCCCTCGCGTCCCACCAGCGCCCGTCGCCGAGGTGGTAGACCATCCGCCCGTGCGGCCGGCCGCAGCCCTCGCAGCAGCCTTTGGCTCGGCCGAAGCGGATCACAGCAGACAACTGGGGCCAGTCGATGGGGTAGAAGAAGCGGTGCTCGGGCCGGATCGGCATGGGGCCGCACTGTGCCACCGGACGTGAAGAAAGCGTAGCTGCGAGTGCCTCGTCCGCGACTAATCCCTGGCTCGACACGGCAGGAGCCGAACACGCTACATGCCTACGAGCCTCTCACGACCTGAAGAGGCCGCGTTTGTGAGCCCGCCGGGGTATCCTGCCCCTTTGCACAGCGAGTCTGGTTGCGACCCCCCACCTTGGCCTCGTAGAGCGCACCGTCTGCGAGGCGGTAGAGATCCGTCAGGGCAGTGGTTGCTTTGCCATCCGGTACACCACTCGCCAGCCCGATGCTTACCGTGAGCGCACCGGCTCCGATGCCTGCCGATCCGATCGCGAGGCTCGATACCTCGGCGTGGACCTTCTCCGCGATGAGATAGGCCCCTGCCTGATCCGTGTCTGGCAGGAGGAGAGCGAATTCCTCACCACCGATCCGGCTGACCAAGTCCTGCGGCCGGTGCACGCTAGCCGAGAGGCGGCCGGCCAATGCCCGTAGCACGTCGTCTCCGACTTGGTGACCATACCGGTCGTTGAAGCGCTTGAAATGGTCGGCGTCGACGATGAGCAGGGACAGCGGCTTAGCCGAGCGTCGCGTATCGTTCGTAGCGCGGGTGAATGCGTCCTCGAAGGCGCGGCGGTTCGGCAGCCTGGTCAGCGCATCGGTTAGCGACAGATGTTCGAGTTCCGCCTGCATGGCTTCACGGCGGCGTAACTCGCGTCCGAACAGTAGTGAGAGGGCGATTGTGAGGCCACACAGCACCAGCACGATACCGCCGATGACGAGCGCCTTCCCCCGCCACTCAGCCTCGATCTCAGCCGTCGAGAGGGCGACGTTGAGGATCAGGGGCAAGTCGCCGACCTGAGTGAAGCGGTATTGCCGCTCGATGCCATCCCGGACCGATGTGTGGATGAAGCTGCCGCTGTGCTCGCGCAGGAACCCCTGGAACGTCGGGGCACCAGCGATGTTCACGCCGATGTCGGTCTCCGCGAAGGGGTACCGCATGATCCGCGTGCCGTCGCGCAGGTACAGGTTGATCGCGCCGTCGCGGCCGAGATCGATCTGGCCGAACAAGCGCGTGAAGTAGGACAGGTTCAGGGTTCCCAGCACCACACCGCCGAAGGTACCGTTGGGCTTGTTGATGCGGCGGCTCAGTACGATCATGCGGCTACCGAGCAGACGCGAAAACAGCGGCTGACTGATGTATAAGCCGAGGTTGTTCTGCGCCTTCTGCGCTTGGAAGTAGGTCCGATCGGCGTAATTTACCTTGCGTGCCGGAACGGTGCTCGCGTCGATGATGTTGTCGCCGTTCTCATCGGTCACGATCATCACGCCCATGTCGCGCGCGGTCGCGGCCCGGTCGAATAGGATGAGCTGGCGCAGTTCTGGGCTGACCTGATCGAGCCCAGGTGCCTTCAGGTTGTCGACGACGCCGCGCAGCGAAAGGTCGTACATCTCGATGTTGCGGGCGATATCGCATTCAAGGACCTGCAGCAGGTTCTTAGACGTCTGCTCGGCCTTGTCCCAGGCGTCCTGCCGTAGGTCGAGCAGCATCAGGCTGGATGCGACGAGCATCCCGACGGGTGCCAGGACGCCGAGGACGATCCAGGTACGAGCGGAGCGGAACCGGCGTGCGAGGTATTGCAGCGGAGCCATCGACAGTCCTACGCGAGCGCACGCGCTGCAGTTCAATCTCTGGCATGAACAGCCCTAACCAAGGATTGCAGATCGACGCCGCCGCGCATCTGGCCCACACGGTAAGCGGAAGGGTGTTCATCCTAGCGGATCTTGGAAGGGGCCAAGGTAACGCCGTTCTCGATCCGCGGCTGACATCTGACCCCCGTACACCCCCGTTACTTCGTATCAGCGGCTGACACCGGCACCCAGAGCGCTGGCGCTCCTGCTCGCAGCAATAGGGGCTTCTGCCTTTCCCCGCGCGCCCAATTCGGCACGACGTTCGGCTGATGTCACGCTACGGCAGCCGCACGTCGCACAATTATGAATGCCAACCTGTAATTGAATATATCGATTGCATCATGCGACAATTTCGCTATTTGATCCGACATAAGCTATATTCGCTTGTCATTTTTTCGATATGGGCTCATTCATAGTAAATGATATTCAATTGACTCATCGAAAGAATGATCAATGACTGTTAATACCGACAGTTCAAGCTCGGTCCTGGCTGCGCTTGCCGGCGAAATCGTCTCCTCCTACGTCGTCAAAAATTCGGTTCCCATTGCCGAGCTCCCGAAGCTGATCGAGAGCGTCCACACGGTCCTAACCACTCTTAAGCTTGGCGCGCCAGTGCCGACATCCGAGGCCGAGAAGCCTGGTGCGGCCCAGGTCCGCAAGTCGATCCAGCCCGATGGTCTCGTCAGCTTTCTCGACGGTCAGACCTATAAGACGCTCAAGCGCCACCTGACCAAGCACGGCCTTGATCCGCGAAGCTACCGCGAGCGTTACGGCCTGCCGGTCGATTACCCAATGGTTGCCCAGAACTATGCCGAGAAGCGATCCGCGCTGGCCAAGGCGATCGGTTTGGGTCAGCCCGGTGCGATGGCTCAGAATGCGCCGAAAAAGGGCCACAAGGCGGCTTGATCTGCCAACGGATGCCGTCGGTTCAGAGACCGTAGCGCAGGATCCGTTAACCATCCTGCGCCAGCATTATCTCAGCGATCGGCCGGGGGTCGAGTGCCGGTAGAGCAGCAGTGGGATCTATCGTCCTTGGCCCCGGTGCGGCCTCGCCGGCGCAGTCGCGCTGATCACATCCGCACCGTCAGTGTGTGTGATGTGATACCCCTCCCGCTACCGTACTTCTTACCGTAGCAGTGCCGTTTTTTGCTGTGTTTTGCTGTATCCTGCTGTCCTTCGGTTGGACACAGCCGTCCTTTTGCCGCCTCCACGTCATCGCCAAGCCGAAGCCATCGAAGCACCGCGGAGCAGGCCGAAGCAGCGCCGATGCTCCCGGACGTTCGTATCTGCTCGGAAACGCTCGAAGATGTTCTGTGCACACCTGTGCACCCAAGGGTGCGGATCGGCTACCTCGACAGCCGTCCCGCCGCTCGCCATCTTGAGCGTATGGACGCCGGCTTGACCCTCGCGAAGCTTATCGGGCCGATCGCCGCCGCGACGATCCTCAATGCCTTCTGGTTCGCTGCCGTCTGGCGGGGGCACCAGTACGAGCGCCGCCAAGGCAAGATGCCATGGCAGTTCGACCTTGCGCTCGGCGCCTACATCGCTGCGGCCGGCGTGGCGCTGTACCCGGCCGACATCACCATCACCAACAGCCCCGGCAAATTCCCCGAGCGCAAGGCGCGATCGGGCGCCCCGGTTCAGGGGCGCGAGGAACGTCGGGAAGGCGGGGGCGGCAACGGGACCGCTGCGCCCAACGGCGATGATGGAGGCCGAGACGAGCGCCCCGCCATCCAAGTCGTCAACGGCGAGGTGCCGCGGGCGGTGGGCGAGACCGAAAACGCGGTCATCGCAGCGCGCATGCCGATCTTCACCCGGTCAGTCGCCGGGACAAGGTGATGATGCTCACGGCGCTCAGAAGCCGCCCGCGCCCTTGGCCGAGCCTCCATCAGCACACGCTCGACGACGCAGCCTGAGGAGCCGCCATGCCCCCGGACCCCTTCGACCGCGTGAAGCGAACTCATTGAGCGGCACGTCTCGGCTGAGGAGACCGCACCGGCCGCGATCGGCATCGTCTCGGCCCTATCCATCCTCGTTGCTGGGGCGACCCATACCCCTGCACCGGCTGCGCGCGCCGCAGCACGTCGTCGTCTCAAGGATGCCGCAACGTGGTTCGATGGGCGCCCTGCCCAGGTCACTGCTCTGATCCGCGATATCGCATCGATGGACATGCCCAACCGCGATCGCCGCAAGGCCGTGCTCACCGCAGCATGGACGGACCTTCTCGACGAGTGAGAGGAGATACCATGCCTGCCACCCTCCCCGATCCACCGACGCCCGCCAGCATCCTCGCTCTGATCCAAAGCATCGCGCACCACCCACCTGGTGCGCCCGCCGCCCTCGCCTTTCGCTCGACGTTGCGCCGCAAGGGCCAGGACCACGCCGGCGGCCCGGCGGCGCTCGCCGACGTGGTGGCCTGGATCCGTGCTGCTGACCCGGACCGGGCCGACGCGCGCGAAGCCGTCATCACCGCGGCGTGGGTCGATCTGCTGCCGAAGCCGGAGGACGCGTGAGATGAACGTGTCTCGGTCACCCGCTCA
>NZ_JAKSYP010000243.1:0-141023 GCF_022829625.1 Methylobacterium sp. E-046 | reverse complement strand
CGCAGATCCCGCGCGGTCGGTCATCCGCGCTGGATCTGCGTCCCTGGGAGATGCCGCCGGGCGGGTCATTTGATCCGCGCGACGGCTCAGCATCACGGAGAGCGGCCTAGCCATGACTGAGACGGACAAGCCTTCGGGCGTGAGCGTGGTGCCTCCGAAAACACCGGTCCGGACCGTCACCGTGCCGGACCCGACGGCCGGCCGCACGGCTGCGGGACGGGACGTGGGCAAGGACGCCGAGAGCGAGCCCGACGACCCCGACGAGGCGGCCAACGATGGCTTGGCGGGATCCCCCTGGCCCGCTCCTTCGCGCTCCTGGCCCCTCTAGCAACCCTCGCCTGCCTTCCTGCTGCGGTTGGTGCCCAGACCCCGTCGGGGCCGCCGCGAAAGCCTGCGGAAGGCACCACGCCCGCGGGCGAGGAGGCCGCATCCGCGGTCGACCCGGCAGTGCTCGATCGCTGCCGGCAGCGCGCGGACAGCCAGAAGCTCAAGGAAGGGCCGGAGCGGAAGGCTTTCATGGGGACCTGCGTCACGCCCGAGGATTGAAGGGCGGCTTCGCTCGGCCTCTCCTGCCGCGCGTAGGAACCCACGCCCGGCGTGCTCTCTGAAGACGTTCGCCCGCCGGATCGAGCGAGGCACCGGCTGTATCCCAGGCGCTGCACCGACCGGAGCATCGGGCCCTGCTGCATCTGATCGGTCCGCTCGTGGATGTGCCGCGGTACGCGGATCGACCCTGAGCATCGGCGCCCCGCGCTTCTCGCCGGGATCAGACAGAGAGGGCGGGCCCTCCCGGAACTACCGCAGGTCGCCCGGCTGCGGGCAACGCTGCGGCGACGCGCGCACGCGGAGCCATCAGTTGCTGAGCCACCCTTCGAGATTGTGCGGCCCACCGCGGCGCACAGGCTTGGCATGCTTCGTCGTTTCAGCAGCCTGGGACGATCTCACCTCAGCATTGAACTGCCCTCTCGGTCGCTCCGGCGGCAGCGGCGGATGTAAGATCGGGCCCACACCTTCCCTCTCGTCCTTCATGCGAGAAGCGTCCTCGTTCATCGCCGACGAAGTGGACGGCAGCGGGCTCGTGCGCACCGGCCCGGTCGGTAGAGCGGCCTCGGTGGGCTGGTCAGATCCATGCGGCCGGGGTCCCTGGGCCGGCGCCCTCACGTCTGCGGGTTGGCCCAGAGCCCGTTGAGGGCGTGCGGGTTCCACGGCCGCCGAACCATGCGACGGTCCGGAAGAGCCTTGCTGGCCACAGTTGCTGACCACCGCCTCGTAGGATTTCCCCTCGATAGTGGCCGAGATGATGCAGCGGGCGGGGTGGTAAACCAGTTTGTACTGGAAAATGCCCCTGTCGTCCGACTCCGTGCGGAACTGCTGATCGAGCACCACGGGCATGTTCGGGCGCTCAGTTATCCCGACGACGTAGAGCCGACCCGTGGCGAGGGCTGCCAACGTGATGTCGGAGGCTGCGGAGGCGGGGCCGTAGGCGGACAGCGTGGCTGCGTGTGCTGCCCCTACAATCGCGAGAAGGCGAAGCAATGGACCATCCCTGAAGCGTCGAACTCAGCACAGGACTTAGACGGCCGGAGCTTGCCGACAGTTCCGACGGCGCAGCCGAACATTTAACGCCAAGCTGTCCGTCCCGGATGCTCGGCGCTACTCCCGGGAAGCCTTCGGTTCCGGCTTGGCGGCTCGCGTCAGGCTCTGGATCGCTCGCGGCGGACGGCCCGCCTTCCGGGCGATCTCCGCCTCTTGCTGCTCGATAAGCGGACGGGCCGACTCGTCGCCGTCCAGACCGCCCAGGATCTCCATCGGCACGCGCCGGTTCGAGGCACGGCTGCCCTCCTCGAAGACGACGTCGAACAGGACGAAGCCTCGGTCCTGGGGCAATTGCCTCACGCGCTTGGCCATGCAGATCTGATACCGCCGCCAGCGTGGCCCTGCGCGATCAGCAGCCGCCACAGATCGGCTTGGCGTCCTTCTGACCCTCCTTCACCAACCGGTCCATCGTCGCCTCACGGTCGTAGGATTGCGGATCGGCATCCCGCCGGGCCCGAACCTTGGCAGGCTTCGAGACGCTGGCGGTGCTGATGGGATCTGTCGCTCCGTTGGCGCTCGCGGTGTGCGATGCGAATGAGGGCGGCTGGGCAAGCTCGGAGGGATGCAAAGCCTCCCAGGCGCTGCGCTGCCGTTGGGAGGTGGTCAGTTCGTCCGACGGGTTCACGCCTGTGCCTGTTGCGCCCAAGCCAGCCGTCAGGACTTGCCCTGGCACTACGACAGGGGGCAGCGGTGAGTCCGAAACGGCCGGCGGCTGCAGGGCGCTGTAGGCGCGTGGGGCGTCTGTGAGCGACAGGCACCCGCCTAGCATCAGCCCAAGCCCGCCCAGCACCGCGATCCGTACAATGACCATGTCGCCTCCGTAGTGGCCCTTCCGATACCGCGGACAACGGTCGAACAGGGTCAGTGGATCGGTTCCGAGGTCAAACTACGCACGCATTCGGGCGACGCAACCCTGCGGCGATCGCGCCACCGCGTCCAGCTTCTTCCCGGCACGACAGCCCGTGCCCGGCACGACTGCGCCTTCCCGGCAAGCAAGAGGCTGCTGAAAATCCCGGGGGCCGCGGCCCCCGCTTCCGCCCGAGCGCCTCCCGCGGGGTCCTGAGCGATCTGTGGCGATCGAGCGCCGCCGTCGGCTGATCCGCTTCGGTGCCGACCTCAGCCGTTATTCGGCGCACATATGATCCGTGCCGGGTAAGTCGCCTTCCCAGAACACGAGCGCACCCCCGCAAGCTTCCATCAGCACGCGCAGGGTCTCGATGCAGATATCCACCTCCGCAAGCGTCAGCAGCCCGCCACGCCGGTGAATCGAACCAGAGGCCGATACTGCCACCACTGCGAACCGACCGTCGGGGCAGTCAACGATGCTATAGGCCACGGGTCTTGCCATCACCTCGCTCACACTGGCCGCCAGACGCCACCCGCAACGCGCGGCCCATCGCAAGCGATCCCGCTTATGGCGAAGGTTAGCTGTTCACTGTACAGACAGGTTGCCGGGCACACTAAGCCCTGAGACCGTTGATGCGAGGAGGTGCTCGCGTCAGCTACGCAGTGCGACACAGCGCCGACCGCCTGCCTCGATGCAGCCGCAAGCTTGTCCGCGCCATTGTCACTCAGGACGGCAGAGCGAACCGCTCTGCGAAAGGCTACGCGTTGAAGGACCTGTATGCCGCGGAGGAGCTTCGTTCGGATCACCCGGACCGGCTGGAGAGACCACGATCAGCCGCTCTGCCTCAAGCGGTGCGCGACCATCTCGGCCGTCAATTACAGGCGGCCTACGCGGGGCTGATCACGACCCCGCCGCCCCAGCGCCTGCTCGACCTGATCGCACAGCTCGACGGCATCCTGGCTGGCGAAGACAGCCTCAGCGCGGCCGGCTTTCGTCAGAGCCTGATCGAGATGCTGCCCGGATTGCGGGCGTTCGCGATTTCGCTGACCGCAAACGAGACACGCGCCGACGACCTCGTGCAGGAGACCCTGCTGAAAGCCTGGGCCAAGCAGGAGCAGTTCGTGCCAGGCACCAACCTGAAGGCGTGGCTGTGCACCATACTGCGCAACCAGCTCTACACGGAGATCCGCAAGCGCAAGCGTGAGGTGGAGGATGCGGACGGGGCGATGGCGGCCCAGATGACCGCTCCGGCAGCCCAGGAGCACGGATCCGACCTGCGGACGGTCTGGCAGCATATCGGCCGGCTGCCCGCGCTCCAGCGGGAGGCGTTGCTGCTCGTGGGCGCGCAGGGTCTGACGTATGAGGCGGCGGCCGAGGTGATGGGCTGCGAGGTCGGCACGGTGAAGAGCCGGGTCAGCCGCGCGCGCGCGCTGTTGGCGGACAGGCTCGGAATGGTCAGCGAACGGGCCTTGGCCTAGCTCCGGTCATCACGCCGCCGGCCGAGTTGTTCGGAGCCGGCCACCATGAGCGACGTCAATCACATCTCGGGCTGCCAAGACATGCGGCTCAGGTTGCGCTCGACCGAAGGCCGACCGATGCCCCGTGGACGCGATGGTGAGATGTCGGTGACGACTGCGCCGCCAGCGGTGCCCGACCGGATGACCGGCCCGACATAGCTCGGGCCGCTGCAAGGAGCCGATCTCCCGGGAGGATCAAGCGGCTCGGCGGCGTGTCGCCTCAGCCGTGATCCTGAATTCGGCCTGGATCGGTTTTGGTTGATGAACCGTTTCTGCCGGGCATGCCCTTTGCACCGCGTTGCATCGTTGCCGGTATGTGCATCGCAAGCGGAGAAGCAGCCTGATGCGGGATACTGGCGGGAACGCTGTGCCTTCGGCCGTCGCCGGAGTCACTGAAACAAAGCTCGGACTGGCGTCGTGTTCAACCCCGGCCCGGGCGGCCAAGCGGAGCCTGGACGTCGGCGTGGCGGTGACGGCGCTGTTCGTGCTTCTGCCGCTGCTGCTGCTGATCGCGGTTCTGGTCTGGGCCGGCGACCGGCAGGCGCCGATCTACCGGCACATGCGGCTCGGCCGCGACGGCCGCCGCTTCGGCTGCCTGAAGTTCCGCTCGATGGTCACGGACGGCGAGGCGGTGCTGGCCGCGCACCTGGCGGCCAGCCCGCGGGCGCGGGCGGAATGGGCGGAGACGCACAAGCTCAGCGACGACCCGCGCATCACGCCGATCGGCCACGTTCTGCGCAAGACCTCGCTGGACGAGCTGCCGCAGCTCTGGAACGTGCTGCGCGGCGAGATGAGCCTGGTCGGGCCGCGCCCGATCGTGCCGGCCGAGGTCGCCCGCTACGGCCGCGCCTTCGCCACCTGCTTTGCCGTGCCCCCGGGGGTGACCGGCCTGTGGCAGGTCTCGGGCCGCTCCGACACCACCTACGCCGAGCGCGTCGCCCTCGACCTCGACTACGCCACCCGCTGGAGCCTGCGCCGGGATCTCGCCATCCTCCTGCGCACAATCCCCGCCGTCCTCGCCCAGCGCGGAAGCAAGTAATCCGCCGCGGGACCAACGGTCGGGCGACAGCGTCGCCAGCCTCATCATGCATGGGCGGCACGGCCTCGAGCGGGCGCCCGAACGCGACGAAGCCGGCAGCGTGGGCGGCGAGTACAACGGCGGTCGAGGGGACTCGGCCGCGACGGTTGCGCAGGAATGCTGCCGAAGACCGGCGAGGAGATCTGGATCCCGCTAGTCCACGCGGGCGAGCTCCTGTTTCCCGGGTCGATGGAACGCCGCGATACCAACGAGCGGGGGCGGATCGGCGGGCTGCTCCTCGTCCGCGACTGGGTGGACAAGGCCTCCGGAGGGCCGGCGCCCTGGCTCGTCCGGACCGGCGATCTCACCCACCTGCGCCCTGTCGCCGAGGACATGATCCGGGCGGCCGATCCGACACTCACCCACTCGTTCCGCCCCTGGCGGCACACGGGCATGACCGAGCTCGGAGATGCCGCGCCTACCGACGCGCAGAGCCGCGCCATCAATCGGCACGGAAGCGCTCGAACCCTGCCTCGCTACGTGAGAAAGACCCGACGCCGGATCATCGCGGGCGCGCACGAGCGCCGTCTCACACGAACGGATCGCGCGGATCTGTCGGAATGACCACCGGAAGATATCGCTAGGTCATCGTGACTCTTGGCGACCCCGGTAGGGCTCGAACCTACGACCTGCCGCTTAGAAGGCGGCTGCTCTATCCAGCTGAGCTACGGAGTCTGGGGGTGCCAGAGCCGCAAAAACCACGGGTCCGGGCCTGGGTCAAGCCTTTCCGCCACCACGCGCTTTTCACCTTCACAGAAGGCCGAAACGCCCAACCCTTTGATGGGCAAACAGCATTTCCGGTGGATCGTGAGGGGTTAACCACGTCCAAGCGAGCGAAACCGATGGCCGTCCGAATACCGTCCGAGCTATGAGGTCTCACGAACGGATAACTCGGACGGTTTTCGATGGGCGGCAAGCGCAAGGAAGGACCCCGGCTGCCGGGGGTGACCTACTCGAACGTCGCCTGGCAGCTCGACGTCCCGCCGCCCGTGGTGCCGAAGGACCGTAAGCAGGAACTTACGGTCGCCTTCATCGAGAGCCTGTCCGGCTTGATCCGGGACGTGAAGATCAAGTTCAGCACCGAGTTTTCCGATACGATCCAGCGGGGGTTGCGCGTCAGGATACAGCCGCGTGGGGCGACCTATTTCGCGCGGGTCCAATACCAGGGGCGTGAATTTCGGCTCCGGATCGGGCGTATCGATGCCTGGACCCTCGCTCATGCCCGGACGGTCTGCGCCTCCATCGTGCGCCATGTCTCGACCGGCAACGGCCCCCCGACGGACGAGTGGATCGAGCTTCACCGACAGGCGCTCCTTGCCGCCGACGCACGCAAGAAGGGGCACGGCGATGCGACGGTCCCCTACGTGCCGGAGGTCATGGCGAGGCAGCCCGCCGCGACGACCTGGACCTACGGCGAGGCCCGGGTCGCTTACGTCGAATGGCTCAAGTCAGAGGAGGCGGTGGGGAATCTGGCTCCCGCGACCATCCGAAACTACAGCAAGGTGCTGACATGCCCGGCGCTCCTGCCATTCGATGAGCGCCACGTGGCGCGACTGGAGGCGGCCGACCTCGCCATGGCCGTCGAAGGGCTCGTCAAGGAAGGCAAGCGCAGTCAGGCGAACGACGTCTCGCGGAACATGAAGCGCTTTTTCCGCTGGCTCGCCGAGCCCGCCCAGGAGCGACGCTCCGGGGTCCGCGAGGGCATCATGGACCGCGTCCGCGCCCCCAAGCTCTCGGGCGTGAAGGGGCGGCAGCACTTCCCCTCCCTGGCGGAGGCGGGCCTGATCCTCGCGACTTCCAGGGCATCCGGCGTCCTCAATCCGGCGGTTGCGGCGACCGTGCACCTGGCGGTGTGGACCGGGCAGCGGCGCCTTTCGATCGTCACCGCCGAGGTCGAGCATTTCGAGCCCTGGGACGGTGAGCCGGGATGGGGCCTTTGGCGTTGCTACCACCGGAAGGTCCGACGCACGAACCAGACCGGCAAGCCGCATGTCATCCCGCTTCCCCCGGCATGCTGGAGGGTCGTGACGGCCTACCTGACGTGGCACCGGCTCGAATACGACGGGGCGACGCCCTGGGCATTCCCCAAGCAACGACCTGCAAAGGCCGGGCGGCCCGCGAGGGTGGGCCATCTCGTGGCGGACACGCTCACGCACACCATGACGGCGATCCCGGGCTCGTTGAGTTCGCCGCACGACATGCGTCGCGTGATCTCGTCCTCTGTCCAGGACGTGGCCGGGATCCACATCGCCCTCGTCGGCCACGTCCTGGATCATGCCGACGACGAGGTCGGCGTGAGGAAGACCAACGGCACGACGCGGCGCTATACGGAGGCGGAGATGCTGGCCTTCAAGCGTCCCGTGATGGAAGCGTGGGAGCGACTGCTGGAGCCGGCCGCCGCGGCGGCGGTTTTGCTCCCGCGCGAGGAGCTGAAAGCCGAACTCGTCCGTCGTCGGGCGGAGCAGCGCGGCGTCAATCGTGATGCCAAGCGAGTCCGGTCGAAGGTGGTGAACAGGAAGCCGCAGGAAGGGACGAACAAACGGCGCGCAGGGGTGGCAGGGGCTCCAGGCTGAGGCTGTCCCGACGGACGGCGTGGAGACACGTGGATCTCCTCTCCTCACGAAGGGCACGATGTTGATCCGACGGGTCGATCCGCCGTGCGACGGCCGTGTGCGCGGAACGGTTTGCGTCATGGGGCGGTCGAGGGACCCGTGCCGGCGGCGACCTCACATCGGGCATGGCGACGCCGTGTATTTCGCCTCATAGGCCCGGATGAAGTCGGGGTCGCTGCAGATGCAGCGGCCGGGAGCGGCCTTCGCCTTAGGGTCGGCGTGGTGGCCTCGAAGCGGCCGGAGGAGGTTGACGCGGGTGCTCGTGGTGGACGCCTCGGGTACCCCCGCCGCATGCTTCACGAGCTCCGCTGCCAGCATGATCCCGGCCAACGCGGATTGGAACGCCATGGGCACCGTCGCCCGTACCGGGCGCGCGCCACCGGTGAGGTTGAAGACCACGCCGCCGCAGATCGCCCCCTGGTAGAAATTGCGAAGGGGCCTGCCCACGAAGGGCATCAGTTCCGCGACGGGCACCCCCAGGCGTTCGGCGACCCTCGTCACGAAAGCCGTGTCCACCGGACCGTTGGTCGCCAGCAGGCCTCGGACTTCCAATACTGCGTCGGGAAGGCCGATCTCCTCGGCGACCTTCTGATCCTCGGCCTTCACCTGACCGTCCGGAAGGTAGAGGCAGGCAAGGCACGCCTTGTCCGATCCAAAGCGGTGGCGCGAGACGCCGAGGTCGATGTCGCGGGTCCAGGCATTCACGATCCATCTCGGCAACGAGGCTTGGACGGCGATGCGATCCTCCGCGGTATCGAGGCCGACAGCCACGCGCTCGAAGGACCAGTCCCCCCGCTCCCCGGCATAGTCGCCCCAACGCTTCCGATGGGGAAAGATCGTGAGGCGGGTGTCCGCCAGCAGCCTCTCCGCGGCCGTGACCTTCGCCACATCGACCGTCGCCTGGTCGGCGATCACGTACCGCTGCAGATTCGACAGGTCCACGGCCTCATGGTCGACCAAGTGCAAAGATCCGGCGAGCCCGGGCATGCGCGACAACGCCCAGACCGCCCCGTTACCGATCGCGCCCAGGCCGACGAGGTGGGCCTCGCCGAGATCGACGGTGTCCGGGTTGAATTCCCGGCCGTGGGGCCCGTTCCCGTAGTCCAACAGGGAAAGCGTGACCTCCGTATCGGGATCCCCGCCGGGCAGCCGATCGGCGAATACCGTTCGGAAGACGTTCGCGGCCGCGATGCACGCCGCCGCGCCCGCACCGAAGGGATTGCGCGACGGGCCCGATCCTTGGGGGCCGGACCGCGAGAGCGTCGCCGTCCAGCCATTCGAGCCTGCGAAGACCATCGTGGCTTCGATGCGCGGGCGGCTCCGGCCGACGACGACGCATTCCGTCACCTCGCCGGAATGGCGTGACAGGTCGATGTCAGGGTTGATGGACAGCGCCAGCTGCATGAGGCTGTCACGGGCCGACTCGGCATGGTGGTCGAGAGCGATCAGGCACACCGAGGGATGCAGGCGAGAGACCAGCCTCACGAGAAGGTCGAGGGTCGCTGCCGCCTCCGTCGACCGGATGGCCTCGACGTCGAACGCGATCCCGATGACATGTCCGTCCAGGGTCCCGCGGAAGGCCGGAAGGTCGAAGCCGCTGAGGACCTGGGAGGCAGCGGTGGCGGCGCGGTTAAAGAAATTGGCGAAGGCCATGGTCACTCCACGATCTCGATGAGGCGGCGCACTTCGGGCGTCCGGATCCCGCGCCAGCGCCCGCTCGCATCGAGCCGGAAGGTCGCGGTGGTCGCGAGTTCGAAACGTCCCGTGGCGTAGTCCGGCACCACCAGCGACAGACATCCGACCCGGGTGGCGACGGCGAAGTCGTCGTCCGTGCCTGAGTGGTAGGCCCTTCCGGGGTGGCTATGGATCTGCGCGACGAGCGTCAGCCTGTGCTCGAAGAGCCATTTGTTGATGCGGTGCAGTTCATCCGGGCCCACCACGACGCAGACGCCGTCGGCGGTCCGGACGTGGCGTTGCGCAGGAATGATCGCCTCAAGCACCGTGAAGCGGGCCCCGTCCTGCTTCCCGACCCAGAGGCCGAGGCCCTCGTGTCCGTCTTGGCCGACGGCACGCATGTGCAGCTGGACCTGTTCGATGCAGGTCCGGGGCACGACGACGCGTGCGACGTCGGAAAGCGTCATTCGGGTATCGCGTCGAACGACGCCCCCAGCCCTCCCAACGTCACCTTCACGTCCTGGATCTGGATCTGGTCGAACGGGTCCACGCCGTACTTCCAGATCTGGTTCAGGATGAAGTCCAAGGAGCCTTCGCCAGAACCCCGGTGCAGAAGCCATGAGTCACCTGTGTGCGCCGGATGATCGTGGTACTCGCGGACCCCCGGCAGGCAGAGGAACGGCGGCTCCTCGGGACCGTGAAACTGGATGATGTTCGAGAGCACGACCTGGCCGCTCTGAAGCATGGCCTGCAGCATCTCCGGAGGCATCGACGGCATCGGCGGCCGCCGCAGCATCGAGATGGTGAGGTCCTTGGCGAGTAGGGGCGCCCGGGTGAACGGGTCGACGAACGTCACGGACGGCGGGCGCAGGTCGTAGTTGGAGAAGTCGAGCACTGCGCCCGCCACGAGCACCGTGGGCTTGACCTTCCTGGAGGCGAAGAGGACCAGCGCCTTCGGAAAGGACGCGTCGACCAGGAAGCAGCCCCGCCCGTGATGGTGGGCTTCCCGGTCGCGATACCTCGCGATCTCGCGATCGAACTTCGTGCGTGAGACCGTCGGATCGACGGACTGTATCTCAGGCACCGGCCACCCCCGCCTTCAGGCTCAGGTAGAGCGTGACATCCCGGCCGAAGCCGAACGAGCCGACGGTCGCGGCGAGGTCGAGGCTGACACCCGCATCGTCCTTCAGCTCCCAGTTCTCCGGCGGCTGCCCGACGTTCTCGGTCTGCGTCAGCGCCTTTTCCCGGACCGTCGCCAAGAGATCCCCCGCCTTCGCGGCGACCACCGTGGGTTCCCCGTTGACGACGACGGTGATCGATACCGATCCGTCGTGGCCTTCGGCCCTGGGTGCCGTCGCGAACCGCTCCACGCCTGGCTTGTCCAGGTCGAAGAGTTCGTTGTCGCGGATGAGGATGTCGCTGCCACCGCGGACGTCGAGAAAGACGTCGTGCGCGGCGGGATCGACTTTTGCCAGTCCCTTGAGCACGCGACCGCTGATCATCGGGACGCCCCATTCCTCGTCCTGGTCGTTGATCAGGAAACGGAAGAAGCGGTCGGTCCGGAACACCAGGACCTGTTCGACGCCGTGCCCGCGAAGGTCGAAGGTCTCGTCCAGGCGGAGCGTCTCCAACGCCCCGTCGGGCATGAACGCGACGGCGGCATGATCCTCGACCGGCAGGGCCCCTGCCGCCTTGAGGATCTGGCGCCCCGTGGGAACCGGATCAGGGAGCGTGATGGTGCGGAAGTCCAGGTCGGGGCCGCCGACCTGGATCTGGAAACGGTCGGGGTCGTGGTGGTCGTTCATCGTGGAGCCTCGCTGGTCGATCAGGGGCCGCCTCGGAACGGGCCTGCCCTTCTGCCTTCTCAGCGAAGCTCCACCACCCGATCCGGTAATCGCGTCAGAGAAAATCCTGCGAGGTGCAGATGAAGTAGAACTGGCAATCGGGGCATTCCCTGGCCGGGATCGGCTTGAACTCGCCCGCCTCGATACCCTCCAGGGCGCGGACGAACCTGTCCAACCCCTTCCCGTCCCCTTTCGGGGCGATGACCTCACGCTCGCCTGCGGCGGGATAGAACGCCTCAAGGCGGACATCCCGGCCCGAGAAACCCTGGCGGCCGGCTGCCTGCAGGAGTTCCCACACGGGCTTCTCCGCTTCGGCCTTCGTTTTCCTACCTGTCTTGAAGCGTTGGGCGACGATGGTACCCGACGGCGTCTGCAGCACCCTGTCCGGTCGAAGCGCGATCCGTCTTCCGGCCAACGTGACCGTCCAAGCGTTGTCGAGGGTCACCTCCCGGGCGTCGATGGCCGTTGCGGACCGTTCGACCATCCGCGTCGCCTCCGTGCGATAGATCGCCTCGAACGGATGATCGGTCGGGCCCCGCTTCGGCCAGATCTCCGTCAGATGCGCGACCGCGGCCTCGGGGGTGACGACGTCACCCTTCGCGACGCCCTCGCAGATCCAGGCGACGGTCTGGCGAACGCATCCATGGAAGCGGAGATACCCGCTCCTCTCAGCCAGGTGGCCCAGCCCGTCGACATGCTCGTAACGATACCTGGCCGGGCATTTCATGTAGGTTTCGAGATGCCGGAACTCGTATTCCGCCCTGGGTTCCGGCGGTGCCAGGGTCGCAACACCCACCGACGGCGAACGGGCGGGGGCGAGCCGCGCCGGCGGCAGGACGCCACCGATCGTCCCGAGGTAGCGCGACGGATTACAGGTCTGCTTCTCCGTGTAGCGCTTCGCGTTGCTCACGGTCATGACGTCGCGCGCGCGGGACAGCGCGACGAAGAACAGGCATTCCTCCTCCGCCGCATGATCCTCCGGCGGCGTCTGGAGGCGTTCGAGCGACGCCGGGGCGGGGCACGTCGTCGGTCGTCGTTGCCCCGGGACGTATCGGGTGGCGACCTGCGGCAGGTGCACGGCCCGGAACTCCAGTCCCTTGGACCCGTGGATGGTCATCACGCGCACCGCCGATATCCCGTCGGCTTCGGGGGGCACGACCCTGAACTGCCTGTCGTCGTCCAGGCGTTCGAGGCGGCGGATCTCGTTCAACAAGACCCTGCGGCCGCCGCGCCCGTCGTTCGCGTCATGGTGCTCCCGGCAGAACTTCAGGAGCTGATAGATCGCGATGAGGGATTGCCGCGAACGGACGTCGTTCGCTTCCAGCAGGGGCCTCAGATAGTCGCTGGCGTCGAAGAGATAGCTGGACAGGAGCTTCCAGGCGGTCGTCTTCCACGCCGTGCCCGCCAGGTGTTCGGCGAGAAGGCCGAGGCCCCGTCGGCCGCGCTCCGAGAGACCCGGCAGGTCCGCGGCACGGCCGCAGGTCGTGATGACATCCTCCTCGGCCGCATGCGCCGCCGCGATGACCAGGAGCGCGTCGTCGCGGGTCGCCCCGTATTCGGGGAATCGGGCGACCCGGATCAGGCCCGCACCGGCGGGGTCCGCGCCGAGGGAGACAAGGGCGAGCAGGTCCCGGATCTCGGGTCGCTCGAACACATCGCCCAGATAGAGGACGGGCACGCCTAGTTCCTGCAGGATGCGCGAGAACCGCGCGAGGCAGAGATGGGTGCGGCTCAGGATCGCCTGCTCGTCATAGGGGATGCCCTGCTCGCGCAGGCGCTCGATCTGGTCCCTCACGGCATGGGCCTCGGAGTAGAGGTCGGGAGCCGTGACATGGTCGACGAACCCGACTTTGCCCCGATGGGCCTTCCAGCTGACAGCCGGCAGGGGGGCCGCCGCGATGCCGGCCCCGTAGGTCTCGAAGACGCGCACCACCGTCTCGCATGACCGATAGTTGGTCTTGAGCTGACGACGTTCCGCGTCGGGGTAGCGCTCCGTGAACTCAGCTGCGTTCGCCGGCGCGGCGCCGCGGAAGCGGTAGATGGATTGCCTCGGATCGGCGACGACCCAGACCCGGAGCCCGCCATCGCTGATCTGTTCGAGGAGCGCGGTGCTGGCGTTGTTCACGTCCTGGTACTCGTCGACCAGGACGAAGCGGTGCTTCTCGCGCACCGCTTCGCGGACCTTCGGGTTCTCGGCCAGCAACCGGGCGGCCGTCCAGACCAGGTCCCCGAAGTCCACGGCGTGGCTGCGCTCAAGCTCGGCCTGGTAGGCCCGATAGACCCGCGCGACCTCCATCGCCTTCTCGGCGCGTTCGCGTTCCTCCGGCGTGGAAGCGGCGTCGAGGGAAGCGGCCGCCGCTAGCCCGTATGCCTCGGCCGTCACCATCTCGTCCTTCGCGCGCGAGATCGCGCGCAGGATCGGCCGCAGCTCCAGGGTCGGATCCCAAAGATTCTGGAAGTGACGGAGCCCGAGCGTCGGCAACAGCCGCTCAAGCATGGCGAGGGCGCCGATCTCGTCGAGAACCTCGAACGCCTGCGGCAGCCCGGCCTCGCGATGATAGAGGTGCAGGAGTTCGAGGCCGAAGGCATGGAAGGTGCCCACCCAGATGATCGGGGCGGCGACCGGATCCAGCATCTCGATGCGCTCGATCATCTCGGCCGCCGCCTTGTTCGAAAAGGTGAGCGCGAGGATGGCCGACGGCGGTACGTCCGTGGCGAGCAGGAACTCGATCCGGGCGATCAGCGTCCGCGTCTTTCCGGTGCCGGGCCCGGCGTCGAGGATGAGGGGCCGTTCGTCCCAGCGCGCCGCCTCAAGCTGTTGCGGATCCGGTGGAAGCGTCGCCCTCGGGCCGGGGGACCGCTCCGGCGGCGGCGCCAAGGGTGGCAGCAGCAGCGCCCGGATCGCCTGCATCCTTACGAAGTCGACGGGAAGCCCCAACTCCGCGGCGATGTCCTCGGGGCGCTTCCGCTGGGCGACCATCATCTCGTGGAGAAGCTCGGAGGGCAGCAAGAACTCCTGGGCGAAGATGTCGGCCTGCACCTCCATCCGTTGCCGGGGCGAGTAGGCCACGACCCGGTCGGCGCCGGTCTCGACAGGGCGGCCGCCGAAACCCGAGACGGTCGACCGCACCATGAAGGCCGTCTCGTCGTGCAGCCAGAAATGCCCGATCTCGTGGGCGGACACGATCACCCTTTGGTGGGCGTCGAGGTTCGACGCCAGCCGGACGAAGCCGCCGCTGCGGTCCAACGCACCGAGCACGCCGACGGCATATCGGGTCCCGGGTGCGAACCGACTGACCTGCAGCTTGGCGATCTTCAGCGCCGCCTTGACGAGGGCTTCGGCTGTCCGGGCCGTCGCGACCTCGCAAGCCTCGGCATGGCGTCGGCGCGCCTTCAGGCGGATATCACGCCAGGGATCCACGGTTCAGCCCTCGTCCGAGAGCCAGAACGCGATCCGGTCCTCATCCATGTCCGTATCCCTGATGGCTTCCTCCCACGTGCGTTGTCGGCCCGGCAGGGGATCGCCCGTCGACTTGAAGGCCGGAAGCTCTCCCTTGTCGTTCGTCGTCATGACGACCGCCTTGAACCAATCCGTGGCGGTTCCTGCGCGAGCGGCTCCGATTCGCAGGAAGCGACGCGGAATGGTCTCCTTGACGATCTCTCCGTCGTTGACATCCGTGACGATCGAGCGGGCGATGTCGATGCCGTCGGCGAAATCGCGCAACGTCAGGCCCACGGTCCGGAGCGCCTCACGCAGCGTCGACGGTGCCGTCTCGGACGTCATCCCGGGGGTCGGCACCGTGACCGGCTCGATCCGTGCCGGAGATCGGCCGGCCGAGATAGCCGCCCCGTTCGCCGAAGCCCGGAAGCTCATGTCGAGGAGCTCCACGGCATGCTCTCGGATATCCTCGGCATAATGCGGATACGCAGCGGTCCACCTGGCGACGAGCGTGGGCGTCACCGCCTGTTCCGTCGCCTCGCAATGGAAGCGGAAGAGCATTTCGTCGAGCTCATGGTCGGTCACGGTCATCGTCTGATGCCCAGTTGTTGATGGATCAGGGCGTGGGCTTTCTCGACCCATGCCTTCGCCGTTTTCGGGGTCACGCCCAGCATGGCCGCAATGCTTTCGCTTCGGCTTGCCGCGTCGTAGGCGAAGCCCGCCCTCCTGAGCAGGAACGCCTTTCTGTAATTGTCGGGCAGACCCGCGACGATGTCTTGCGCCATCGCCTCGTCCTCCGGGCTCAGACCGTATCCATCCGGCCTTTCGAGCGCATGCCCCGTTACCTCGTCCGATAATTGTGGCTCGATGACCACCGTCTCCCGTCGCCATCTGCGCACATGATCGATCAGCCGATGTTCCAGTTTGTTGATGAACGAGTGTTCGAAACCACGGCCGTCGGCCGCATCCGGGTCGATGATCGAAGCGACCATGTTCCCGACGACTTCCCCGATGGCATCCCGCCCCTCGTTCGGCAGTCGCCGGTCGACCCGCATCGCCAAGTGATCGGTCGCGAGCTTGGCGAGATGGTCGAGCAACCTCCCGCGCAGCAAAACGTCCCGCTCGGGATTCAGACGGCGACAGGCCGCCGCGATGGCCTGAGGCTTCGCCGAACGGAGGTCGTTCCGATTGATGCGATCGAGCCAATCCTCCCTGTCCACGCCCTCCGAGCCGTGTTCCTGGTCCTGCAATTGGCATTTCCTCGTAGGGCGTCTGCTTCTTCAGCGTATGAGCAGGCGTCGATCCGGTAATGGGGACGATATAAATCGGTGCGGGAGAAGCTCGCTCGCTCGTCACGGGGTACACTCGTCGAGGCCGATGCGGGTCCCTATCGTGGTTTCGCACCAACTTTAAGTTGGCATGATTTCGTGCGAGCTCCAAGGGACGGGAAGCATTCCGCGCACCTGAGGTGCCCTCGATCTTATACGAGCACAGCGGTAGATTTCGATCGAAGCGGTTGCCGGGAGGATCGTCACCGCAATAAGGTCGGTTCGTTGCAAAGATCATTGACCGATCTCGTTCGGCAGCGGCTCGACTTCATCCGTGCGAGAGCGCGGCGCGAAGTTCGCCAATACCGAACGGGATGCAATTTTCAGAGTACGACACCGCTTTTCACTATCGTTTGTAACTAGGACATCTGATCAAGCCGCACGAAGGATCCATTGGATAAGGTTCGAGCCTTCCGCCACGGTTTGTCGATAGCATCACGACGGTCCGTCCCATCGGACCAAGCCCAGGGAATGGTTTACCACTTCCCACGACGAACCTCTAGTCACTAGAGAAGTCGCTTGGCCAATATACCCCTGTGGGGTATAATCCCACCGTGTCGCAGAAGCACGGATCGACAAACGGGACCTTCGTCATGAACATCGGGTTTTTTGCCGACGACATGTCGGCCAGCCAGGCGGCTCTCCTCGCGAGTGGGGGGTTGAGTGGTCATGATCCAGGAGCGCCGGGTGTCCTGGCCGGCAGCAACGCCCTCGCCGAGGCGATCCCGGATTACCTCGATGCGGCCACGGCGTCGGGACGGCACCTGATGGTTGCGTTGCCCCTGGCACAGCTGAGTAACCTCAGCATCCGGAGCCGCATCGACCTCGCGGTGATCGCGTTCGGCCCCAGCCTGGTCGCCCGCGATGGCGCCCTCCGGGCGATGACGGCGGGATGCACGTCTCGGACCGCAACCTTGGCACCGCCTTGGCTGCTCTCCGCGTCCGGTCGTTCGCGGCACGATCCACCCCATACGCTTCCGGTGCGGATGACGATGCTGCGGCCGTACGAGGCAGCCGAGATCCGGCGCGGCTGCAGATGCGGCGGCCTTCATCGGCGCGCCGTCGGCCTTGCGGCCGCGTTGCGCATCGCGGCGGACGACCCCTACGCGCCGAGCCTCGATCCCGCCGAGGTCGCGAACCTGCTCGCGGCGGACGGCGCGTCCACGACGCTGACCGACGCGGACATCGCGCTTCGGGAAGATCTGCTCGACCTCGCCGACGACCTCGACCGCGGACCCGGGCGGCGATCGGTACCGAAGGAAAGCTGCCGCCGCCTGGCCGTTGCGGACCGTCGGCCCGGTCGACGGGGCTCGCTGAACCCGACCCAGTCGGTTGGGAACCGAGCGGTCCGACCGGCGCCGGCGACGGTTCGTCACGCCGCCGACTGCCCTCGCTCCGCCATCGCCTAAGCCAAGGAGGTTCCCATGAACGCCCGTACCAAGACCGACTTCGAGCAGGCCTCGCCCGGATCGACCGGCGGCGCAGCACGCCGTCCCGCCTGGCGGCGGAAGAACGAACGCGCCTCCCGTGCAAGCTCCCGGACGGACCGCGACCGGACGAGGGGGGGCGTCCGGCCCTACACGGACGCGGATGTCCAGGGGTTCGATGTCTCGGGACCCGATCGGGAAAACCATTCAGACTCGACATTGCTCGATGTCGAGTTCGACCACGACGAACTGGGCGAGTTCATCCTGGGGCAGGTAGGTTCCGTGGCGCGCGCCATCTCCCACGAGGAGGACGAGGCCTTCTGGTTCTGAGTGCCGTCCCGCGATGCGGGCGGAAGGTTGAGGGCGCCCAACGGACGGATGGCGCCGGCCGTGCCAAGGATGACGACGCGACCGCGCCGCCTGCCCCGGTACATCTCTCCCGACCGTACCGGGGCAGTGGCCGATCCCGGGCTCGTGAACGGAGCCTCGGCGCGGGTCTACAACGCCGCGCCAAGCCCGATGCGAAGGCGATGTTGCCAAGGCATTGAATGGCGAACCCCTTCCAGGTTCGCCAGGATATGGGCGGCGTCCGCGCCGAGCTGGAACAGATTTCGCTGGAACGCGGCACGGGCCTGTTGGGAATCCGGAAGGTGTGTCGTGCCATGCCTTCCGGCGTCCATCCGGACTTCGTCGCGACGACCCTCGAATGTGCGCGTCGGGATCGCGGCCTGTCCCAGACCGGGCTGGCGCGCGTTCTGGGAACCAGCCAATCAACGGTTTCCAAGCTGCTTTCCGCCGGACAGAACCCCCGACCCGCCTTGAGGGCTGCCATCAGGCGTTTCGTCGACGACGCTCTTGGAGATGCCGGGTCCAAGCCGCCCGATCTGTTGGTCCTTGTCCAGGAGGCCTCCAATCACTCGGAGGTGTTCCGTAAACTGCTGTTCGCCGCCGTGAACCTGATGAATGAAAACGAATAAAATCTTCGCAGATTTATCGGGCTGCGGATCCTGACGCTCGCTCACGAACCCCTCCTCGACTTTGCATCGTCGGGTCGTGGCTCAACGGTTCGCCCTTCGACGGTCGTTGGCAATCCCGGTAGCGCCCTGTCTGGCTACGCACCAGTGAACGCATCCTCGGCCGCAGCAGGTATGCCCCCTCTCATTGCAATACGGGGCAACGTGAAGGACGAGGCGCCATCGTGTTGTAAGTTTCGGTGGAGAGCACTTGTCGACGGCCTTGACGACCGCACACCGCAGCAGCGCCGTCATCGACGCGGTTCGGTCCGACCATGAAGGACAACGAATTCCAATTCCATGGGGGGGGCGGCGAAGCAGAACGGGGCTATCCTGAACACGGGCATCGCGGACCCACGGATGGTCACAGTCGTATCGAATGCCGTGAGCTTCGCCGTGTACATTGCCAATTTTCCCGACACCATCGCGAATAAGCCGGTGCAGAGGGAATTTCAGGCCTTCGCGAACCCAATATCGGCCGCCACGGCGTCCAGCCGGTCGGACACGCGCTCCTTGCGCTCGGAATACCGGTCGACGAGGTAGACGGATCGCTCGCGGGTCAGCAGCGTGAACCTGCACAGCTCCTCGCAGACATCGACGACGCGGTCGTACAGCGGTCCCGGCTTCATCCGGCCAGCCTCGTCGAACTCTTTGTAAGCCATCGGCACCGACGACTGGTTCGGGATGGTGATCATCCGCATCCAGCGCCCGAGGATGCGCAGGCCGTTCACGGCGTTGAACGATTGCGACCCGCCCGAGACCTGCATCACCGCCAGGGTCCGTCCCTGCGTCGGTCGTACCGACCCCTCGGACAGCGGGAGCCAGTCGACTTGGCTCTTCATCACCCCGGTCATGGCGCCGTGACGCTCGGGACTGACCCAGACGTGCCCCTCCGACCAGATCGAGAGGTTTCGCAGCTCCTGCACCTTGGGGTGATCCGCGGTGGTGTCGTCGGGCAGCGGCAGGCCGTGCGCGTCGTAGATCCGGACCTCGCCGCCCATCGCCTCTAGCAGGCGCGCGGCCTCGTAGGCGAGAAACCGGCTGAACGAGCGCTCCCGGAGCGATCCGTACAGGATCAGGAAGCGCGGGGCATGGGTGAACAGCGTGGCCACCTGCAAGTCTGCGGTGGTCGGAACGACGAAGTGCCCTTCGCTCAGGTTCGGCATTCCGTCGGCGAAGGGCTGTTTGGGCTTGTCCAAGGAGCTTCTATCCTCTACGTTTCAACGATGGTTGAGATATTGACATTATGATGGACGAACGGCAAGCCGTCGCTGCCTTCGCGGCCCTTGGGCAGGAACACAGGCTCCGCATCGTGCGCCAGCTCGTCACCGTCGGACCGGACGGCATGGCCGCCGGCATGCTGGCCGAGGCGGTCGGCGTGTCCGGCACCAATCTGTCGTTCCACCTGAAGGAACTGAGCCACGCCGGCCTCGTCGCCTCCCGTCGCGAGGGCCGGTCGATCATCTACAGCGCCGCCTACCCGGACCTGTCGGACCTGATCCAGTTCCTGATGCGCGATTGCTGCCAGGGGCGTCCCGAGGTCTGCGCCCCCGCCGTCGCGGCGCTCGCCGCCTGTTGCACCCCCACCGGAGACACCGCCCATGCCTGACCGCGTCTACAATGTCCTGTTCCTGTGCACCGGCAACTCGGCCCGCTCGATCCTCGCCGAGGCGATGCTGGCCAAGGAAGGCCAAGGCCGCTTCCGGGCATTCTCCGCCGGAAGCCAGCCCAAGCTCGACGTCAACCCGATGGCCGTCCAAGTCCTGCGCGAGTCCGAGTACCCCACCAAGGGCCTTCGCTCGAAGTCATGGGACGCGTTCGCCGGCCCGGACGCACCGGTCATGGATTTCGTCTTCACCGTCTGTGACAACGCCGCCGGCGAGGCCTGCCCGTTCTGGCCCGGCCAGCCGGTGACCGCCCACTGGGGCATCGAGGATCCCGCCGCGGTCGAGGGCAGCGAGATCGAGCGGAAGACCGCCTTCGTCACCGCCCAGCGCTACCTCAAGAACCGGATCTCGGCCTTCCTCGCCCTGCCGATGGCGAGCCTCGACGCGGTCGCCCTGACCGCCCGGGTCCGCGAGATCGGCCAGCAGGCCGGCAACACCTCGCCCCGTCCGGAGGTCGCGTGATGGACGTCGTGATCTACCACAACCCGGATTGCGGCACGTCCCGCAACACCCTGGCCCTGATCCGCAACGCCGGCATCGAGCCCCACGTGATCGAGTATCTCAAGACGCCACCGAGCCGGACCCTGGTCCGCCAACTCGCGGAACGTGCCGGCCTCACCGTGCGCGGCCTCCTCCGCGAGAAGGGTACGCCCTACGCCGAGCTCGGCCTCGCCGACACGGCCCTGACGGACGACCGGCTTCTCGATGCGATCGAGACGCACCCGATCCTGCTGAACCGCCCGTTGGTGGTGAGCCCGAAGGGCGTCTCCCTGTGCCGCCCCTCCGAGGCGGTCCTCGACCTCCTGCCGGCCCAGCAGGGCGAGTTCGTCAAGGAGGACGGCGAGCGCGTCGTCGACGAGCACGGGCGCCGCGTCGCCACCGCCTGAACCGTCCCAAGCCCCCAAGAACAAGAAACGGTCCCGATGCTCGCGCTCGCCATCTTCGCGGTCACCCTCGTCTTCGTCATCTGGCAGCCGAAGGGCTTCGGGATCGGATGGAGCGCCCTGATCGGGGCCGCCGTGGCGCTGGCCACCGGGGTCATCAGCCCCGGTGACGTCCCGGTGGTCTGGCACATCGTCTGGGACGCCACCTTCACCTTCGTGGCGCTCATCATCATCTCGCTGCTGCTCGACGAGGCGGGCTTCTTCCATTGGGCCGCGCTCCACATCGCCCGCTGGGGCGGGGGTCGGGGGCGCCTGCTGTTCCCGCTGGTGATCCTGCTCGGGGCCGCCATCGCCGCGGTGTTCGCCAATGACGGCGCCGCGCTGCTGCTCACGCCCATCGTGCTGGCCATCCTGCTGCGCCTCGAATTCAAGCCGGCGGCGGCACTGGCCTTCATCGTCGCCTGCGGGTTCGTCGCGGATTCGACCAGCCTGCCGCTGGTGATCTCCAACCTCGTCAACATCGTCTCGGCGAACTTCTTCGACATCTCGTTCAGCCGCTACGCCGCGGTGATGGTGCCGGTGAACCTCGTCTCGCTCGCGGCGACCCTTGTGGTGCTGTGGCTGTTCTACCGGCGCGACCTGCCGGCAACGTACCCTGTCGGAGAGTTGGAGGCGCCTCGAAACGCGATCCGCGACCCGCTCGTGTTCCGGGCGGCGTTCCCGCTCCTCGGACTGCTGCTGGTCGCCTACTTCGTGACGGCGCCGTTCGGCGTGCCGGTCTCGGTCGTCACCTTCGCCGGTGCCCTGATCCTGCTCGGTCTCGCGAACCGGAGCCGGGTGATCCCCATCCGCAAGGTGCTGGCGGGAGCCCCGTGGCAGATCGTGCTGTTCAGCCTCGGCATGTACCTCGTCGTCTACGGCCTCAAGAACGCCGGCCTGACCGATTACCTGGCGCAGGGCCTCGTCTGGCTCTCGGGCCACGGACCGTTCGTCGCCACCATCGGTACCGGGTTCGCCGCCGCGATCCTGTCCTCGGTGATGAACAACATGCCGAGCGTGCTGGTGGGCGCGCTCTCCATCCAACAGGCCCCGGACCTGTCGCCGCTGATGCGCGAGCTGATGGTGTACGCCAACGTCATCGGCTGCGATCTCGGCCCGAAATTCACGCCCATCGGCAGCCTCGCTACTCTGCTCTGGCTCCACGTCCTCGACACCAAGGGCCAACGCATCACCTGGGGCCAGTACATGCGGGTCGGCCTGGTCATCACCCCGCCGGTCCTCCTCGTGACCCTAGCTGCGCTGGCGCTCTGGCTGCCGGTGCTCGGGGCCCGGTAGCGATCCGATGGGTCCGGCGCGCCGCTGGCCGGTGATCTCGGCCCTTGGCGTCATCCAGATCCTGACCTGGGGCTCCTCGTTCTACCTGCCGGCGGTGCTCGCCGGCCCCATCGCCGACGGGACGGGTTGGCCGTTGGCCTGGGTGGTCGGCGGCCTGTCGGTCGGCCTTCTGGCGGCGGCCTTCGCATCGCCACGGGTCGGGCTCGCCATCCACCGGCACGGGGGCCGACCGGTCCTTGCGCTGGCGGCAGTGCTTCTCGCCGTGGGGCTCGCCATCCTCGGCGGCGCACCGAACCTGCCGGTCTACCTCGCGGGTTGGATCGTGATCGGGCTCGGCATGGGCTGCGGCCTCTACGATCCGGCCTTCGCGACGCTCGGCCGCCTCTACGGGTCCGACGCGCGCCCCGCCATCACGACGCTGACCCTATGGGGTGGGTTCGCCAGCACGGTCTGCTGGCCGCTCTCGGCCTTCCTCGTCGAGCGGATCGGATGGCGTGGGACCTGCCTCGCCTATGCCGGCCTGCACATCACGGTGACCCTGCCGCTGGCGCTCCTCATGATCCCGCCAATGCCGGCCAAGGTCGTCGGAAGCGTTCGGGAGCGCCGTGACGGAGGCACGCTCACCGCCCGCGAGCGACGGGCCTACCTGCTGATGGCGGCCGTCCTCGTGTTCGGGGGCACCGTGATGGCGATGGTCTCCGTGCACCTGATCGCGTTGCTCCAGGCGAGGGGCGTGGCCCTGGCCTCCGCCGTCACGTACGGCGCGCTGATCGGACCGGCACAGGTCGGTGCCCGTCTCGTCGAGATGGCGGGCAAGGGCCGCCACCATCCGCTCTGGACGCTGGCCGCCGCCATGGCGCTGGTGTCCCTAGGCCTCGGCATCCTGGCTGCCGGCCTTCCCGCGGTCGGCGTCGCGCTGGTCCTGTATGGGGCCGGCAACGGCATCTACTCCATCGCCCGTGGTGCGGTCCCGCTCGCCCTCTTCGGGCCGGTTCGCTACCCTGTGCTGATCGGGCGCCTCGCCCGGCCCGGGCTGATCGCCCAGGCGCTGGCGCCTGCGCTCGGAGCCCTAGCGCTGGCTTATGGCGGTCCGGACGTGGCCTACGGCCTGCTGCTGATACTCGCCCTGGCAAATCTCGGATTGGCGGTCACGCTCCTTCGCAACGGATAGATGCCGCGCGTCGAGGGCCATAGGCGACCGACGTAGGAGTCCCCGTGCGCTGACGGGATGGATACGACCGTGTGGCCTGTTACGTCACGCCGGGCAAGCTCCTCGGCTTGAAGAAATCGGTCATGCCTGAATGCCATCGAGGCGCGAGGTCGCGAGGACCGCCAGGTTCAGCTTTCCCCATCCACGAGCGTGCCTTCGCCGACCTGTGAAACGCGGCGAGGCAACTCGCGGACAAGCGCCGTTCGCCTGAAGGGGGTCAGCTTCCGCCAGGCACGGATTTCCGGAACGGTGCGGCCGCATCCCAAGCACCACCCGGTCCTGCCGTCGACGCGGCAGACCCCCGTGCACGGATCGTCCTTCCTCATGAGAGCGCCCTTCCGAAAACGTGCGTCCAACGGCCACTCGACATGTATAGGGTAGCCCCCTATGTTACTAGAGGAACGAGGAAGCCGATGTCATGGCCCACACCGTCAAGGACAAGACCAAGCTCTTGGCGCGCGTGCGCCGGATCAAGGGACAGGCGGAGGCCGTCGAGCGCGCCCTGGAGGCGGAGATCGGCTGCTCCGACGTCCTTATGCTGGTCGCCTCGATGCGCGGGGCCATCAACGGACTGACCTCCGAACTGATGGAGGAGCACATCCGCCATCACGTCGTCGATCCCGCACACGAACCCGATCCGAACCGTGCCAGGGGTGCGTCCGAGCTGATCGAGGTCATCCGCACCTACCTGAAGTGAGATCCCGCATGGACATGATGCACGCAAGCCCGGGGCACGCTCCCTCCGCCCCGGCCGAGGCCCACGGTCACTCACATATCTTTCTCGGCGAAGGTCATGACCGCAACGAGCGCCGGACCTGGGCCGTCATCGCGCTCTGCGGTGTCATGATGGCCGCCGAGATCGTCGGCGGCATGCTGTTCGGCTCCATCGCCCTCGTCGCCGACGGCCTGCATATGTCGACGCATGCGGGGGCCCTCCTGCTCGCCGCAATGGCCTATCGCTATGCACGCCGGCATGCCGACGATGACCGCTTCACCTTCGGGACGGGTAAGTTCGGAGACCTCGCCGGGTTCACCAGCGCCATCGTGCTCGCGATGATCGCCCTGCTGATCGCTTACGAGGCGGTGCTCCGGCTCATCGAGCCCGTGGCCATCGACTACAACGAGACCATCGCCATCGCGGTGCTCGGCCTCGGCGTGAACCTCGCCAGCGTCTGGCTCCTGGGAAGCGACCACGACCACGGCCACGGACATCATCACGGCCACGAGCATGGTCACGAAGACCATGACGACGCGGCGCGGACCATCGTGACACCGACGGAGACGTTCGGCCTGGAGATCCACGAGGACGGCGTGCCGCCACGCTTCCGATTGACAGCGCAGGGTGCGGAGTCCCTCGCCCCGGTCGAGGCCATGACAATCGAGACGGTACGCCCGGACGGAACGCGGCAGACTTTCGCGATGACCCGCAAGGGCGACGTCGTCGAGAGCATCGAGATGATCCCAGAGCCCCACGCCTTCGAGGCGACCCTGTGCTTCCCGGGATCGGAACGGGCCGGGTCCGTGACCTTCGAGGAGCATGCGCATGGGCATCACGGCGCCATGCACCGGGACAACAACATGCGAGCGGCCGTGGTGCACGTGGTGGCCGACGCCGCCGTCTCGGTGCTGGTGATCGGCGGCCTTTTGCTCGCCCGCTTCCTGGGTTGGACCTGGATGGATCCCTTGGCCGCCATCATCGGATCGGTCGTGATCGCGAGTTGGGCCTACACCTTGGTACGGGACACGGGTGGGGTCCTTCTCGACATGCAGCCCGATCAGGGTCTCGTCCGGAAGGTGCGGAGCGTCATCGAGGAACAGGGCGACCGCGTCGCCGACCTGCACGTGTGGCGGTTGGGCCCCGGTCACCTCGGTGCCATCGTCTCGGTTGCCACGGCACAGGCGCGCGGGCCGGACTTCTATCGTCACCTTCTCGCGCCGTTCGGAAACCTGTCCCACCTCACGGTCGAGATCCGTATGGTGCCGCGCCGATAGAGGCATTGCGCCTTCCGTCTCGCTGACACGTCTCGGACTTCTCGGAGGCCCCCGTGCTGCCCCGGCAGGGGCGACATTCGGTCCAACCGCCGAGACGGTCCCTCTCGGTCCGTTCGCAGCCTCGGTGCCCGGCAACGAGACCGCCTCCGATGAGTGGCCAAGTGCCGCCTTGAGAAAAATTGCGGTCGTCGGAATCGGCGACTCGCGAAATCACGCTTCGTCGCGAGGCTCGGAGCGCCTCTATCAAAGGGGACGACCGTGCCGAACGGGGTAAAGCCCCACCCGATTATAGCCCGGTCTCAACCCGCCCTGGCAGGCCATTGCCGGTGCAGGTCGTCGATGACGAAGGCATGCTCGTGCCGACCGTGTCCGATCCCCTGGACGTGGGGATGGGACGGGTCGAGATCCCCGTGGGCATGTTCGACGACATCCGGGTCTGACGCGGGCCAGAGCAAGGCGGCCGCCACGACCCCCGCGACGGTCAGCGCGCCGAGGACCGCCAGGGTCGTCGGCATCCCGACGGTGGCGCCGAGCCATCCCGCCAGCGGGTAGGTCACGAGCCACGACGCGTGCGAGAGCGCGAACTGGGCGGCGAACACCGCCGGCCGGTCCTCGGGGCTCGCCGAGCGACGCAGCAGGCGTCCCGTAGGCGTCTGGGCGGCTGAGTAGCCGATCCCAAGGGCCAGCCACGTCCCGAGCAGCACCGGCCAGTCGATGGACCCGCCCCAGGTCAGCACCGCGACCCCGACGAGGACGACGCCAAGGAAGGCCGCGGACGGCAGCATGACGCCACGGTCTGACAAGCGGTCGAGCACCCGCGGCAGCACCAGGGCCGCGATCATCGAGCCGCCCCCGAAGAGCCCGAGCGCGATGGCGACGTCGTTCTGGGGGCGTCCGAGCAGGGCCTGGACGATCACCACGGTGTTGACGATGACCATCGCCCCTGCAGTGGCGACCGCGAGGTTGAGGGCGAGCAGGCCCCGAAGGCGCGGGGTCGCCAGGTAGATCCGCAGGCCTCGCGTGGTGCGGTCGTAGATCCCACCGGTGCGCTCCCTCCGCGTCGCCGCCGGCAACGTCACCGAGACGACCAGCGCCGCCGAGCACAGGAAGCCCACGACGGTGCCGCCGAACAACCAGTTGTAGCTGATGACCGTGAGCAGCAGGGCCGCCAGGGTCGGGCTGAGCAGGTTCTCCAGGTCGTAGGCGAGGCGCGAGAGCGACAGCGCCCGGGTGTAGTCGCGCTCGTCAGGCAGGATGTCCGGGATGGTGGCCTGGAAGGTCGGGGTAAACGCCGCCGAGGCCGACTGAAGCACGAAGATAAGGACGTAGATCTGCCAGACCTGATCGACGAAGGGCAGCATCAACGCGATGGCGGCCCGGACGAGGTCCGTAGCCACCAGGAAGGCACGGCGGGGAAGTTGCCCGGTGAACGCGCCGGCCACGGGAGCGACCACGACGTAGGCGACCATCTTGATCGCGAGGGCGGTGCCGAGAACCGCTCCGGCCCGGTCCCCGGCCAGCCGGTAGGCCAGCAGCCCCAGAGCGACCGTGAGCAAGCCTGTGCCGATTAGGGCGATGACCTGGGCGGCGAAGAGATGCCGGTAGGTCCGGTTCGCAAGGACGGCGAGCATGACGGTGGGTCCTAGAGGTACTTCGCCATGGCCTTGAACTCGGATAGGGCGTCCTTGGCGGACTTGCCCCCGTGTTCGACGCCGTCCGCCAGGCAATGCTCCATGTGGTCCTCGATCAGCACGCGCTTCGCGTTTGTGATCGCGCTCTCGACCGCGTGGAGCTGCTGGGCGAGGTCCACGCAAGGTCGCCCCTCCTCGATCATGGCGATGACGCCGGCGAGATGGCCGTGGGCGCGCTTGAGGCGCTTGACGATGTCGGGGTGCGACGCGTGCTGCATGTTGACATCCTATCCCCCCGGGTGGGATGTGGGAAGACGGATTTGCGGCCCAGTACGGCTGCATCGGGCGGAGGCGTGGCGTCGAGGGTGGGTCGGATCGGGCGGTTCCTATCGGTGCTCGTCGCAATCGTGCTGATGGCGACCTCGGTCATGCCGTTGGTCGCGGAAGCGCGCGGCGATAGCGCGGCCGCCCATGTCCACGCCTTCCACGGGATCGATCACGGCGACGACCACGACGGCGATCATGGTCCCGACGGGTCCGGTCCGGGTGACCTTGCCCATCACGCGCATTCCCACGCGCAGACCCTGGCGACTGCCCACCCATCCGGCATGCCGATGTCCGCGAGAGGCACCGACGTCCGGTTCCAGCCCGTCCACCACCTCGCCCGAAGGAGCGGCGAAGGCAGGGCGCCGTTCGAGCCACCTAGGGGCTGAGGCTGGGCCGCCCGGCACCGTCGGGCCCTTTCCTCCAACGCACCTGCGCTCCCCGGGCCTGCCATTCGGCGGCACCCGGCGGCGTTGGCTCATGGCATCGACATGTTCAGACGTACCCTCCTTGTCCTGGGGGCTGTCGGCGGCGGCTTCCTGATCGCGACCGTCTGGCCGGGCGCACCGGACGCGCTCCGGTCACGCCTTGCGCAAAGCGGGCTTCTCCCAACCACTCCCGCTGCCACCGGCAGCCCTGCATCGATGCCGGCGGCGGTACCGAAGCCCGAGGAGCCGGGCCTCGTCCGATTGACCCAGGACCAGATCGCCAAGGCCGGCATCCGCACCGACGCCGTCCAGGGCGGTCGGCTCGCCCGCCACCTCCACGTGCCGGGCACCATCGTCCCGAGCGCCAACAACACCGCCCGCATCGCGGTGAAGACCCAGGGGACGGTGGCTGAGCTGCGCAAGGGCCTCGGCGACCGGGTCGCCAAGGGCGAGGTCGTCGCCCTGCTCGACAGCCGCGAGATCGCCGACACCAAGAGCGAGTACCTCGCCGCCCGCCTGTCCGCCGGCCTGCAGAAGACCCTGTACGAGCGCGACCAGTCGCTGTGGGACAAGCGCATCTCGTCCGAGCAGCAGTACCTTCGTTCTCAGGCGAGCTACGAGGAGCTCAAGGTCAAGGTCGATTCGGCCCGGCGCAAGCTCACTTTTCTTGGGTTGAGCCCCGCCGAGATCGAGGCCCTGCCGACCCTGCCGGCGGCGCAGTTCGAGCGACAGGAGATCCGGTCCCCCATCGCCGGAAAGATCGTCGAACGCAGGGTCGACCTCGGCGCCGCGGTAGGACGCGACAACCTGGAGACCGAGCTCTACAGTGTGGTCAACCTTGCCCAGGTCTGGGTCGACCTCGCGGTCTCTCCGGGCGACCTGCCGCTGGCGCGCGAGGGCCAGACGGTCACCGTGTGGACCCAGGCGACCGGCGAGCGCGCCGAGGGCAGGATCGTCTTCATCGGCCCGGTCCTCGACCAGAACACCCGCGCCGCCCGGGTCGTGGCCGAGTTGCCCAACCCCGAGGAGCGGTGGCGGCCCGGGTCCTTCGTATCGGCGGAGATCGCGGTCTCGGACAAGCCGGTGCGCACCCTCGTCCCCTCCGAGGCGATCCAGACCATCGCGGGCAAGCCGACCGTGTTCGTGAAGGTCGAGGGCGGCTTCGAGGCGAGACCCATCGGAGTCGGGCGCTCCGACGACGGGCACGTCGAGATCACCACGGGGCTGGAGCCCGGCGACGTCATCGTCATCGGCAACAGCTTCATCCTGAAGGCCGAGCTCGGCAAGGCCGCGGCGGAGGACTGAGCCATGATCCGCCCGATCCTCGCCTTCTCCGTCACCAATCGCTACGCGGTCATCCTGGTGACCCTCATCGCCACCGCCCTCGGCGCGTGGTCGCTGTCCCGGCTACCCATCGACGCCGTGCCCGACGTCACCAACAACCAGGTCCAGATCAACGCCGTCGCCACGTCGCTGACGCCGGTCGAGATCGAGAAGCAGGTCACGGTGCTGATCGAGCGGGCGCTCGCCGGGACCCCCGGCCTGGAGACCATGCGCTCGTTCTCGCGCAACGGCTTCGCCCAGCTCACCGCGGTGTTCAGCGACAAGGTCGACGTCTACTTCGCCCGCGCCCAGGTCAACGAGCGCCTCGTCGAGGTCCGCGGGACGCTGCCGCCCGGGGTCGAGATCAAGCTCGGGCCGATCTCCACCGGCCTCGGGGAGATCTACTGGTGGGCGGTCGAGTACCTCCCGCCGGGCGAAGGGGCGCCCGTCCGGGACGGCAAGCCCGGCTGGCAGACGGACGGCAGCTACCTGACCCCCGAGGGCGAGCGCCTGACCGACGAGTTCCGTCGCACGGTCTACCTCCGCACGGTGCAGGACTGGATCATCCGGCCGCAGATGAAGAGCGTGCCCGGGGTCGCCGGCGCCGACGCCATCGGCGGCTACGTCAAGGAGTACCAGGTCCAGCCCGACCCGATGCGGCTCGTGGGCTACGGCCTGTCGTTCAAGGACGTGGCCGATGCCATCGAGGCCAACAACGCCACTCGTGGGGCCAACTACGTCGAGCGCAACGGCGAGGGCTACATCGTCCGGGCCGGCGGCCTGATCGAGAACATGGGCGAGATCGCCGAGATCGTGGTCGCGACCCGCGCCGGGGTGCCGATCCCGGTTCGCGACGTCGCGAACGTCACCATCGGGCGCGAGCTCCGGACCGGCTCGGCCAGCGAGAACGGGCACGAGGTGGTGCTCGGTACCGCCCTGATGCTCATAGGCGGCAACAGCCGCACGGTGTCGGCCGCGGCGGATGCCAAGATAACCGAGATCAACAAGCTGCTGCCTCCGGGCATCGTGGCGCGAACCCTCCTGAGCCGGACCGAGCTCGTCGACGCCACGATCAAGACGGTGGCCAGGAACCTCGCCGAGGGGGCGCTCCTCGTCATCGTCGTACTGTTCCTGGCGCTCGGCAACATCCGCGCCGCCATCATCACGGCGCTGGTCATCCCGGTGGCGATGATGCTGACCGCCACCGGTATGTTGGCAGGCCGCATCAGCGCCAACCTTATGAGCCTGGGCGCGCTAGACTTCGGCCTGATCGTCGACGGCGCGGTCATCATCGCCGAGAACAGCCTGCGCCACCTCGCCGAGCGCCAGCACGAGCTCGGTCGCAAGCTCACGCGGGACGAGAGGCTCACGACGGTACGGGTCTCGGCCGAGGAGATGATCAAGCCGACCGTCTACGGGCAGGCGATCATCATCCTCGTCTACGTGCCGCTCCTCACCTTCACCGGGGTCGAGGGCAAGACCTTCACGCCGATGGCGCTGACAGTCCTGATCGCCCTCGTGGCGGCATTCATTCTCTCGCTGACCTTCGTGCCGGCGATGATCGCGACCTTCGTCACCGGCCGCGTGAGCGAGTCCGAAAACGCCCTCATCCGGGGGATCAAGGCGGCCTACCGCCCACTCCTCGACGGTGCGATCCGGGCGCCCATAGCCTTCGTCGCGGGGGCGGTGGTCGTTCTCGGACTCGCGGCCGCCTTGTTCACGACCCTCGGGCAGGAGTTCGCCCCGACGCTCGACGAGAAGAACATCGTCATGGAGGCCCGGCGCATCCCGTCGACCTCGATCTCGCAGTCGCAATCGATGCAGCTCGGCGTCGAGGAGGCGATGAGCAAGTTTCCGCAGGTCGCCTTCGTGTTCTCGCGGTGCGGCACCCCGGACATCGCCGCCGACCCGATGCCGCCCAACGCCTGTGACGCCTACCTCATCATGAAGCCCCAGGCGGCGTGGCCCGATCCGGACCTGACCAAGGAGGCCATGATCGGCCAGCTTGAGGCGGAGGCGAAGCTGATCCCCGGCGCCCTGCTCGGGTTCTCCCAGCCGATCCAGATGCGCTTCAACGAGCTCGTCGCGGGCGTCCGCGACGACCTTGCGGTGAAGGTGTTCGGGGAGGAGTTCGGGCCGATGGTCGAGGGCGCCAACCGGATCGCCGGCATCCTGCGCGGGCTCGACGGCGCGGCGGACGTGAAGGTCGAGGAGGCGGTCGGCCTGCCGTTCCTGGACATCAGGATCGACCGGCGCGAGATCGCCCGGCGGGGCCTGAGCCTCGCCGACGTGCAGGACGTCATCGGCACGGCCATCGGCGGCAAGGACGCCGGCTTGGTGTTCGAGGGCGACCGTCGCTTCAAGATCGTAGTGCGCCTCTCCGACGCGATCCGCGGCGACGTCGAGGCACTGAAGAACCTGCCGCTGCCGCTGCCGGCCAAGACCGGGATGGCGGAGGGCGCGAGCGTGCCGCTCCGCCAGGTCACCTCGTTCAGTTTCACCGAAGGGCCCAACCAGGTCAGCCGCGAGGACGGACGCCGTCGGGTGGTGGTGACCGCCAACGTGCGCGGACGCGACATCGGCTCTCTCGTGGCGGAGGCGCAGGCACGCATCGCTAAGGAGGTGACGCTGCCGGCGGGCTACGAGGTGCGCTGGGGCGGCCAGTTCGAGAACCTGACGGCGGCGCGCCAGCGCCTGATGGTCGTGGTGCCGGCCTGCTTCGCCCTGATCTTCATCCTGCTGCTCGGGGCGCTCGGCTCGGCGCGCGACGCGGCCATCGTGTTCAGCGCGGTGCCGTTGGCGCTCACCGGCGGCGTCGCGGCCCTGTCGCTGCGGGGTATGCCGTTTTCGGTTTCGGCGGCGGTCGGGTTCATCGCCCTATCCGGGGTGGCGGTCCTCAATGGCCTCGTGCTCCTCAACCATGTCAAGCAACTGGTCGCCGATGGGGCCGACGTCCCGACCGCCGTTCGCGAGGGGGCGATGACCCGGCTCCGACCGGTGGTGATGACCGCACTCGTCGCGGCGCTCGGCTTCGTGCCGATGGCGCTGGCGACGGGCACGGGGGCGGAGGTCCAGAAGCCGCTGGCGACCGTGGTCATCGGCGGCTTGATCAGCGCGACCCTGCTCACCCTCGCCCTCCTGCCGGCGCTCTACACGCGGTTCGGGAAGGCGCCATTGATCCTGCAACCGGCCGAACGCATGTACCGACGATCCGCCAAGGCGGCCGAGTAAATGCGCATCACCCCTTCCGATGCCCGCCAATCTCACGACAGGACCGAGTTTTTCGGGAATGCTCGATTCGCTTCGAGAATTATGAGGCGATACGCTTGAACGTGCGCAGCACCTTCGCTCGCTATCGGCGAGGTGGAGTCACGTGACTTGCGCCGAGGCCCACCCCAGTGTCTGACGGGTCTCAAGAAACCGTCCTCATCGCACCTTTCGTATCGTCGTGACGGCGTAGTGGCCTTTCGCCCGATCGGCATCGAATTCGACGAAGTCTCCCGGTTTCAGGTTCTTGAGCAGCGTGGGGTCCGCGACGGCATAGCCCGTCGTCATTTCCTCCATGTCAAGGTTGAACTTGCAGCCAGTGGTCGAGTCGTAGGGCGCCCTCAGCTACACCGCGTCCTATCGACCCGGACGTTGGTTTCCGATGCCTGTCGATTAGGCCGCGAGGGGCAAGGTATCGGCCCCGTAGCCGGCGGCTCGGACGGCATCGACAAAGCGTCCGACCGGGGCACCGGCGGTGCTGGCGATCGCGACCGTGCCGGCGGCGAGGTCGACCGCGACGGTGGCGCCGGCATCCACGGCGTGGATCGCGCGGGTCACCGACTTGGCGCAGCCGCCGCAGTTCATCCTGGTAACCTTGATCTCGAACATGACGACTATCCTGTTTGGTGACGTCATACCGAGATGGTGCTTCCCATGGTGGTAAGGTCAAGGGCCCTCGGATTGCTGATGCCGACCGATACCGCGCCGTCGATGGCCGGAGAGTGCGCCAATGACCCGGCATTCTCCGACCGCTCCATTCCCGCATTCGCCGATCATGCACGAAAGCTCGCCGCTCAGGGTAGTGAGCCAGGCGACCCGGGCGAGGTGGCGACGGGCAACTCGGTCATTTCGGCTCGGCTTGACGTGCCTAACCGGTCCTCAATGACGGTCGCCTAGGCATTCGCCGTGGTCGGACAGGACTTCGATGACCCGGCACTCGCCGACGCGTCCGTGCCCACATTCGCCGACCATGCGCGAGAGTTCGGCCCTTAAAGCGGTGAGGCGTTCGATGCGCCCGTCGACCTCGGCGAGATGCCGCCGGGCGATGACGTCGACCTCCGCGCAGGGAAGCTCCGGCCGGGCGTTAAGCGCGAGCAACTCGCGGATGGCATCGACCTCGAAACCGAGCTGCCGGGCGTGGCGGATGAAGGCCAGCCGCGCCACATGGGCCTGCCCGTAGCTTCGACGCCCCCCGGCGGTGCGTGGCGGGGCCGGCATCAGGCCGACATCCTCGTAGTAGCGCACCGTCGTCGCGAGGACGCCCGTGCGTTTCGATAGCTCGCCGATGGAAATTTCCATTTATCGCTTGCTCCTCCAGCCGCTGGAGGAATTAAGCCGTCGTCGACCCAGAAGGAAGACCGTCGATGGCCAGACCAGACGTCGCGATCCCCGGCCCACCAGACGACGCCATCCGATCCGCGATCCCGCCGCTCCGGCTGGTCGTCTCGGGAATGGATTGCGGCTCGTGCGCAGCGAAGATCGAGAACGCCGTCCGCCGCCTGGACGGGATCGTGGACGTCGCCGTCTCGGTCCCCGCCGGCACGGTGACGATCCGGCACCGCGCCGGCGTCACGCGGGCGACGCTGGCCGCCACCGTGACCTCACTCGGCTTCGGCGTCGCCGACCCTGCGGTCGATGGCGCTTCCGGGACGGGTGAACAACCGAACGTACCCGCATCCAAGGGGGACGATCCAGCGTGGTGGCGTGGCCCGCGGGGATGCCTCACCCTGGCGTGCGGCGGATCGCTCGCGGCGGCGTACCTTGCCGGCCAGGCCTATCCCGCAATGGCCCCCTACGCCTTCCTGGCGGCCATGGCGGTCGGCCTCGTGCCGATCGCCTGGCGGGCCCTCGTGGCAGCCCGCCTCGGGACGCCGTTCTCCATCGAGATGCTCATGACCATCGCGGCCGTTGGCGCGGTCTTCATCGGCGCCGTCGAGGAGGCGGCGAGCGTGGTGTTCCTGTTCCTCGTCGGCGAACTCCTCGAAGGCGTCGCGGCGAGCCGCGCACGTGCCTCGATCCGCGGCCTGACCGATCTCGTGCCGCGAACCGCCCTCGTCGAGCGTGACGGACGCGTCGAAGAGGTCCCGGCGGAGACGCTGATGATCGGATCGACGGTGATGGTGCGCCCGGGCGACCGCATCCCCGCGGACGGAACGGTGTCGGAGGGGATCGGCGAGGTCGACGAGGCGCCCGTGACCGGCGAGAGCGTGCCGAAGCGGAAGTCCGTGGACGATCCGGTCTTCGCGGGGACCATCAACGGCGGGTCCGTCCTGCGCGTGCGGGTCACAGCGGCGGCGCGCGACAACACCATCGCCCGGGTCGTCCGCCTCGTCGAGGAAACCCAGGACGCCAAGGCCCCGACCGAGCGGTTCATCGACCGCTTCTCCCGGTACTACACGCCGGCCGTCGTCGCGGTCGCGGTGCTGATCGCGACGGTGCCGCCGCTCCTCCACGGCGGCCCATGGCACGAATGGATCTACAAGGGCCTGGCGGTCCTCCTCATCGGATGCCCGTGCGCCCTGGTCATCTCGACGCCGGCGGCCATCGCGGCGGGTCTGTCGGCGGGCGCCCGCCGCGGCCTCCTGATCAAGGGCGGCGCCGTCCTCGAAACCCTCGGCACGGTCACGATGGTGGCCTTCGACAAGACCGGTACCCTGACCCTGGGGCAGCCCCGGGTCACGGACGTGGTCACCTTCGAGCGCTCCGAACGCGAGGTGCTGTCCCTCGCGGCCGCCCTGGAAAGCGGCTCGAACCATCCGCTCGCCCGCGCGATCCTGGCCAAGGCAAAGGAGGTCGGAGCCCCGGTCCCGCCGGCAGGCCCAGCCGAGGCCCTCGCCGGAACGGGAATTCTCGGGACGGTCGGCGGGATAGAAATCTTCCTCGGATCGGCCCAGGCGGCCGCCGGACGCGTCGACCTCACCCTTGAGCAGGCCTCGCGCGTCACGACCCTGACCGACGAGGGCAAGACGGTTTCCGTCCTCATCGCTGGCACCGCCGTGGCGGGGCTCGTGGCGATGCGGGACGAGCCGAGGCCCGACGCCGTGGAGGGCATCGCCGCTCTCCGCGCGCTCGGCGTCGACGTGGTCATGCTGACGGGGGACAACCGCAGGACCGCCGGTGCCATCGCGAAAACGCTCGGTATGACGCCCCGGGCCGAACTCCTTCCCCAGGACAAGCTGGGCATCGTCCGCGAGATGCAGGCGAGCGGCAAGGTCGTGGCGAAGGTCGGGGACGGCATCAACGATGCGCCCGCCCTGGCCGCTGCCAATGTCGGGATCGCCATGGGCGGCGCCGCGGACGTCGCGCTGGAGACGGCCGACGCCGCCGTCCTGCACGGACGGGTGGCTGACGTCGGCCGGATGATCGTCCTGTCGCGGCGGACGATGGCGAACATCCGGACCAACGTGGCGATCGCGCTAGGCCTGAAGGCGGTGCTGCTATGCACGACCGTCCTCGGCATCACCGGGCTCTGGCCCGCCATCCTCGCAGACACCGGCGCGACCGTGCTCGTCACGGCCAACGCGCTGCGGCTACTCCGGACCAGGATCTGAACGATAATGCCAAAGGATCACGACGACCACGACCAAGACCACGCTGACCATGGGCATGGGGACCATGGCGGGCATGCGCATGGACCGGGACACGCGCACGCCCCGGCGAGCTTCGGGAAGGCGTTCGCCATCGGCATCGCCCTCAACGTAGGCTTCGTCGCCGTCGAGGCCACCTTTGGCGTCCTCGCGAACTCGGTCGCCCTGCTCGCGGATGCCGGCCACAACCTCTCGGACGTGCTCGGCCTCGTGGTGGCCTGGGTCGCCATGGTGCTTGCCAAGCGCGCCCCAAGCGCCCGCTACACCTATGGGATGAAGGGGTCGTCGATCCTGGCGGCCCTTTTCAACGCGGTGTTCCTACTGGTCGCCGTCGGAGCCATCGCCTGGGAGGCGATCCAGCGCTTCGGCGAGCCAGCCCCGGTCGCCGGCAAGACCGTGATGATCGTGGCCGCGGTCGGCATCCTCGTGAACGGCGTCACCGCCTGGCTGTTCGCCTCCGGCGCCAAGGGCGACATCAACATCAAGGGCGCCTTCCTGCACATGGCCGCCGACGCCGCCGTCTCGGCGGGCGTGGTCATCGCCGGCCTCGTGATCCTCTATACCGGGTGGACCTGGCTCGATCCCGTCGTCAGCATCGCCATCGTCGCGGTCATCGTATGGAGCACCTGGGGCCTCCTGCGCGACAGCCTCACGCTGTCCCTCGCCGCCGTCCCGCCCGGCATCGATCCGGCCGCCGTCCGAAGCCACCTCAAAGGACTGCCGGGCGTCACCGCCCTGCACGACCTGCACGTCTGGGCGATGAGCACCACCGAGACCTGCCTGACGGCGCACCTTCTGATGCCCGGCGGCCGCCCCGACGACGCCTTCCTGATGGACGCAGCCGCCGGGATCAGGGAACGGTTCGGCATCGGCCACACCACCCTGCAGGTCGAGACGAGCGCCGACAACGCCTGCGCCCTCGCGCCCGACCACGTCGTCTGAGGGCGTGATGCCAGCCTGGGTCTATACGCTCATCCCCGCGGTCGCCGCCATCGTCGGAGCGGCGGTCGCGGTCAACCTGCGGCCAGGCCCGGTCCTGGTCAGCGCCATCCAGCATTTCGCGGCCGGCGTCGTCTTCGCCGCGGCGGCGGGCGAGATCCTGCCGGACCTCAAGCATGCCGGATCGATCTGGGCCACCCTAATCGGCGGCGGGCTCGGGGTTGCGGCGATGCTCGGCGTCCGCGCCCTGGAGCAACGCGTGAAAGGGCCGGTCGGCCTGATGTCGGTCACCGGCATCGACATCCTGGTGGACGGCCTGGTGCTCGGCATCGCCTTCGCGGCCGGGGGCAAGGCCGGCATCCTGCTCACCGTCGCCCTGACCATCGAGGTGCTGTTCCTCGGCCTGACGGTGGCCAACGAGCTCGGCGAGGGCGGCGCCTCGAAGCGGAAGGTCGTCGGCCTGACGGCCGCCCTTGTCCTCCTCCTGCCCCTCGGGGCGCTCCTCGGCGGGCCCATCGGCGCGCTACCAGCGGCCGTCCAGGGCGGCTTCCTCGCCTTCGGGCTGATCGCGCTCCTGTACCTCGTGACGGAGGAACTGCTCGTCGAGGCACACGAGACGGAAGACAGGCCCTGGGTCACCGCGATGTTCTTCGTGGGCTTCCTGCTCCTCCTCCTTCTCGACGAGATGATCGGCTGACCGGATTCCTCCGTCCCGGGGGTATCCCATCGTGGCGATGTCGGGGGATTGGCTGGGTGGACCGCACCGACGTACCGCCGCCATCGAAGGGCGGCCAATGGCGGCGAGCGTCGCAAAACCGTGATCGAGCGCCTCTGAACCGGCCGGTCCGTGGCCTCGCGATCCTCGTTCGCGAGGCCACGGGAGCACCGGAAGCCTCCAGGATGGATGAACGTAGGTTTCAGGCCCCGTTCAAGGCACCATGGCCATCCTGGCGGCATCATCCCACGAGGAACGAGCCATGCGCGCCCACATTTCAGCCCTACTCGCCGCAACCCTGATCCTCGCCCCCGCCGCGGCGTCGGCCCAATACTACGGCGGCGATTTCGATCGGCGGGGCGGCGCCCATGTCGACCGCTACCATCACGGCGACCACGACGACGTCGTCATCCACCGTCCGCAACGGGATTATGGCGACCGAGCCTTCTATGGGGAGCGTCGGTTCTACGGCGAGCGCGAGCACCACCACCATCATCATCACGACGATTATTGAGGCTCCGTCCTCGTCGAGGGTCACCCGGCATATACGGGTGGCCCTGAATGGTTCATAAGGCGACCATGACCACGGGACCCCGGATCAGGGCCTACGAGACGATGCGCGGCTGGTGGGCGACCACCGTCCGCGGGCTTTCGCTCGTCCTGGTCATGGCGCTCGTGGTCCCCGGCGCGATCCATTCCGCCGAGGCACATCGGTCCGTCAGTCACGAACTCTCCATGTCGGCCCCGACGGATGTCGCCCGAACGGATCACGCCGATACCTGCCCGGCCTGCCACGCCAACTGCGGCTGCCACCAAGCCCTGAACGTCGACGTGACGCCTGCCCTCCCGTCCCGCGGGAACGCGCGCGCCTCCTATGCGACCGTAACCACTGCCATCGGATCGGTCTCGCCCGACCGCCTTCCCAGGCCGCCTCGCGCCTGAGGCGACGTCGCCACGTCCGTGGCACGTCCCGGCCGGCCCCTCGCAGGACCCTGCCGCCTCACCATCGCGAAACCCCAGTACGGGACCGTCCCAAGCCGCACGAACGGCGTTGCGACGTCCCCGGCGGACCCGGTCCTTTCCCATGCGTGCATTTCTTTCCGTGGCCTTCCTGGCCATCGGCATCGCCATCGGCGGTGCCTTCCCCCGCGTGTCCGAGGTCGTGCAGGGCGCACTCGCCGCCGCCGGCCTGACGAACGCCCGGGCAGCGCCGCCGACCAACGCAGCCATGATCAAGCCGACGACCGCAGCCGCCGACGACGGGCACGGTCAGGGCGAGCCCGGCCATGAGCATGCCGTGGGTGAGGCTAAGCCGGAAGCGGGCGGCCACAAGCACGCCGAGGGCGAGGCGCACGGCCACGACGAGGAGGGCGAGGGCAAGATCAAGATGTCCGCCGAGCAGGCCGCCGAGCAGGACATCAAGCTGGCGACGGTCGAGGGCGGCACCCTATCGCGCCACCTGCTGGTGCCGGGCACCATCGCCCAGGACGCGGACCGGATCGCACGGGTGCCCGTGCGCGTCGTCGGCACCGTCTCCGAGATGCGAAAGCGCCTCGGCGAGGAGGTCGCCAAGGGCGAGGTCGTGGCCGTCCTCGACAGCCGCGAGGTGGCCGAGGCGAAGAGCGACTTCCTCACCGCGACGGTCAAGGCCGACCTGGAGAAGACGAACTTCGACCGGCAGCAGGCGCTCTGGGACAAGCGGATCTCGGCGGAATCGGCGTTTTTGAACGCCAAGGCCGCATACTCGGAGGCGACCCTGCGCGTCGACCTCGCCCGGCAGAAGCTGTCGGCCCTGGGGCTGAACGCGGCCGAGGTCGCGACGTCCGCCAAGAAGGACGAGACCACCCCGAACCTGTCGTCGCTGCGCCGCTACGAGCTCAAGTCCCCGCTCGCCGGCCGCGTGGTCGAGCGTAAGGTCGATGTCGGAACCGCAGTGGGCAAGGAGGGCGATCCGGCCGACGTCTACACGGTCGCCGACCTGTCCTCCGTGTGGATCGAGCTCGCCATCCCGACCACGGAGCTCTCGAAGGTCCGCGAGGGCGCCAAGGTCACCATCGTCGGAGGCGACGATGGTCCCCGCGGCGAGGGCAAGGTCGTCTTCGTCAGCCCGATCCTCAACCCCGAGACGCGCTCGGCCCGGGTCATCGTCGCCCTGCCGAACAAGGACATGGCCTGGCGCCCCGGCACCTTCGTGACCACCGAGGTCGAGATCGCGCAGGACAAGGTCGGGGTCCGGCTGGCGAAGTCCGCCATCCAGACCATCGGTGGCGAGAAGGTCGTGTTCGTTCGCACAGCGGAGGGCTTCGAACGCCGGGACGTGACCATCGGCAAGGCCGACGACGACGCCTTCGAGATCCTCTCGGGGCTGAAGCCCGGCGACGAGGTTGCTGTCGCCAACTCTTTCGTCCTGAAGGCCGAGCTCGGCAAGGCCGAAGCCGACCACGACCATTGAGCGGGGACCGGCCATGATCTCGAAGATCCTCGACTTCTCCGTCCACCAGCGCTGGCTCGTGGTGCTCCTGTCGCTCTTAGCGGCCGGCTTCGGAGTTTTCTCGCTGACCAAGCTCCCCATCGACGCGGTGCCGGACATCACCAACAACCAGGTGCAGATCAACACCACGGCGCCTTCCCTCAGTCCCGTGGATATCGAGAAGCAGGTGACATACCCGGTCGAGACCGCGCTCGCCGGCATCAAGGGGCTGGAATACACCCGCTCGCTTTCGCGCAACGGGTTCTCCCAGGTCACCGCCGTCTTCTCCGAAAAGCTCGACATCTACTTCGCACGGCAGCAGGTCGCGGAGCGGATCGGCGAGGCCAAGTCGACCCTGCCGCCGGGGGCCGAGCCGCACATGGGCCCGATCTCGACGGGCCTCGGCGAGATCTACATGTGGTCGATCCACTACGCCCAACCGAAGGATCGTAAGGTCTCCCCGGACGGCAAGGCGGGCTGGCAAGGTGACGGGAGCTACCTGACCCCGGAGGGCCAGCGGCTCGCGACCGAGCTCGAACGCACCGCCTACCTGCGTACGGTCCAGGACTGGATCATCCGCCCCCAGGTGAAGACCGTGCCGGGCGTCGCCGGCGTCGACAGCATCGGCGGCTTCGACAAGCAGTACCATGTCCAGCCGGACCCGATGAAGCTGACGGCCCTCGACCTGTCGTTCGCCGACATCGGCCGGGCGCTGGAGGCCAACAACGCCAACCAGGGCGCGCGCTACCTGGAGGACAACGGCGAGGGCTACGTCGTGCGCGCCGCCGGCCGCCTGGAGACCATGGAGGACATCGGCTCCGTGGTCGTGACCACGCGCGGCGGCGTGCCGGTGCGCATCTCCGACATCGCCGAGGTCCGGATCGGGCGCGACCTGCGCACCGGGTCGGGCAGCGAGGACGGGCGCGAGGTCGTCATCGGCACCGCCCTGATGCTGATCGGCGAGAACAGCCGCACCGTGGCGGCGGCCGTCGACGCCCGCATGGCCGAGATCCGCCGCACGCTCCCGCCCGGCGTCGAGGTCCAGACCGTCCTCAACCGGACCCTGCTGGTCGAGGCCACGATCCGGACCGTGGCCAAGAACCTGGCCGAGGGCGCCGCCCTCGTCATCGTCATCCTGTTCCTGCTGCTCGGCAACATCCGCGCCGCCATCGTCACGGCGCTGGTGATCCCGGTGGCGATGCTGATGACCATGACCGGCATGGTCCAGGGTCGGATCAGCGCCAACCTGATGAGCCTCGGCGCCCTCGACTTCGGCCTCATCGTCGATGGGGCCGTCATCATCACCGAGAACGCCCTTCGCCACCTCGCCGAGAGACAGGGGGAGCTCGGGCGCAAGCTCGACCTGGAGGAGCGCCTCGTCACCGTGCGCGCCTCGGCCGAGGAGATGATCAAGCCGTCCCTCTACGGGCAGGCCATCATCATCCTCGTCTACGTGCCGCTGCTCACCTTCACCGGGGTCGAGGGCAAGATGTTCGAGCCGATGGCGCTCACCGTCATCATCGCCCTCGTCTCTGCCTTCGTTCTTTCGCTGACTTTCGTGCCGGCGATGATCGCCATCGTCATCACCGGCAAGGTCACGGAGAAGGACAACGTCATCATCCGCGGGATCAAGGCGGCCTACCGTCCGGTCCTCGGTGCCGCCCTGCGCGTCCCGATGACCTTCGTCGCCGTCGCCCTGGTCCTGCTCGTCGGCGCCGGTTTCCTGTTCACAAAGCTGGGGCAGGAGTTCATCCCCCAGCTCGACGAGAAGAGCATCGCGCTGAACGCCCAGCGCATCCCGTCGACCTCGCTGACCCAGTCGCAGGCGATGCAGCTGAAGGTCGAGCAGGCCATCAGCCGATTCCCCCAGGTCGCCTACGTCTTCTCGAAGACCGGCACCGCCGAGGTCGCCTCCGACCCGATGCCGCCGAGCTCGTCCGACACCTTCGTCATCCTGAAGCCGCAGGAGGAATGGCCCGAACCGGACCTGTCCAAGGCCGACCTGCAGGAGCGGATCGAGAAGACCCTGGGGGGGCTCGCCGGCAACGTCTACGAGTTCTCGCAGCCGATCCAGCTTCGCTTCAACGAGTTGTTGGCCGGCACCCGCGGCGACCTCGCCGTGAAGGTGTTCGGCGAGGAGTTCGAACCGATGCTCAAGGCCGCCAACCAGGTCGCCGCGATCCTGCGCGGGACCGAGGGTGCCGACGACGTCAAGGTCGAGCAGACGGCGGGCCTGCCGTTCCTGGAGATCAAGATCAACAAGACGGAAGCGGCCCGCCTCGGCCTGAGCACGTCCTCGATCCAGGACGTCATCGGCGCGGCCATCGGCGGCCGCGAGGCCGGCATGGTGTTCGAGGGCGACCGCCGCTTCCCCATCGTCGTGCGCCTCAACGACAAGGTGCGCGAGGACCGCGAGGCGCTGGAGAACATCCCGGTGCCCCTGCCTGCGGGACTGAACGGGCGCGCCGCTTCGGTGCTGCTTAAGCAGGTCGCGAGCTTCTCGGTCACGGAAGGGCCGAACCAGATCTCGCGCGAGAACGGGCGGCGGCGGGTCGTGGTCACGGCTAACGTGCGCGGTCGAGACATCGGCTCGCTCGTTTCCGAGGCGCAGGCCAAAGTCGCATCGGGGGTCCAGCTACCGGCGGGCTACTACGTGACCTGGGGCGGGCAGTTCGAGAACCTCGCCTCGGCCCGGCAGCGCCTGATGGTCGTTGTCCCGGTGTGCTTCTTCCTGATCTTCCTGCTGCTGTTCTCGGCCCTGAACTCGGCGCGGGACGCCCTCCTGGTGTTCAGCGCGGTCCCGCTGGCGTTGACCGGCGGCATCGCCGCCCTGTGGCTGCGGGGGATGCCGTTCTCGGTGCCCGCTGCGGTGGGCTTCATCGCCCTGTCCGGGGTGGCGGTGCTCAACGGCCTCGTGATGCTGACCTACATCAAGCAGCTCATTGCGGAAGGGCGGCCACGGCGCGAGGCCATCCTGGAGGGTGCGATGACCCGGCTCCGGCCGGTGGCGATGACGGCCCTCGTGGCATCGCTCGGGTTCGTGCCGATGGCGCTGGCGACCGAGACGGGGGCCGAGATCCAGCGGCCGCTCGCCACCGTGGTGATCGGCGGATTGATCAGCGCGACCCTGCTGACCCTCGTTGTCCTGCCGGCCCTCTACGCGCGCTTCGCTGGTGCCGTCGCCCCGAGGAAGGCCACCGTCGAGAAGGATGGTCCCCATGCACGCCCCGTCCTGCCCCAGGCGGCGGAGTAAGCCGATGCCTCGCCGCCCCATGCTCGCCCTGGCGATGTTGGCGTGGACAGGCGCGGCCTTGGCCGTGGAACCGACGGCCGGCGAGGCGCCGTTCGGATTGGCCTGGGGAACCGTAGACCGAGTCGACGCGCCTTCGATGGTCGACCGCGAGGCGAACCTGACCGGTCTGTACTATTTCCACGACCGTCCGCTCGCCTCGGGACCCGACACCGTCGAGGTGGTCCTGGTGGTGTGCAGGGAGCAGGGCCTGCAGCAGGTCGTCTGGCTCGGGCGGCCACTCGATGGACCGGCTTACGACACCGCCCTGGAGACCATCCGGCGCGAGGGGGTGCGCCGTTACGGCGAGCCACGGCCGGGCCCCGCCCCGGGGTCGCTGGTATGGCCCTCGGGCCGGGCTGTCCTGGCGACGCGCACGTCGCCGGACGGCACCCGCGCGTTGGTGATGTCCATGTCCGGCCCGGATTACGCGGCCTGCTCGGAGAACCACCGCACTGTCACTGGCCACCCCGCCGGTGCCCACATGGCGGACCTGATCGGCGAGACAGTCCCTTGAGTGTGCCGAAGCGTCATGTGCGGGTACGCCTCGTCGCCCATTCGATAATGCTTCGGTATCGGATCATGGGGCGATGACCGGCAAGAAGCTCGCCCGGCAGATCGGGGAATGGGGGGGCGGAAGCAGGCGCCGACGCAAGGTACGGCCGCATGTCCTGAAGGCGGCGCAACGGTCCTTCCTGATGGCGTCGTTGGCCATCGCCGCCGTGCTTTTCTTGTATTGTTGGCTACACACGTAGCGATAAGGCCGCCTGGCGCCCATTGAATGCTTCCGCATGCGGAGCCATCAGGGTGGCGAGAACGATGTCCTCAAGCTCTCGCCATGCTTGTCGGCCTACAACTGGACGGTGTCGCCTCGATAGCGGGCGAAGGTGCCGCGCCCGGACGGCCCGAACAGGACGACGTCGTAGACGTCCGGCTCCATGCCCTCGACCACCATGCCTGGCGATCCGGTCGGCATCCCCGGCACAGCCAGCCCCGTACCCTGGGGCTTCTCCACCAGGAGGCGCTTGATCGCCCCGGCCGGGACGTGCCCCTCGACGACGTAGCCGCCGACCTGGGCGGTGTGGCAGGAGGCGAGTTCCCTCGGGACCCCGAGGCGGACCTTGAGCGGGTTCACGGGCCCCTCGGTCACCGTCACCGTGAACCCGTTTTCGCGGAGGTGCGCCACCCATTTCTCGCAGCAGCCGCAGGTCGGGTCCTTCGTCACCGCGACCGTTGGCAGGCCCTGCGCCAGGGCATGCCGCCCGAAGGCCACCGATGCCGCCATGCCCAGGACCACGGCGCGCCGGGTCGTCCTCGTCGTGTCGATCATGTTCGCTCTCCCGTCCTCACTCGGCTGCCAACGGTAATGTTTCACGTTCGACGGATTTCACCGCGGTATCGGACCTCGGTAGCCCCCAGCCCTTGACCAAGCCGTAGACCGCCGGGATCACCACGAGCGTCAGCACGGTCGACGAGACCATCCCGCCGATCATCGGCACCGCGATGCGCTGCATGACCTCGGAGCCGGCGCCGGTGCTCCAGAGGATGGGGATGAGGCCGGCCATGATGGCGGTGACCGTCATCATCTTCGGGCGCACCCGCTCGACCGCGCCGACCATGATGGCCCGCCGCAAATCCTCGCGGGACAGGGGCCGCCCCTCGCGGTCACAAGCGGCCCGGACCTCGTCGAGGGCGTGGTCGAGGTAGACCAGCATGATCACGCCGGTCTCGGCCGCGACGCCGGCGAGCGCGATGAAGCCGACCGCAACCGCCACGGACATATTGAAGCCCATCCACCACATCAGCCAGATGCCGCCGACCAGGGCGAACGGCAGCGACAGCATGACGATGAGCGTCTCGGTCAGGCGCCGGAAGTTGATGAACAGCAGCAGGAAGACGACGAGCAGCGTCAGCGGCACCACCACCTTCATGCGCGCCTCGGCCCGCTCCAGGTACTCGTACTGCCCGCTCCACTGCAAGGTCGTGCCCTGGGGCAGTTTCACCTCCCTCGATACGGCGGCGCGTGCGTCGGCGACGTAGCCGCCGAGGTCGCGTCCGCTCAGGTCGACGAAGATGTAGACCGCGAGCTGGCCGTTCTCGGTGCGGATCGAGGTCGGTCCGCGGGTCAGCGCCACCTTGGCGACCTCGCGCAACGGCACCGTGCCCCCGGCCGGCAGCGGCACCTGCACCTCGTCGGCGATGGCCCGCGGATCGGACCGGAAGGCCCGCGGGTAGCGCACGTTGACCGTGTAGCGCTCGCGCCCTTCGACGGTGTTCGTCACGCTCTGGCCGCCGAGTGCGGTCGCGATGACGTCCTGCACGTCCCCAACCATCAGGCCGTAACGGCCGAGCGCCTCCCGGTCCGGTGTGATGTCGAGGAAGTAGCCGCCGATGACCCGCTCGGCGTAGGCGCTGGACGTGCCCGGCACGTTGCGCACCACCGCCTCGACCTGGCGGGCGACGCCCTCCATCTCCTTCAGGTCCGTTCCCAGCACCTTGATGCCGACGGGCGTGCGGATGCCGGTCGAGAGCATGTCGATGCGGGCGCGGATCGGCTGCGTCCAGGCGTTCGACACGCCCGGGAACTGCAGCGCCTTGTCCATCTCGGCCTTGAGCGAGGCCTGCGTCACCCCCGGGCGCCACTCTGCCTGAGGCTTCAGGGTGATGATGGTCTCGAACATCTCCATCGGCGCCGGGTCGGTCGCGGTGTTGGCGCGACCTGCCTTGCCGTAGACCGAGGCCACCTCCGGGAAGGACTTGATGATGCGGTCCTGGGTCGCCAGCAGCTCGGCGGCCTTGGTCACCGACACGCCCGGCAGGGTCGTCGGCATGTACATCAGCGTGCCCTCGTTCAGGTCGGGCATGAACTCGGAACCGAGTTGCCGGGCCGGCCAGACGGTCGCCGCGAGGATGCCAAGGGCGAGCAGGATGGTGAGGACGCGAGCTCGCAGCACGCCGGCGATGAGCGGCCGGTAGAGCCAGATGAGGAGCCTGTTCAGCGGGTTGCGGTGCTCCGGGATGATCCGGCCCCGCACGAACAGCACCATCAGCGCCGGAACCAGGGTCACCGACAGGATCGCGGCCGCCGCCATGGCGAAGGTCTTGGTGAAGGCCAGCGGCCCGAACAGCCGTCCTTCCTGGCTCTCCAGGGTGAAGATGGGCAGGAACGAGACCGTGATGATGAGGAGCGAGAAGAACAACGACGGACCGACCTCGGAGGCTGCCTCCACCAGGATCTCGACCCGGGGCTTGCCCGGCGGCGCCCGCTCCAGGTGCTTGTGGGCGTTCTCGATCATGACGATGGCGGCGTCGATCATGGCGCCGACCGCGATGGCGATGCCGCCGAGGCTCATGATGTTGGCGCCCAGACCCAGCGCCCGCATGCCGACGAACGCCATGAGGATTCCCACGGGCAGCATCAGGATGGCGACGAGCGCGCTCCGGACGTGCAGCAGGAACACGATGCAGACGATGGAGACGACGATGCTCTCCTCGACGAGCGTGTGACGCAGGGTCTCGATGGCCGCGTCGATGAGCTGCGAGCGGTCGTAGACCGGCAGGATCTCGGTGCCCGCGGGCAGGCTTTTCGCCACCTCCGCGAGCTTCGCCTTCACCCCCTCGATGACGTTCAGCGCGTTCGCGCCGAAGCGCTGCAGGACGATGCCGCCGGCGACCTCGCCCTCGCCGTTCATCTCCGTGAGGCCTCGCCGCTCGTCCGGGCCGAGCTCGACGCGGGCCACGTCCCGGACCCGCAGCGGCGTGCCGCCCGCGGTCTTCAGGACGATGTTCTCGATGTCGGCGACGCTGCGCAGATAGCCGCGGCCGCGCACCATGAACTCGAACTCGGAGAGTTCCACCGTGCGGCCGCCGACGTCGGCGTTGCTCGACCGGATCGCGTCCCGGAGCTTGTTGAGGCTGATGCCCTGCGCCCGCAGCCGGTTTGGGTCGACCACGACGTTGTACTGCTTGACGAAGCCGCCGACGCCGGCGACCTCGGCCACGCCCTCGGCGCGCGAGGCACCGAACCGGACGACCCAGTCCTGCAGCGACCGGAGTTCCGCGAGCGTTCGCTCCTTGGCGACCACGACGTACTGGTAGACCCAGCCCACGCCCGTCGCGTCGGGCCCGAGCGTCGGGGTCACGCCGGCCGGGAGCTTGCTGGCGGCGGCGTTGAGGTATTCGAGCACCCGCGAGCGGCCCCAGTACGGATCGGTGCCGTCCTCGAAGATGATGTAGACGAACGACACGCCGAAGAACGAGAAGCCCCGCACGACCTTGGCCTTCGGCACCGTCAGCATGGCGGTGGTCAGCGGGTAGGTGACCTGATCCTCCACGACCTGCGGAGCCTGACCCGGGTACTCGGTGTAGACGATGGCCTGCACGTCCGAGAGGTCGGGGATGGCGTCGAGCGGAAGGGTCCGCAGCGCCAGGACGCCGGCCGCGACCGCGAACACGGTTCCGACCAGCACCAGGACGAGGTTGCGGGCCGACCAGCCGATGAGGCGCGCGATCATGGCGTCGCTCCCGCGTCGGCGGCCTGCCGGTCGTCCTTGGGGGGCGCCATGCCCTGCAGCGCCGCCTTCAGGTTGCTCTCGGCGTCGATGAGGAAGTTCGCCGCCGTCACCACCGTGTCGCCGGCCGCGACGCCGTCGCGGATCTCGGTGTAGCCGCCGCCGCGCACGCCGACCTTCACGGCCTTGGGCTCGAAGCGACCCTGGCCCCGGTCGATCAGCACGACCTGGCGCTCGCCGGTGTCGATGACCGCGTCGTCCGGCACCGCCACGACCGGCTTGGCGTCGCCCGTCGCGATCTCGACGTCGGCGTACATGTCGGGCAGGAGCGTGCCGTCCGGGTTTTGGAGCTCGATGCGCACCCGCGTGACCCGGGTCTCAGGGTTCACCTGCGGGTAGATCACTCCGACCTTGCCGGTGAAGGTACGGCCCGGGGCCGAACGCAGGCGGATCGTGGCGACCTGCCCGACGCGGACGTTGGCGAGGTCGCGCTCCGGCACGTCGGCCAGTACCCACATCGTCGCGATGTCGCCGATGCGGAACAGGGTGTCGCCGGCCGCGGCCTTCATGCCCTCGATGGCGGTCCGCTGCAGGACGATGCCGTCCCGGGGCGCAGACCACGTGATCGCCATCGGCACCTTCCGGGTGCGCTCCATCTCCTCGATGACCGCCTCGGAGACGTTCAGGTTCTGTAGGCGCCTCCGAGACCCGTCGAAGCCGGGGTTGGCGATGAGCTGGGCCGCCGCCGCGTTGATCTCGGGCGAGTAGACGTGGACCAGCGCCTGGCCCTTTCGGACGCGGTCGCCGGTGGTGACGTTCTCGACGTGGTCGACGTAGGCGTCCGAGCGGGTCGCGATGACCGTCACCCGACGCTCGTCGAGGGCGACCGTTCCGGGCACCCGGACGGGCTGCGCCACGACCCGGCGCTCGACGACCTCGGTCCGCACGCCGGTGCGCTGGACCTTGCCGGGCGAGAGGGTCACGACGTTGCCGTCGCTGTCCTCGCCTTCGTAGACGGGGATGTAGTCCATCCCCATCGAATCCTTCTTGGGCGTCGCCGAGGTGTCCGGCAGGCCCATCGGGTTGCGGTAGTAGAGCAGCTTGCGGGTGCCCGCGTCGGGCTTTTCGGCCTTCGTCGTTCCAGGCGCCGCCGTGTCGTGCCCGGGCACGTCGTGCCCGGCCATGTCGGGGGACATCGCCTCGCCCTCCCGGGCCTTGTCGAAGCGCACGTCCTCGCTGGCCCGCACCGCCCGGAAGTCGTGCCCGTCCGCAGTGGTTCTCGGCGACGCGGAGTAGACGGGCTTCCCATCAGGATCCTGGTAGTACACCACCTGACCCGAGACCTTCGCCGACGCCGGCGCCTGCGGACCCGCCATGGCGGCCGGAACCCGGTGGGCGAATTCGGTCCGTGCGCGCTCGACGAGGACCGGAGCGAGGCTGCCATCATGCCACGCCCAGTACCCGGCGCCCCCAACCGCGAGCGCGGCGAGTGAGCCGACGAGCCATGCCGAGCGGCTCATTTGACGGCCTTGAAGACGAGCTTGTCCTCGACCGTGCCTATCTCGCCCTGGACCTTCGCCCCCAGCGACAGCCGCCAGCCTCCGGCCATCGTGAGCTTCGCCTTGAAGCGGTAGAGGCCCGGCTCCGTGGAGGAAATCTGCTCGATCGTCGAGGTCATCTCGTTCATGCTGTCGGGCGCCATGTCGATGCGCTTGGCGAAGATCACCGCGTCCGGCACCGGCTTGCCGGTACGCTTGTCCACGAGGCGCACCGAGAGGACGGCCTCGCCGACCTTCGCCTCTGTCCGGGTCAGCTCGAAGGCGTAGTCCTTGATGCCGGCGAGCGCCGGCATGGCCGTTACCGACAGGGCGGCACCGAGCAGCGCGGCCGCGAGAGCGCGCGCGAGGGGGTTCTTGATCACGGGGTTCGTCTCCTGAACACGATGGATGGCCACGCGTGGACGCGCGGCATCGTGCCGGCGCTCACGCCGGCGGCATCGGGCTCAGGCTCGGGGGGGCTCGGGTAACGGGGGGCCGTACACGTTGGCGAAGGACGCCGCATCGGGCCAAGCCCGGCTCGTCCGCGTCGCCACCGGTGCCGGGACGGACGCCGCGGTCGGCGGGAGGGAGGCGATGCTGGCGAGGCAGAGGGCCAGCAGCGGACAACCCGCCTTGGCGCAGTCGGGCTTCGCCGCCTTCCCGGGCGGGCAGCACGGCATGCCGGCCATGTCCGTGTCGCCCACGTCCATCCCCGCCATGGCGGCATGGTCCAGGGCCGGCGTCGCCACATGCGATGCCAGCGCCTGCGCGGTCATGAACGCGCGCATGCCCGCGGCGGCCGCGGGAGCGGCCACCGGCGTCAGGGCGAGGCTGAGGACCGCCATGAGCGGCAACAGTCGCCGAAGGGCGATCAAGAACGTCACGAATTCATGATGCCAGTTTTTCGATCCGGGCGGAAGGCCAGTGTCGGAGGAGATGGCCCGTCCCGCGTAGGGATGGTCAAGGCTCCGTTCCGTCGGTCGGCAAACCCGCCGACCGACCGCGTCGGGATGGTGTCCCGGGCCCCCATCCCTCGTGAGCCTGCCGGACCTCGCCATGGCGCGTCCGGCGTGGCCCGCCATGGCCATTCCCGGGCGCCGGGAAACGCGACGCTCCGACACCCTGCAAGCCCGAACTGCCGGTCCGGGACATGCGGGAGCGTCAGAAGTTCTGGGAGGGCGACGCCGGCGGGCGGGCGTCAGGGCGGCGGGGCACCGCGTTGATCGATCCGGTCGTCAGGCCGACTTCCGGCGGTTCGACGTAATGCGGCGTGGCCCGTTGCGACTGATGGGTTTGAGGCAGGAAACGGGCCGGGACGTTGTCCATCCACCCCGCCAGTGCGTAACCCGGAAGTCCGGCGAGCATGGCAATGCCTGCGAAGGCGGTGATGATCTTGCTTTTCATGGCGGGACCCGTTTTTTCCGGTGGGAAGCTTGCTGCTCCTCATCCTTAAGTCCGGATGTCCTGGGCTTACCGTTACAGCGCGTCGCAAAGCTTTTGTTTGGTACGGCCGGTGTCGCCTGGCGCGGCGCCTTGCTCACCCGGTGGGAGAGGCGCCTGCAATCGCCTGCGGGATGCGTACGGTTCGGCACGCCGCTCGCACGGGCGCGGGGCGGGTAGGACGGATCGTGCCCGTCATGGCCGATTCCCAATCTCGGAGATACTGCACCGAGGCCCGGCGGCATGAAGCGCCGACCGGCGAGCGGGCGCCGGAACCGTCACGTCGCCCATCGAAATCGGTCGGGCAGTCCGGAGGATGTCACGAAACGGACCGCTACCAGCGAAGGAGGCGCGGTCCCAGGAGCGCCCCGGCCAGCGTGCAGATGGCGATCGTCCCCCCGTACCAGACGGCGACGAACGGAACGGTGTCGTCCATGCAATGCAGCGAATAGCCGAGGGCGCTGACGGCACCCGCGGAGAGGCCGACCAAGGCACCCGCCCGCAAGAGATCCGTCGGCGCCCCGAACCGTCGAACAGCCCACGTGATTACGGCGAACGGAACGATGGCGATCACGGGAATCGAGACGAGGCATTCGAGCCAGGTATGGCCGGATATCTGGCCGTGCCAATGCGCGGGCGGTGTCATCGAGAGGCTCACGCCCGCGAGCGCCGCGACCGCCAGGAAGGGTGAGGCCACGACCCCGAGATGCACGCGGCTCTCGCCGCCCGGCCTGGCGGCCCTGACGAGGTACCGCAGCGCGAGCCCCCCGACCGCGGCCGCGAACGCGACCTTCAACGCGAGGAACAGGAGCGGCCGGGCTTGCGTGAGGCCGGGGCGCAAGCCGAGGAACGCCAGCGCAAGGAACAGCGCGGCGGTCGCGCCGACCGCGACCGCCAGCGCGAGCCGGCGCGTCATCCAGGGCGTCCCGACCGGTTCGCGCTCGAAGCTGGTGCCCAGCAGGCCGATGAGTTCGTCGGTCTTCATTTCGTCCTGCCTCCCACGAACGACGCCAGGGCCTTCAGGCCGCGATGGACGCTCACCTTGACCGCCGTCTCCGACATCCCGGCCCGCTCGGCCGCCTCCGCCGCGCTCAAGCCCTCAACCTTCATCGACCTGATCGCCAGCCGTGCCTTCGCGGGCAACCGCGCGAGCAGGCGCTCGACGTCGAGAGTGCTCTCCGTCGCCGTATGATCATCGGCGGCCATGAGTTCGCCGGCGTCCTCGACCGGGACGTCTGCCGTCCCGGGCCGGGTGCGCCGCAGGTGATCGATGAGCTTGTAGCGTGCGATGGCGTAGACCCATGGGGTCACCGGTTGGGTGACGTCATAGGTGTGGCGTCGGGTATGGACCGCCATCAGGGTCTCCTGGACCAGGTCCTCGGCCTCGGTGTCGCCGCGTCCCGACCGGCTCAACTTGTTCCTATAGTATGCGCGAAGGTGCGGTCCCAGGCATTCCAGGAACCGACGATAGTCCGCGGATCGGCCCAGCAGGCCTTCCGTCAGGAGCGTACGGAGCTCGACCTCGCGGTGGATCACGGGGCCCGGTCGTCCTCGGCGCGGGCCGGACGTATCCCGCTTCCACACGGCGGCGTGGGTGTGCGTGACAACGCGGCCATCGAAGGCTGACGGGCTTGTCGGCTTCCCGGCTTCACGGACGGCCAATCGCGCGCGTCGATGCCGACATGGGACAGCTCTCTTACGGCGACGTTGCGCTTGACCCCCTCCCGCACCTTCTCGAAGGCGCGCACCTCGATCTGGCGAACGCGCTCGCGCGATACGCCGAACTCGCCCGAAAGGTCCTCCAGCGTGATCGGGTCGTCGGCGAGCCGGCGCGCCTCGAAGATGCGCCGCTCTCGCGGATTGAGGACGCTCAGCGCGTCGCGGAGCGCCGTCAGGCGGTTCTTGCCCTCCTGCTCGCGCACGAGCACCGTCTCCTGGCTCGGGCTGTTGTCCACCAGCCAGTCCTGCCACTCGCCCTCGCCCTCCTCGCGCAGGGGCGCGCTGAGGGAGGCGTCGCCGGAGAGGCGGCGGTTCATGTCGATGACGTCCTGCTCGGGCACGCCGACACGGGTCGCGATCTGCTTCACCTGATCGGGCCGCAGGTCGCCCTCGTCGAGGGCCGAGATCTTGCCCTTGGCCTTGCGCAGGTTGAAGAACAGCTTCTTCTGGTTGGCAGTGGTACCCATCTTCACGAGCGACCACGAGCGCAGGACGTATTCCTGGATCGCGGCCTTGATCCACCACATCGCATAGGTGGCCAGCCGGAAGCCCTTGTCCGGATCGAAGCGCTTGACCGCCTGCATCAGCCCGACGTTGCCCTCCGACACCACGTCGCCGATCGGCAGGCCGTAGCCGCGATAGCCCATGGCGATCTTGGCGACGAGACGCAGGTGTGATGTCACGAGGCGGTGCGCGGCCTCCCGGTCACCCCCGCCGCGCCAGCTCTTGGCGAGAGTGAGCTCCTCGTTCGGCTCCAGCATCGGAAACCTGCGGATCTCGTCGAGGTAACGCGACAGGCCTTCGCCCGAGGAAAGATCAGCGAGCGTGCCTGCCGTCATGATTGTCCGCTCCCTCTCGCAGGAACACCGGCACCGGTGGGACCGGCGGCGTTGCGCAGCTCCGACCGCCCGCGTCGGTCGCGCGAACAACGGGTCGACCGTCACATCCATCAATCCGACGAGAAGACCGGGAAGGTTACATCGCACGATACGCGTGAGCCGACGCCACGGAGCCCGAGGCACGCATCCGCCTCGGGAAGGTCATCGCTGCCGCAGGCCGGACCGCGGCTGTCCCGTCCGAGATAAATCCGACTATACCCCCGGATCGTATATGGGCAATGTCGCGTTCCATAGGCCGTCCACGATCCGATGGGAGACGACGATGAACAAGCCATTCTTTGCATTCGCCTTGGCGGTATCCGCCTCTTTGGCGCTGTCCCTTGCCGGGCATCCCGCCAGGGCCGACGACGGACCCTCCGTAACCATCCATGGCGACCATCACGATGGCCATCATGACGAACATCACGTCGTCGAAGAGCATCGAGAGATGGGACACCACGAAGACCATCACGAGGTCGTGCACGAGCATGGCCACGGCGAGGACGGACACTCCGACGACCGGCATTGACGGGTCTTAGGCTCATGACGTGATGTCGAGCGACGGAGTTGCAAGTCCGTCAAGCGGACGCGTGTCGCTCGACATCGCGATTTGCCAAGCTTACATTTCGTCATTAAACCTCCACGGGGTATGATGGCCTCGGCGACCGCGGGCTCATGAGCCGGCGCGGTCGCCGATGAGGTTTCGTGGCGATTGCTGGGTAGCCGGCGATACCGCCCTCGGGGACCGCGGCTTGACCCTGGCAGGTTGTTCGGCCGGCGGTTTCCGACGGGTGCCGCATTCGTGGCTCGAAGCGGAAAGCGACCCCGGGGCTCCGGCGCACCTGCCGCAACATCATCCTACGTCGTCCCTGGAGCTCCGGCATGTTCGAGATCATCCCCAACTGGCATCCGGTCGTCGTTCATTTCACGGTGGCGCTCCTCCTGACCGCCTCCGTCCTCTTCGTCGCCGGCACCTTGCTGGCTGCACGGCCGTCAGGGGGCGCGGCCACCATAGCGGCACGATGGAACCTCGGCATCGGCTTGCTGGTGACGGCGGCCACGCTGATAACGGGCTGGTGGGCCTACAATTCGGTGGCGCACGACGAGGTGTCTCACGTTAACATGACCGTCCATCTGCGCTGGGCCCTCGGCACGGCGCTCGCCTTCGTCGCGGCCGCCGTCGCCGCCTGGTACGACCGCAGGAGGCCGGCGGGCGCCGGGATCGTGCTGATCGCCCTGCTCGCGGCGGGGTCGGGGGCCCTGGCCGTGACGGGATGGCTCGGCGGCGAGAATGTCTACCGCTACGGGCTTGGTGTCATGGCCCTCCCGAAGTCGGACAGCCACGCGCATCCCGGAAGCGCGGGAGGACACCCCTCAGATCACGATCACGGCGCACGCGCCGGGGACGCGACCTCGAATCCGGACCCGGGCGGGACCGGCCCAGGGAAGGGGTCGGCATCCGATGCCCATGCCCACGACCACACCCACTGAACCGGTGTGGGGTTGTCATCGTGGCCGTCGTGCCGCCAGCTCAGCGATATGCCCCCGAGCCGTTGTCCGCCGGGTCCTCCCTCAAGCCTTCGGACCCGGCCCCACATCGATTCGACGGTCCTCCCCGGCGACGCTTAAATTCGATGCCTCCGGGCCGATGCCATGACGCCTTGATCTGCGAGGTCCGTTCCGACGCCACCGGAAGGGGCGCCTGCGGTTTCGCGGAAACCGCCGCAGACCGCGCGCGAAGACTGACTTCGCGGCTTCGCGTTCCTTCCCCAACCGTCGCTCGAACAGCGATTATACGGATGCCCTCCGAAGACATCGTTGCCCAAATCCAACAGCTTACCCTTTCCCCGGCTTCGTCTCGGGCGATGCATTGCCGGAGCCGGAACGACGTGCGATGTTCACGTTGGATTAGGAAAGGTCCCTGATCGTTGGTCGTCCTGCGCACATTTGTGCTCTTCGTGGTCGCGTTGGCCGTGGCCGTCGCGCCGGCTGCGCCGTGCACGATGGCGCATGCCGCGGCGGCACACCGGCATGCGGACCACGCGAAGCCCGCGGTCTCGCCCGAGGCTGGGCGGCATGTGCACCACGACCACGGCGAGGCATCGAGACCGTCGGCTCCGTTCGTCAACGTGGTGGCCTCGGAACGCGGCTCGCCGGCAGTGGACCTTTCGGCCGCCCGATCGACGTCCCAGGAGCCGGGTTGCCCCGAGCACCGTCAGCGGGCCCACAAGGGCCCTTGCCTGGCGGCCTGCTGTACCCTCGCCGGCCAGGTCGCGCTACCGACGGCATCCTGGTCGGGGGCATGCCTCGAAGCGCATTCGTCCGACCGCGTGCTGATCGCGCAGGAAGACGGCGTCGTCGACGCCCATCCGACTCGGATCGAACGGCCGCCGAGGCTCGGCGCCTGACGCGCGGGCGCGACTAGCGCCCGCCTACGGCCGCTCCGGCGGGACGGCCATCGAGATCACCCCAGCAATCCGACCGCCGTTGGCGCGGACGGCGACGTGCGTCCCCGCCGTGGGACGGACCGCCGGAGCGACGCCCATGGTCACCGTGCGCGGCCGGTCATGTCCGTTCGGGATAACCACGATGTTCAAGTTGCCAAGACCGGCCGCGCTCGCGGCGGTCCTTCCGCTCGCGGCCTGCGTGCCGGCGGGCGGCCCCGAGCGGCTCGTCATGCCGGCGGATCCGACCGTTGCCGTCCGCTCCCCCCGCTATTCCTCGGTGACGGCGGGCGTGAAGCGCTTCGATGTCGTCGAGCCGAAGGACTGGCGTGAGCTCAACCGTCAGGTCGGGCCCAAGCCCGGCGCCGGCGGCATGGAGGGCATGCCGGGGATGGAAGGGATGCCCGGCATGGGCGGCAAGCGCGACGCGGGAGGCCGATGATGGCCTGCCGCTGTAACGAAACGGGTGCCGCGCCCGGACTATCGGTCATGAGGGACGCACGATGACCGCGCCGCGAGATGTCGGCACGATTGCGCACGGGGCGGCCGAGGCCGCCCTGGCGCGCCACCTGCGCACCGCCGTGACCCTGTCCGTGATCGGATTGGTCCTTGGCGGATGCGCGAGCTTCTCGCCGGACGCCGGCCTGTCCGTCGCCGGTGATTACGCCGCGCTCGAATTGCGCAAGGACATCGTGAAGGCGAGCGACGAAGGCTTCGCGCCCACGGCGGAAGCCCGGGTGGACCAGCTGCTGCGGCGGTCCCTGACGGCCGACGGCGCCGTGCAGGTCGCCCTCCTCAAGAACAAGGGGCTGCAGGCGGCGTTCAACGACCTCGGCGTGTCGGAAGCGCAGTTCGTCCAGGCCACGCTGCCGCCGGCTCCGAGGTTGGCCATCACCCAGTGGGGGCTTGGCTTCAACACCGACATCGAGCGTTCCGTGGTGGGCAGCCTGCTGGAGCTGGCCACGCTGCCGGCGCGTACGGAGATCGCGCGCGACCGTTTCCGGGCCGACCAGTACAATGCGGCCGAGCAGGTGCTGCGGCTCGGCGGCGAGGCGCGGCGGCAGTTCTATCGCACCGTGGCCGCCAATCAGGCGACGGGCTTCCTGGAGCAGGCGCTGGCCGGCGCCGGGTCGGCCTCGACGCTGGCCAAGCAATTGGGGGAGACCGGCGCGCTGAACAAGCTGGAACAGGCGCGCGAGCACGCCTTCTACAGCGAACTCGGCGCCCAGCTCGGCAAGGCCAGGGTCCAGCAGCGTGCGGAGCGGGAGCGGCTGACCCGCCTCCTCGGCCTCTGGGGACGGGAGGCTGACTTCAAGCTTCCGAACGGCCTGCCTTCGCTGCCGGGCCGCCTGACGAGCGGGCAGCAGATCGAGGCCGAGGCGATGCGGAAGCGAACCGACGTGCAGGCGGCCCGCTTCGAGCTGCAATCGCTCGTCGGTCAGTACGGCCTCAACCAGGCCAGCGGCTTCGTCAGCGTCTTCGATGTCGGGTTCGCCAATCAGTACACCCGGTCCAGGACCGTCGATGCGGGCGGCGCAAGGACCGACCGGAGCAGCCTGAACGGCTACTCCGCCGACGTCGTCATCCCGATCTACGATTTCGGCACGACGGCGGTACGCGGGGCGAAGGAGACCTACCTCGCAGCCGCCAACCGGCTTGCCGAACGCGCCGTCAACGCCCGCTCCGAGGTGCGTGAGGCCTACCAGCGCTATCGTGGGCAGTACGACATCACCCGTCACTACCAGACGAGCGTCCTGCCGCTGCGCAGGACGATCCTGGACCAGTCCCTGCTCCAGTACAGCGGCATGCTCCTGGACGTCACGACGCTCATCGTCGACGCGCGCGCCAGGATCGTGAGCAACATCCAGGCCATCGAGGCGCAGCGCGACTTCTGGATCGCGGCGACCGACCTCAAGGCCGCGACCGTCGGCGGCGGCTTCTCGGGCGGCGGCTTCGGGGGCGAGCCGGCGGGCGGCAGCGGCGCGACGAGCCTGGCGGTGGCGACGCCCGGCGGCTGAGAGCGGCCTTCGGGTCATCGAACGACATTCGGAGAGCAACCATGACCGACATCTCGCGCAGACGGATCCTGGGGGCCGGCGGCCTCATCCTGGCAGGCTCGTCGATGGTCAGCGGGCGCGTCCAGGCCGCCGGCCTGCCCGAGGCGCCGACGATGGGCAAGGCGGTGATGCAGCCGCCCCTCTATCCGACGAGCGGGCCCGACTACCAGCCGGTGGTGACGCTGAACGGCTGGACGCTCCCCTGGCGCATGCGCGGCGACTGGAAAGAGTTCCACCTGGTCGCCGAGCCCGTCGTGCGGGAGATGTCGCCCGGCATGGACGCCCGGCTCTGGGGCTACAACGGGCAGTCGCCGGGTCCGACCATCGAGGCGGTCGAGGGCGACAAGGTCCGCATCTTCGTGACGAACCGCCTGCCGGAGGCGACCGCCGTCCATTGGCACGGCCAGACGCTGCCCAACGGCATGGACGGGGTCGCGGGGCTGACCCAGCCCGGCATCCCGCCGGGCAAGACCTTCGTCTACGAGTTCATCCTGAGGCGCTCGGGCACCTTCATGTACCACCCGCACTCGGACGAGATGATCCAGATGGCGATGGGCATGATGGGTTTCTTCGTCGTCCATCCGCGCGACCCGGCCGAGCGCCGCGTCGACCGCGACTTCGTCTGGCTCCTGAACGCCTACGACATCGAGGCCGGGTCCTACGTGCCCAAGGTCAACACGATGCTCGACATGAACATGTGGTGCTTCAACAGCCGCGTCTGGCCCGGCATCGACCCGATGGTCGCGCGCCAGGGCGACAAGGTCCGGATGCGCTTCGGCAACCTGACCATGACCAACCACCCGATCCACGTCCATGGGGTCGACTTCAAGGTCACCGGGACGGACGGGGGCTGGATCAACGAGGGTTACCAGCTCCCGGAGGTGTCGGTCGACGTCGCGGTCGGGCAGATGCGCGCCATCGAGTTCAACGCCGACAACCCGGGCGACTGGGCGATCCACTGCCACAAGTCGCACCACACCATGAACGCCATGGGGCACTCGGTGCGCACCTACATCGGCGTGGACCTGAAGAGCACCGCCAAGCAGATCCGCAAGATCGCCCCGGGCTACATGCCGATGGGATCGACGGGCGGCGGCATGATGACCGAGATGGAGATGCCGCTTCCCGACAACACCCTGCCGATGATGACGGGCGCGGGTCCGTTCGGGTCCGTGGAGATGGGCGGCATGTTCACCGTGCTCAAGGTCCGCCCCGGGCTCGCCGCCGGCGATTACCGGGACCCGGGCTGGTACCGGCATCCGGAGGGAACCCTGGCCTACGAATGGACAGGCGACCCGATGCCCGAGCCGAGCCGCTCGCCGGACACGCCGAAGGGCAGGCGCGCCCGGGAGACCGACCTCCGGGTCGTCGATCCGCGGACGCGCCGGTCCGCCTCGAATTCCGGCGGTCACCAGGATCACTGAGCCCGCGCGAGCGGGACCGCGTCACGACGGTTCGGAACGGGGCAGCCCCCTTCCGGAGTCCGCCGCGTGGGTCGCCCACCCCCCTCGGCGGCGACCTGCGCGGCGGTTCGACAAACCAAACGGAGAGAGACCATGAATCGCAAGTTTTCGCTCGTCGCGCTTTCTGCCGCCCTGATCGCGGTCGCCGCGCCCGCCTGGGCGCAGGCCACGAAGGGCACGGTCACGAAGGTCGACGCCGCTGCCGGCAAGGTCACGCTCGACCATGCCGCAATCCCGAAGCTCGATATGGACGCGATGACGATGGCGTACCCGGTCAAGGATCCCGCCATGGTCAAGGACCTCAAGCCCGGGGACAAGGTCGACTTCGAGGTCGACGGGACCGGCGGCGAATACACCGTCACGACGATCCGGAAGGCGAAGTAGGCCCCCGGAACAGCCCGCCGCGCGGCGACGCGGCCGAGCGCGACGGCCTTCGAGCCTGGAGAGACGACACATGCGACGCCCCCTTCTTTCCGCCGCGCTCGCGGCGGCGCTCCTTGCCCCGTTCCCCGGCGGGGCCTTTGCCCAACCCGCGAAAGGCGCCCCTGCGGCCCTCGAACGGGCGCGGGACGTCATGGCGAACCGTTTCCGGGACACCAAGCTGAGCGGCGACCCGGACCGTGATTTCGCCGAGATGCTCATCGCGAGCTACGAGGAGACGCTGTTCCTCGCCAAGACGCAGCTCGACTACGGCGGCGACCGGCAGCTGCGCGAGACCGCGCAGAAGATCCAGGACGAGCAGCAGGCGAGGATCGACGCCCTCAAGCAATGGCAGGTTCGCAGCCGCGAGGCCGGGTATCGACCGCAGCCCAACCAGACGCCCCCGGGCGAGGGACCGCTGGACCGTCAGGCGCAGGCGGCCCCGGCGCAAGGCCAGCCCGCATCGCCGGCCGCGGGCGAGAAGGCGGTCGCCCCGGTGCCGCCGTCCAACGCGCCGCTGGTCGCCGCGACCGTGCGGAAGGTCGACGATGCCACGGGCAAGGTGACCCTCGACCACGAGACCATCCCGAACATCGGCATGGACGCGATGACGATGGCTTACAAGGTCCAGGACCCCGCCATGCTGAAGGGGCTCAAGCCCGGGGAGAAGGTTCGGTTCTCCGCCGACCGCGTGAACGGCTCCATCGCCGTGACGCGGATCCAGAAGGCGCGATGACCCGCCCCCGGGCGGCGGGGCGGAGGGCCGCGCTGACGGCGGCGCTCGGCCTGGCGGTGCTCGCCGGCATCGCATGTCCCGCGGCGGCCGGGGACGACCCCGTTCCCCCGGGGGACGACGGGAAGCTCCCGGCGCCAAGCCCGGTTGCCGGCCGTCCTCGGGCCGCGGACATGGCGGGAACCTATTCGGGCCTCATCGTCCGGGAGGCGTCCGGCCGGGGTCTCCCGCCGGCCGTCGCGGACGCCGTCGCGTTCGTGGAGAGCGGCTACGATCCGCGTGCGGTCGGCGCGGTCGGCGAGCTCGGCCTGATGCAGGTCCGGCCGTCGACGGCCGCGATGCTCGGCCATCGCGGCCCGGCGGAGGAACTCCTCGATCCGAGCGTCAACGTCCGCTTCGGCGTCGCCTATCTCGCCGGGGCGTGGAAGCTCGCACACGGCGACCTCTGCCGCACGCTGATGAAGTACCGGGCAGGCCACGGCGAGCTGCGCATGACCGCGCGTTCGGTCGATTACTGCCGGCGCGCGCGCGACCGCCTGGCGGCGACAGGGTCACCGCTCGCCCAAGCCGACCTGCCGTCGGTCGCGCCACCTCGCGCCGGGATGGCCATCGCCGTACGTCGATCCCGGATCGGGGACGGCCCCTCCATGACCACGCGGTCGGTCCGGTCCTGGGCCGAACACGTCGCCCGCGTGCGTGCCGTGGAGGCCAGGATCGACCGCATCATGGGCGGCGGCTGATGCGGACGCGGCGCGACGTCCCGATGCCATCCGTCCCGCGACGCACCGAAGCCGATGGGCCGGATCCTCTCCGTGTCGAAGGTTCCGCGCGGTCATCTCCGGAGGATTGTGCGGCCGCCTTGGCGCGCCGCCCTGGCCGGGTGCGGCCATGACGGTGCATCCCCTCGCGCGCCGGGCTGCGGACGCCTATCTCGCCGCGGTCGATGACGCCGCCCCCGATCTGGTCGAGGCGCTCTACCTGGTCGGTTCCGCGGCGCTGGACGATTTCCGGCCCGGCCTGAGCGACCTCGATTTCGTCGCCGTGATGGCCTCGCGTGCCGGGGACGATGCCCTGGCGTCGCTCGCCGAGGTCCATGTGCGGCTCCACGAAGCCGTGCACGTCCCTGGGCTCGACGGACTCTACGCCACCTGGGACGAGCTTCGTTCGGGCCCCGTCGCGCGCGCGGAAGGGCCTTGCGTCGAGGGTGGCCGTTTCGTGAGGTCCGGACGTCGGTACCGGGATCCGATGACGTGGTGCGTCCTGCGGGACGCCGCCGTGACGGTGCGCGGCCCGCTCTGCGCGGGCACCGGCGCCTGGCGGGACCCCGGCTGCCTCGACCGCTGGCTCGACGCCAGCATCGACGGCCATTGGCGACCGTGGCTGTCGCGGGTGCTCGCCACCCTGAGCGGGGACGAGCCCGTCCTTCTCGCAGACGGCGACGTGGAAGGTGCCGTCCTCGGCCTGTGCAGGCTGCATTACGCCCTCGCGACCGGCCGGGTGCCGTCCAAGAGCGGCGCCGGGCTCTACGGCCTGATCGCCTTTCCGGCGGAGTGGCGCCCCGTCGTCGAGGAGGCGCTCCGCATCCGTCGGGAGCCAAGTGCCGCGCCGGGGTACCCGGACCCCCGAAGCCGACGGGACGCGGTGCTGGCCTTCGCCGGATTCGCGGTGGCCGATGCCGCCGCCTTCGGGTCCGATGCGCGTGGGCGACGGCGACGAAGCCGTTTCACCGCCTCGCCCGCGGAGATCGACCATGGCCGGTAGGTCAGGCGATGGCGCCGCGTCGGGGCCGGCGCCGTCGCCGGACGACCCGACGGACGCGCGCATCCCCGCCTTCCTCGACAGGATCGGCCGCCGGCTGCGCGAGGGCCCCTACGGCAGGCGGATCTCGGTCGGCATGCGGCGGGACGTCACCGTCCCATTCGACACGCCGGGAGCGAGGGTCCCGATCCGGCTGCGGGATTACCGGGCGGGCGACCTTGAGGCCCTGTTCCCCCGCGGATGCGACGCAGCCGCCGAACGTGAGCGGGGCGACGTCCTGTGGAGGCTCGGCAAGGTCGGGAGCGGCGACCTCCCCAGCCGCTGCTTCGTGGCCGTCGACGTTCGGTCGGGACGTCCCTGCCACATACAGTGGCTGACGGAGCCCGGCTACGGAGCGGCGATACGGCGGGCCGGGGGGCTGCCGGAGTTGGAGGCGAACGAGGCGATGCTCGAAAACGCCTACACGCCCGTCGGATACCGCGGTCTCGGCGTCATGACCGCCGTCGTCGGTCTGATGGCGGATCGGGCCGCCTCCCTCGGCAAGCGCCGCGTCGTCGCGTTCATCGACGAGGACAATTCCCCCTCGCTCAGGGCTGCGGAGCGCGCCGGGCTCTCAAGGTGGGTCGTCCGAACGAGGACGCAGTACGGCTTCGGCCTCGTGAGGATCTCGCGTTTCGACCGGCTGGCAGCCCCGGCCGATGGGGACTCGGACCGTCCTGGCGGGTCTTTCCGCACGGACCGATCTCGAAGAGGCCGCTGAGGCGTCCGCCCACCTACACGCCGCCGTGTCGCCAAGCGCGCTCGGCTCCGTCGTCCCCGCGGCAGGCCTGGCAGGGGATGGCCCGACGCAAGGTTACCCGATGGACGCGATCCCGATCCTTCACGCTTTCTTCCATCGGCTCGCGGGCATCGACTACCCGTTCGGCCATTGGTGGATCGACCTCGCGGTCGCCGTCGCGCTCGTCCTCGGCCCGGCCTGGGCCGCCTGGATGGCCGGGCGGCTCGCCTTCCGGTGGCCGGGTCCCGGGCGGTCGTCCGGGCGCATGCCGCCGGGGTTTGCGACGCGCCGGACCGGAAGTGCGGCCCCTCCACATCCTCGGCGTCCTGCGGTGCGGACCACGCTGGAGACGTTCGTCCTGCGCGCGACGCTTCGGCAACAGGTACGCCTCGTGGCGATCTCGGTCCTGACGCTCCCGATGGCCTGGATGCTCCTGGAGATACCCAAGCACATCATCAACCACGCGCTCTCCGACCCGGGCGGACGCGGGTTGCCGGGCATGAGCCTCCCAGGGCTGGACGTGGACCGGACGGGCCTGCTCTTCGCCCTCTGCGCGGGCTACCTCGGCGTCCTGTCGCTGAACGGGCTGATCAAGTACGGCGCGAGCCGCATCCGCGGCCGCGTGAACGAACGAATCGTGCGCCGGCTACGCCTGTCCATTCTCCGCGAGGCCCGCGACGAGCGGTCCGAGGAGCGGCGTGCCACGTTCGCGGCCGTCGCCATCCAGGAGGTGGAGGCCATCGGTTACTTCGGGGGCGGGCTCGTCGCCGTGCCGATCGTCCAGGGTGGGGTGTTCGTCACCAGCGTCGTGTTCCTGCTCCTCCAGAACCCGGCCCTGGCCGCAGCGGCCCTCGTCATGCTGCCGTTGCAGCTGACGGTGCTGCCGCGGCTGCAACGGCGGCTGAACGCCAAGGTCCGCCAGCGTGTCCACGCGACGCGCGCCCTCGGCGCCCTGTTGGCCGGCGCGGGACGCGGACGCCCGTCCGAATCCGGCGGGGTCGGAGAGCGGGAGTGGACCGACCGCGCGCGCCTCGCCCCCCAGATGCGTCAAGCCGAGGATCTGGAGCGGATGCGCGTCGAGATCGGCGACCTCAAGGGCAGGCTGAAGGGGCTGTACAACTACAGCTCGAACCTGACGCCGTTCTTCCTGTTCCTGGTCGGCGGCTACCTCGTCGTCCAAGGGAAACTGTCACTCGGCGCCCTCGTCGCCGCCCTCACCGCCTACAAGGAGATCGCGCCGGCCCTGCGCGAGCTGTTCGACTTTGCCCAGGCCTGGTCGGATGCCCGGGCGCGGTTCGAGGAGGTCTCGAAGGTGCTCGGCTTCGCGGACGCCGTCGAACCGGGGCGCCGGTCGGGCGGGGCGGAGCCGGCCCCGGATATCTCCCGGGGTCGGATCGTGGAGGCGTGACCCGTGCCTCAACCGCGCTCGAAGGCGGCGAGGATGGGACACGGGCCGGTATCGGTCGAGGCGCAAGCGCGGGCGAGACGTCGGAGGGCGTCCCGCGCGGTGCGCAATTCGGCGATCCGTGCGTCGAGGGCGACCGCGCGCGCCTCGGCGAGGGCAAGGGCGCGGCCGCGGTCCTCGCCCGCGTCGAGCGACAGGAGCTCGCCCACCTGCTCCAGGGTGAAGCCCGCGGCCTGCGCCGCACGGATGAAGCGGAGCCTCCGGAGATCCTCCGGGCCGTAGCGCCGGACGCCCCCGGCCTGCGGCGGCGTCTGGAGGAGCTGGCGGCGCTGGTAGTAGCGCACCGTCTCCACGCCGACCCCACCCGCCTGGGCGAAGGCGGCGATCGTCGCGTTCATCGCTTGACTCCGTACCATGGTACGGAGGTTACGACAGCATCGGATACAGGTCCATCCCGCCCAAGGAACCCATTCATGACAGCCACCGCAGCGCCCGCCGCGACGCGGACGGAGGCCCGCAGCGCCACCGTCTTCCGCATGGTCACGGACCAGCACGTCTGCCCGTACGGGCTCAAGGCGAGGGATCTGCTCGAACGCGAAGGCTTCACCGTCGATGACCGCTGGCTTCGGACGCGCGAGGAGACGGACGCGTTCAAGGCTGAGCACGGGGTCAGGACCACCCCGCAGACGTTCATCGCGGGCGAGCGCGTCGGCGGCTACGACGACCTGCGCCGCCGTCTCGGCAAGGCGGTCGCCGACCCCGACGCCACCACCTACAAGCCGGTCGTCGCGGTGTTCGCGATGACCGCCGCGATGGCGCTGGCGGCGAGTTACGCGGCGTTTGGGACCGCCCTGACGATGCACGCCGCCGAATGGTTCATCGCCTTCAGCATGTGCGTGCTCGCCCTCCTGAAGCTTCAGGACGTCGAGACCTTCTCTTCGATGTTCCTGGGCTACGACCTGCTCGCCAAGCGCTGGGTCCGCTACGCCTACGCCTATCCGTTCTGCGAGGGGCTGGCCGGGATCCTGATGATCGCGGGCGCGCTGGACTGGATTTCCATCCCGGTGGCCCTCTTCATCGGCACGGTCGGCGCGGTCTCGGTGTTCAAGGCGGTCTACCTCGACAAGCGCGAGATCAAGTGCGCCTGCGTCGGGGGGGCGAGCAAGGTGCCGCTCGGCTTCGTGTCGCTGACCGAGAACGTGATGATGGTGGCCATGGCCGTCTGGATGCTGTTCTCGCATCACTGACGTCGTCTCCGTCCCGGCGCACCGCGCCGTTCATGTCGAAGGATCGCCCGGCCGATACCGGCACCTGACGCCCGTCGACGACCTCAGCCGCGCGCTGGCCTCGTTCGACGTTCCCCATGCCGAGCCACGCCCTCGACCGGCGTGTCCTAGGCACGGCGGCTCCGAATGCGCGCGGAAGGGCGCGAGACCATGTCACGCCGGTCGGGCGATCCGGCCTACGTCGGGCGTCCGGGACCTGGAGGTCGACGCGATGCTCAGTCGGCCGATGCGATCCCGGATGCCGTGACCGCGGCCTCGCGGGTCGGGCGGCCCTGGGCCGCGAGGGCGGTCGGGCCGGCATGCGGTGGCGATGTGGCGGCCATCGTCCCGAGGAGGTCGGCCGGAGAGACGCGGACGGCCACCATCGCCTCGTCGGGCGTCATCGGCGCTCCCTCGAACATCCAACCGGCCCCGGACCGGCTGCCCTTGCGCACGACGGACGGCTCCGCCGCATCGCACCAGAGGGCCACGATCCGGGGCGATGACGCCTCGAAGACCGGAGACCCCGACTGGCCGGGCAACCGCCGAGGCGCGGGATCAAGACCGGAGGCGAACCTGCCCGCGACCCCCAGCATACGCTTGGCATGCCTGACATGGACGTCGCCGGGATGCGGACCCGGAATCCGGCTTGGCTCGATGGGATACGACGCCTGCCACCTGGCGTCATCGACCGTCCCGAAGCTGTCGAGGAGCGAACGGCTTTCCGGATGCCGGCTATCGTACCGGTAGACCAGCCGCGTCCATGACCCCGCGAGTTCGGCGCAGCTGCTCGCGACCTGCGTGAGGAGCGACGCCATCTCGGCCTCGGCCAGCATAGGGACATGGAGGCACATGGCGGGGGCGTTCGCCCGGCGCGCCGCGTCGAGGAGTGGATCGCTCCCGACGAACGGTCCGGAAGCGTCGATGATCAGCACGGGACCCAGGTCGGTGACCCCGTCGGGCACGAAGACGTCGCCGGTGCCGACGGCCCCCCTCACCGTCCTTCCGATATCGCCCGCGAGACGTCGGACCCAGGCGGACATCCCGTCGGAGATCGACTCACGGACGACCTCGGTCACGGCCTCGACGGCCTGCCGCCGTTCGTCCAGGGCATCGAGACGGCCGTCGATGCCACGGAGCGCGATCTCCTCGGCGACGAGGCTCGGCCCGCTTCCGGCCAGCCGCCCGACCGCGCGCGACAGCGCCTTGGTCCGCGCACGAAGATAGGCGAAAGCCGCATCGCGGTCCTCGGAGACGTCCCCGGCCTCCAGCCCCGCCAGATGCTCGTCGAGATCGCGCAAGGAGGTCTTGACGTGCTCCAACGCCGTGGCCCGCTCCTCGTCGATTGCGGGATCGTCCGACGCCAACATCTCGGCCCGGAGTTCCTCGCGAAGCACCGCCCGCCCGGACGGGGTGAGCGTCCAGGTCAGCGACGGGCGTCCGCGCCCGGCCGGGGCGACCTCCTCCCGCGTGCACAGGTCCCTGCGTTCGGTCAGGTAGTTGCGGACCGTCGATTCGTTCGCGTCGGCGAAGGCCGCCAGTTCCCTCACCGTCGCACGGCCCAGCCTGAGCAGGCCGCGCTTGATCTTGAGGTTTTGGCTCATGTCACCGGAGTGCCTAGAAGCAGGATCCATATTATCGGGATCCGGGCGAAAATATCAACCCTCGTAGTCAGCCAGCGTTCGCCTCAGGGCGACCATGTCCCCTGTCGCCGAGAAGTCGACGACGGCGGCGATCAGTTCGTCGCGGTCGATGCCGAACGAGGTTTCCAGGGCTACGCCGAGCGCGTCGACGACCCGGTCGCGGTCGGACTGCGGCAGCCTGAGGGCGTTCAGTGCCAGGGAGAATGCAAGGACCCGGTTCCGGCCTCCGCCCAGGTCGGCGTCGCCGTCGCCGTCGCCGAACCGGTCCAACTCGGCGAGAAGGCGGTCGACGGCCCGCCGTGCGTAGATCCTGCGGCTTCGCTGGATCGGCGGCAACGTCGCCTGTGCCCCGATCCGCCTCGCGTTCAGCGCGCTGCAGGCGCGAAGGACATCGGTCGCCTCCTGCACGATCCAGGCGGGCTTGCCTTCCTGATCGCCGCGGACCCATCCCTCGACCAACCACAAGGCGATGACGTCCATCCATCCTTCGGACCATGCGCACGACCCGTCGACCTGCAGACGCGGTTCCGCGCCGTCTGCGACCGCCGTCCCTTGGTATGCGTGACAGACGAGTTCGTGGGCGAGCACGTAGGGGAGATGGCACGCGCAGTCCCAATCGAACGCATCGTCGCGAACGCTCAGGGTGACGACGGAGACCAGGTCGCTCCCGTCGATCCACCGACACGAGCCGCTCAAGGCGGAGCTGTCGAGCAGGCCCGCGACCTGGTCGGAATGCAGGCGTCCCAGCGCGAGGTGGACGGCCGGCCGGCGAACGGAGACGTCGAGGCCGCCGTAGAGCCGTGCGACGACTTCGTCGAGGATACCGAAGAGCGACGCGATCTCGCCCGGCATCGGCGCGTCCTCGACGCACCCGGCGTGTTCGAGGCGCGCGCGGAAGTCATCGGACCGCGTGCGGATCGCATCGAATGCGGGGCAGCCAGCGGGCAGCTCGACGGCTTGGACGAGGTCCCGCAACGCGGCAACCGCCTGGGACCTGGGGGCGTCGGGCAGCGTCCGGACGACATTCGACCGCGCCAGCGCCGGGCCGACGATCCCGTCCGTCAAAAGCGCGGCGGCCGTCTCGCTCGTGCCGGGAAGGCCCCCGGACCGGAACGCCGCCGCAACCGCGTAACGGATCTCCAGGGCGGTCCGGCGGCCGGCGTCGAGCAAGGTCAGACGAGGCGCGGAGGCAGATCCGTCACTGGACGTCATCGGGTGTGACGACCTCGGGACCGATGCCTCCCGTGGGAAGCGACTCCTCGGCCCGCGCCTTCAGGAGCTTCTCCCAAACCGCCTTCGTTCCGGCCTTGATGGCGTCCTTCACGAGATCCTTGGCGAGATCCGTCGCGACGCTTCCGGCGAACCCGCCGAGGGTCACGAATATCGCGATGGCCGCATCGGCGAGGCCCGCTTCCGACGGCTTGGCGACGAAGGGGCTTCGTGCCGGCAGGTCCGCGGCGGCCAAGCCGAGCAGTCCGGCGGCCTCCGCGCGCGAGGCCGGATCGGCTAGGACCGTCGCCCAGGCCGTTTCGATGGCGACGTTGATCTCGGCGACGTCCGCCGCGCCGCTCGCGTAACCCGCGATTTCCGTTTCCAGGTTCGACGGCAAGCCCATCGCATCCCCCAAGCGTGACCGACCACGAGATGGGTACCGGGCGCCGATTTCGCCAGGGCCGAGACGCCCTGGGCCTTCGTTCGGAAACCGGGCCGCAGCCCGCCGGTTGATGCGCTGCGTACCCATGAGGGGTATTAATGCGGCCAGGGATCTGGCCTGTATCAAGACGGACGGTCGTCGGCGAGCCGGCGTCGATGCGGAGAACCACCATGGACGCGATCATCCACGGGGCGGGAGGCGGGTTCCTGATGGCCGCCGGCATGTTCTGGCAGACGGGCTGGAGCCTGGTGCTGGGATTCACCATCTCGGCCGTGCTCCAGTCCGTGGTCTCCTCGGACCAAATGCGGAAAGCCTTCGGCGGCGGCAGCGTGCGCGAGATCGCGCTGGCGACCCTCGCCGGCGCAGCCTCGTCCTCCTGTTCCTATGCCTCGGCCGCCATCATGCGCACCCTGTTCAAGAAGGGCGCGGCGCTCGTCACCTCGCTCGCCTTCCTGTTCGCCTCGACCAACCTGGTCCTCGAACTCGGGCTGATCCTCTACGTGCTGCTCGGCTGGCAGTTCATGCTGGGCGAGTGGGTCGGCGGCGTGGTGCTGATCGCCATCATGAGCGCGCTGGTGACGCTCACCTATCCGAGGCGGCTCGTGGAGGAGGCGCGGGCGCACGATGAGGAGAGCCGCGGCCACGAGCACATGAGCATGACCGTGGATGGCCCGACCTGGCGCGCGCGGCTGGCCAAGCCGGAGGCCCGCATCCGCGTGGCCCAGAACTTCGCCATGGAATGGCGCATGCTCTGGAAGGACCTCGCGATGGGGTTCCTGATCGGCGGGTTCCTCGCCGCGCTGGTTCCGGATGGCGTCTGGAGGACCCTTTTCCTGAGCGACGCCCCGGCTTGGCTGCAGGTGCCGGTCAACGTGCTGCTCGGTCCCCTCATCGCCGTGCTGACCTTCGTCTGCTCCATCGGCAACGTGCCGCTCGCGGCGGTGCTATGGGCGGGCGGTGCGAGCTTCTCCGGCGTGCTGGCTTTCCTCTACGCCGACCTCATCGTGATCCCGCTTCTCGACATCTACCGCCGCTACTTCGGCTGGCGCATGGCCGCCTACATCGGCGGCGTGTTCTTCGTGACGATGGCCGCCGCCGCGCTCGTCGTCGACCTGACGTTCACCGCGCTTGGCTGGATCCCGTCACGCGACATCGACGTGCGTGCGCAGATGACCGAGTTCAGCCTGAACTACACGTTCTGGCTCAACCTCGTGTTCGGCGCGCTCGCGGCCTACCTGTTCTGGGTCAGCCATAAGCACCCGATGCATCACGGTCATGGCGAGCAGGGTGACGACGGGCACGGCGACCAGCACGGGCACGACCACACGATGCACGCACGTCGCTGACAAGGAGGCGCCATCGTCGCCGCGAGGGCGCATGGACACATGGCGTCATGGCCTCCCCACTATCGGTCGCGCGATGGCCAGCAAGCCCTTCAGGCCGCTCCCGAAGCGGGCGATCGCCTCGCGATGGCCTCGGAGTTCGCTGTAGGGAAGGTACCTCAGGTCGAGCTCGCCGACACGGGAGAACGCGGGCCGGGCGAACTGCGCCCTGACGTCCTCCTCGCGGTTGTCCGGTGCGACCAGGAAGAAATTGCGCGCCATCCCGCCCTCCACGCCGAGCGCGAGGTCCAGCATGCGCACGATCCCGGAGTAGATGCTGGTCGTGTGCTCGACCTCGAAGGCCGCCGCCACGTCCCGGCTCGCCTTGTCGATCCAGAGGACGTCGATGAGCCGGACGGTGTCGACCGAGCCATTGGCGGCCAGTCCCTCGGGCAGTCGGGCGAGGCACCCGTCCGACAGGCGGCCCGACGCATAGGGGCGGCTGGCGTCGTTCGACGCGATCCAGACGTCGAAGCCGAGGGCGAGGCCCAGGTCGCGTATCCAGCCCTGGATCTCGGTGTGGGTGTGGTCCGCCTCCCCGGCCGCGACGGCCGCCTTCGACGGGGTTTCACCGGCTTCCGCTCGGACTCGCTCCAGATCCGCACGCCAGCGCGCGAGGGCCACCTCCGCATCGCGCTCGGGCAGCGGGTAGCGTCCGGACCCGACGTCGAAGAGGAATCCCGCGACCGCGCCGAAATCGTTCGAGAGCAAGGCACGATGTTCTCCGTTGAGGTCGACGATCCCGCGTCGCATCGCCAGGTATTCCTCCCAGCGCCCGAGCTTCACGTTCGCGCCCGTGAGGGCGTTGTAACCCTTGACGATGGCCGTGTTGAAGGGCGGCACCCAGGTCGGATGCAGGAAGTAGAGCAGGTTCGCCGCCGCGGGGCCCAGGCCCTTGATGCGCACGTCGTCGAGCGCGCGTATCGCGGCCAGCACGTGCGCCTCGGCGTTGCAGCAGAGACAGGTGTCGAGGAAACGCCCGAAGGCGACCTGGTTGGCCCGATCCTCGTAGATGTCGGGGATGCGCAGCTTCGGCTTCCAGAGGAAGGCGTGGTCGGCGCCCCTGAACACCTGCCGCTGCTCGGCGATGGAATGGACCACCGTCTCCAGCGAAGACCCACGGTAGGCGTTGCCGAAGGTGTCGGCCCTGATCTCGTCGACCACCGCCTGCAGCCCGCGGCGGATCGACCGGAAGTTCTTGATGCGCTCCTCCCAGAGGAACCACGTCCGATAGGTTGCGCCGGGATCGTCGCGCCAGTGCCGGATGAGGTTGGCGACCCAGGGTCCGTCCAAGCGTCGTCTCCTTGTTCGCCGGCGACGACCGCGCCGCGCCGCAGACCCGTTCGCCTAGGGTCGCCGGTTACCCCCGTAGGGTTCCGGTCGATATACGCGCCTCGCGTGGCGCCGCAACCTCGTGTGTCGATGGGTAACGTCTCAGTTTGAAACATGGGATCCCGCTCGACCGGCTGCCGCCGGCCCATGGCGTACCTTCGAGGAGGATAGTCCCTCACATCGGAGCATCGAGCATATCGAGAACCGGGCAAGCGGGCGTCGGCGCGCCGCTGCACTGGTCGATCGTTTCACTCAGGATGTGTTCAAGCCGTGCGAGGTGGGCGAGTTTGGTGCGGACCTCGGACAGGTGCGCACTGGCAATGTCCCGGACCTCGGCACAGGATCGATGACCGGGCGCGGCCAACGCCAGCAAGGTTCGGATGTCCTCAATCCCGAAGCCCAACGCACGGGCATGACGGATGAATGCCAAACGCTGGACGTGGACCGGATCGTAGGACCGGTGACCGCCCCCGGTGCGAGCTGGCGGCGGCATGAGCCCGATGCGCTCGTAGTAGCGGACCGTCTCCAGATTGACCCCGGCGGCCGCCGCGAGCTGCCCGATGGAGAGGCCGCGCAGGCCCGTGACCATTTTTTGCTTGATCCCGTAGTGGCTACGGGATGCAGAGTGGCACGATCATGATCGACACACCATCCATAGCGACCCCTGCGCGACCCGCCTCGCATTCGCGAGACAGCCTGCCTGCTCCTTCAGGAAGTTGGCTCGCCGGACTGGGCACGGCCGCCGGGCTGGGGGCTCTGGCGGCATCGTCCTGCTGCGCCCTGCCGATGGCGCTCGCCGGTCTCGGTGCGACGGGGGCCGTGTTCGGCGGGTTGGCGATGTTGGCGAGCATCCGACCGATCCTGCTCGGCGGGGCCGCACTGGCCCTCCTCGTGGGCTGGGGGCTGTTCCTGCGTCGCCGGGCAACGGCCTGCGCCATGGCCGGACCATGTGCCAGTTCCGGACCACCACGGCGCGCGGCTGCAGTGCTCGGGATTGGGACGGCGCTGGTTGCCCTGGCGCTTGTGTGGGAACCCTACCTTGAGCCTCTGGTGCTCAAGGCCGTGTGGTAAGGCGGATGAATCTTCAGTCCACTCTCACATGCCCGCACTGCGGCCAACAGGCGACGGAGACGATGCCGACCGACGCCTGCCAGTTCTTCTACGAGTGCACCGGCTGCGGCACGCTCCTGCGCCCGAATGCAGGCGACTGCTGCGTGTTCTGTTCCTTCGGTGACCTACCCTGTCCGCCGATCCAGGAGGCGGCCGGGAGCGGCCAGCCCGGGCGCTGCCGCCCGGATCCATAGCGACCACCCCGGCAGAACTGCGCAATTGAAAAATATCCTGTTAGGTTCAGCCGAGCGAACGGTTACGTCCCACCAGTGGCGGACCTTCCGCCTGGATTTGGAACCGAGACATTACGTGTCGATGACCTCCGGGCCGTTCCTTCCCGGGCCGGGCCGCCTTGCCATGGCATCGAGCTCTCCCGGCGTTTGATTATGCCTTCGCGCGATGGACATCCCCCGCGGATGGCTCGAATGTGTCGCGATGGGGCAAGGATCCGGCATCGGACATCGAAACGACCTGAGCGTGCGCGATCAGCTTGGCGGCGGCGGGCGGGCGCGGGGCTCCGACGCGGGTGACCGCGCGGCGCGCGTAGAACGGCCTTCGCCGGGCTTGCCCGAAGACGAACGGCCCCGAGGGCCGGCCACGGCCGCGCGTTCGCCCGATGCCCCCGGCGGCCCCATGCCCGAGGGCTATCACTTCCGCGACGCGATCCGCCTGCTCTTCATCCTCGCGGCGGGGAGCGAGGTCCCGGACGATCCGTGCGGCTCGCCTGACGGCTCCCGTGTTTTCGTCGGCGAGAAGCGGCTCATGGCCGTCGACTTCCTCGTCCGCTACCCCGACTACCTGGCCCACGACCTGTTGGACCTGTACGAGGCGGAAGGGCACGCGGACCTGCTTCGGGACGTGCGCACGATCTTCGACCGCGACGAGCCGGACGTTCGTCTGGTCCGCATGGTGCGTTGGCGCCGGGGGGCGTTCCAGAACATCGAGACGGCGCTGGCCATCCTGGACTCCCGGCGGCTCGTGCGCTGCGTGCGCAGGCGCCTGGCGCCCGACCGGATGCGCCACGAGTTCATCGTGCAGGCCGCGGGCTTCGCGTTCCTCGACGAGGCCGTGAGGGAACAGGCGGTCCTGGCCTGGTACCGCGACCGCGCCGCGCTCGCCATGCGCGTCGCTCGCTCCCGCAGCGGTTCGGACCTCAAGGGCGCCCAGTACGGTCACCCGGAGTACGGGTCGACGTCCTACGGCGCCACCATCCCATCCATCAAGGACCGGGTGCTGCGGCGGCTGCGGGCCGTCGAGGCGCGTGGACGATGACCGACGGCGCCGCTTCCGCCGTCCCGCGCACGCCGGCCGAGTGGGTCCGGGCGGTCGCGGACCGCGCAGGCCTGACCGTCCCGGACGTGCAGGCGATCCTGGACCGGCATGGCATCGAGCCGCGGCCGACGCTGCCGCGGGCCCGCACGCTCGTGATGCGCTCGGTCGCCTTCTCCGGGACCAAGGACGGGACCGGAGCCGACGGACCCTTCGCGTTCGAGCGGATGGACCTCGGTCGCGGCCTCTGGGCGATGATGTCGGACCGCAATTCGCGGGGCAAGTCGTCGGTCCTCAACGTCGTCCGCGCCGCGGTCCGAGGCGACTTCCCGGGACCGCTCAAGCCGGACGTCTGGCGCTGGATCGGCACCCTGGAGGTGGCCTTCGACATCGACGCCGTCGGCTTCCGCATCCTCGTCGAGAAGGAACCGGGCGAGGAACGGGCCGAGCGTGCCCGGGTCCGCCTGGGGCGCCGCCAGGGCGACGACTGGATCGACCTGTACGACGGGCCGGCCGGTCCCGGACTGGAAACGCAGGTCGAGGCGCTGTTCATGGAGGAACTCGGCTTCGCGCGCTTCCATGCCTTCAACGCCCCGTCCGGGACGGGACACACCCATGGCTGGGCGGCCATATCCGCGGGGTTGTTCGTCACGGGTCCCGGCCGGGCGATCTTCGGCGACCTCGTCGTCGACGCGATGCCGCTGCGCCTCCTCCAACTTTTCATGGGCCTGCCGTGGATCTCCACGTACACGGCGGCGCAGACGGCGCTGAAGCAGGCCGAGGCCGAGGCCACCAAAAAGAAGGCCGAGGCCGAGAGGCCGAACGAGCGGCTGCGAGAACGGCTCGCGGCGGTGCAGCGCGAACTCGGGGAGGAGCGCGGGCGCCTGGAAGGGCGACCCGACCGCGCGGCGTTGCGGGCGAGCCTGGGGCGGCTCGACGTCGATCTCGTCCGCCACCACGCGGAGGAGGAAGCCGCGCGGGCACGATTGGGCGCGTTGCGCCTGGCGGAAGCCGAGGTGGAGGCCGCCTCGGCGGAGGCGAGGAGCGCGCTGCAGCAACTGACGGACGAGGCGGCGGCGGGCCACCTCTTCCGCAGGCTCCGGCCGGTCTGCTGCCCCTCGTGCGAGGCCGGGATCGCGCCCGGACGATACGCCGCCTCCGAGGTCTCGGGCTGCGCGCTCTGCGGCAGCGTCGGGACGCCGGCCGCCGACGAGACCGAGGACCGCGCCGCGGCCGCCAGGGCCGACGTCGCCGACTGCGGGGCGACGGCGCGGCGCGTCGCGGCTGAGATCGCGTCGGAGGACGGACGGATGCGCCTTGCCGCAGAGGCCCGGCGCGGGACGGAGGCGCGGATCGCCTCGGTCCGGACGCGGCTGGCGGAACCGGAGGAATCGGACCTCGAACTGCGCATCGCGGCGCTCGAAGCCCGCGAGGCGGAGCTGCGCTCGCTGCTGCCCGAGGATGGCGCCGCCGCCGCGGAGGCCCCGGATGTCCCCGTCCTGCGGGCGACCGCCGCGGTCACGAAGGAGTTGTTCGAGGGCCTACAGCGGGAGACCGTCGCGGACCTCTCGGCCGCGCTGCTGCGCATCTGCCGCGACATCGGCGTCGAGAACCTCGCCGACATGACGCTCGCCCCCCACGGCGCCCTCTCGGTCCATCAGGGCGGGAGCAGGACGACGTTCTCGCAACTCTCCCCGGGCGAGAACCTGCGGGTCCGCATCGCCGCCGCGCTGGCCGTCGTCGAGGTGGCGCGGCTGCGGGGTTACGGCCGCCATCCGGGGCTTCTGGTCCTCGACTCCCCGGCCGCCCAGGAGATGTCGACCCCGGACTTCGCCGCCTTGCTCGCCCGGGTGCAGGCCGTCGTCGCCGACGCACCGGGGATCCAGGTCCTCGTCGGCGCGGTCGCGCGTCCGGAACTCACCGCGGTTGTGCCTCGCGAGCGATGCCGGCACGCTGAAGGCCTGGACTATCTCTTCTGAGGCCGGCGGTGGACGAGACGGCGAAGGACCTGCTGCGCACGGTCATCGAGGGCCCTCCCGTCGATCTCGCCTCCCTCGGGCGGGAACGCCTCTGCGCGGCCGCCGAGGAGGCGGCGGACGGCCCCAAGGGCGCGCGGGTGTTCGCGTGGCTCTGGACCCACCCCCAGGCCGAGCAGGGGCGCGAGGCGGCCATGCGCGTACTGGAAGCGACGGCCGATCCGGGACTGATGGCGGAGGTCGTGGGCTGGCTCGGTCGTCAGCAGCTATCCCGGGACGACGGGCGATTGCTCTGGACGACGTTCGTCCGGAGGTCCGAGGATCGCGGGGCGCACTACGGCGTGCGCGCCCATGCCCTGCACGGGGCGATGCTTACGGCTCAGGACGCGCGCGGTCTGCTGCGTCGGCTGCAGGGGGTGCTGATCGAGCTCGACCGTGACGGGGACGCGCGCTTCCTGCGGCATGCGGCCAGGATCGCCGGAGCCGTGCTGGCCCACGAGCCGGACGACGGCCTGCGCGACCTGCTGCGCGACCTCGCGGCCATCGACGGCTGCGCGGACGAGGCCGCCATGGAGCTCGGCCTGGACGCGCTGCGCGCCGGCCTCGTCGCGACCGGGACGGAGGCGGCGGTGGCGGCGTTCCGAGAGGCCCGCCGCTGGTTCCACGCGAGCGTCCGCACGAGCGAGGCGCGAATCGATGCGGAACTCTACGGCCTGTGCCTCGATGTCGTCGTCGGGTTCGCGGAAGGGGGCGGCCCGGGGATCGCAGAACTCCTAGAGGGGGTGCGGGTCGCGGCCTTCGGCTACGCGGCGCTCATCCCGCAACCCGACCGCGACGACGCGAGCCGGTCATGGCTCGGCTTGACGCAGGTGGAGCGCACGCACTGGTCGCTGCTCGCGATGCGACTGGGCGCCCTCGACGCGAGCCTCGCGTCGCAGCCCTGGCTGAACGCGGCGGCGGTGATCGAGGACGAGCTCCTCCAGGTCTACGCCGCGTCGCGAAGCATCTTCAAGCGCTCGGCCGGTGGAGGCCTGGATACATTCCTGCGGCCCCGCGTCGTCGGTGCCTTGCAAAGGGAGAGGATCGCCCTCGACTTCCTCGACCGCTGGATCCTGGAGAACGCGGGCTCGCCATGGATCGCCGACGCCGCTCAGCTCAGGGCCGAGGTCGCGGCGGCGCGCGAGCGGGCCGCGGTCCGCCGCCCTCATGACGCGGCGTCCGGGAGCCCGACGGTCGCCGCGCTGCTCGAACGGGCCGGCGTGCCGGAGCCCGTCCGCTCGGGCGCCCTGGCGCGGATACAGGCGAACGTCCTCGCGCTCACCGACGAGACGGTATCCCGGGTCGTGGCCGATCGTTTCGAGGAGGTCGCCGCCGGCATGGCTCGGAATGGGCATTACGCGCGCCACCGGGACGCGGCCGACTTCTTCGACATCGTCCTCTGGTACACCACGCTCTTCGCGGTCTCGCGCCACGACCTATCGGCGAGCTCCCTTCCCCGCATCGGGTACCTATTCGACCGGGGGGTGACGCCTCCCCTGGAGCGGACCCTTCAGCACGACTTCCACGACTTCCTGATGGGATCGCCGCTCGCCGCCGTGTGCCAGGCGGAGGCGCGCGACCTCGGCGGGGGACGCGTCGACATCCTGTTCACCAGGGGCTGGGTCAAGACGGTCGCGGAACTCAAGCGAACCTTAGCGGACCGACCGTCGGACGGCCTGCTCGACGAGTTCGGCCTGCAGGCGGCCTCCTACTCGGGCACCAACGTCGCCTTCGGCGTCCTGATGGTGCTCGACCTCTTCGACCGCGGCGGCGGCCAGCCGCCCGTCGCGCAGCAGGTGTCGCTCCACCATCGCATGCCGGATTGGTCCCGGGCGGAGCACGCCGTGGCGCTCTTCCGCATCCAGGGCCGCCGGTTGCCGCCTTCGCGGCAATGACGGGTGCGGGCTCCGTGCAGGGGCCGTGCATCGGGACCGTCCCGGATGCCGGCTCGGGCGTTACGTCCACGCAAGCCGCTGCGTGGCGCGGCCTACCTTGCGACTTGCGCCCCCCCTGCCGACCGGCCGGCGAGCCGAAACGCCGAGCCGGGCCGGTGGATGTCCCGCAGCTCGGACGCAAACCGCCCGACGGCCGCCCGCTTCGTCGGTTGCCGATTCACTGGGCTCGCCGGACGGGCTTCACGCCGCCATATTCCTGCAGCTCTCGGCACAGGTCCTGCAGCGGTCGACGCAGTCCTGCATGTCCCCGACCCGTTCGCAGCTCGTCGCGCACGCCTCGCAGACCTCGGCACAGGCCCGGCAGACGTGCCTGTGCTCAGCGACGCCGACCAGCATGACGTGGGCCGATGTCCGGCAGACCTCGGCACAGGCCATCATCAGCCGGAAATGCTCCGGCTCGACGTGCTTGCCGCCGGCCACCAAGCAGTGGTTCGCGGCCATGCCGAGACAGGTCTGGTAGCATCGCAGGCACTCGTCGATGCAAGACTGCATGTCCTGGCTGGTCTGATGCATCATGTTACTCCTGTCGCTTGGGGGTTGGTCGAAGCCTCACTATAAGGGGAACGTCCCGGCGGCCACGCGGAGGCCACGGAAGGTTCCGTGGGGCAATCTACCCGCCAGGGGTATAGTTCCGGGCTTGGGCGGTCATCGCCGCGGCCCCCCAGAGGTGCACGACAGAATGGCAGGCTCCGACGCGGAACACGGGGGCATCCCGGTCGATCACGCATCCCAGCTCCCGAGGCTTCGCCGGATCGAAGGTCAGGTGCGCGGTCTCCAGCAGATGATCGAGACCGGGCGCTACTGCGTCGATGTCGCCCACCAGATCGATGCCGTCATCGCGGCGCTGCGCCGCGTCCAGTCCGACATGATCCGGGACCATATGCACGCCGTGATCACCGCGTCGCTGACCGGAGACCTGCCCGAGGCGGAACGCCAGCGGCTGGCCGACGAGATCGGAAGCCTCATCGCGCGCGTCGTCTGACGGGGCCGCCGCGCCAGGGCCGCGGCTATCCCTGCCTGTCGCCGTTCCGCAACACCGACGACCAATCACGCGCGGTGCGTGACCAAGCGCCCGATACCCCTTTGACCGCCGCGAATTCCGCAGGGTACCCATAAGGGGTATCCAGGAGGCGGACATGGTCGATTTCTCGCGAAGGTCTTTCCTGGCAGGCGCGGCGACGCTGGTAGGCGGAACGGCGAGGGCGCTGCCGTTCGAGCAGAGGAACGAGGTCAGTTTCCTGAAGGGGCCCTACAACCTCGCCTTCTACTACCGGCTCAACAAGGCCTACCGCATCGGCGCCGGGATGCACTTCTTCCACTCGAAGCAGCATGACCTACTGCAGCTCACCCGCTTCGAGGACCACGCCGCGGTCGACGCCCGCTTCGACAAGGAGGCGCAGGAATGGCTGCGCGATCCGCCGGCCATCGAGCCTGAGATGCCGTATTACTCGTCCTACGTCGACCGGGCGATGCACACGCTGTTCCGGACCATCGACTGGACGCACATGCATCACGAGCAGACCTACGACGTGATGGCGTTCCGCGAGATCCCGTGGTCAGAGAAGAAGGCCTGGACCGACCGGGCGGTCAAATACTACCTCACCATGCAGACGCCGGGCGTGCCCCGCAGCGTCGCGCCGCTTGAGGTGACGATGCGGCGTGCGGGCATCATGATGAAGCCCTACTTCAACTACTTCCGGAACTTCTATCCGCTCGACCAGAGCCTGTTCTACGTCGCCCACTGGTGGCACCCGGCCGCCTACGAGACGCAGATGATCTCGGGCAACCGCGACCAGGAGGTCGCCATGTCCGAGACCATCGACCTGATGTACCGGGAGGTCATGCCGAACCGGCCGGGCCGGATGCTGCTCTCGCGCGAGATGATGCCGCGCTACTCCCGGATGAGTCCCGAGAGCGCGAACATCTTCGACAACCTGCACATGCTCCACGGCATCGCCTACTCGATCCTCGCCTATCCCGACTGGTCGGTCGAGGAAAAGCGGGCCGAGATGTACCGGGTCATCGAGGCCATGGGCTACCAGCCCGGCGACGAGGCCTACACCCGCCGCTTCCGCGAGCCTCACCCGGACTTCGATCCCCGGACCTACCCGGCCTGGGTGCGGTCCCCGATGGGGGCGATGGGCACGATCATGATGGAGATGCTCATGGAGATGCTGCCCATGATGTACCCCGGCGGTCTCTCGAAGGCGGCCCACGCCGGCATCATGCAGCAGTTGATGAAGAACGGCCGGCTCGGGATCGAACCCGGGGAGATTCCCGGTTCGCTCAACGACGCATTCATGCGGGTCGCCCCCGGCATGCGGATGATGCCAGGGGCGGTTGAACCCGGCGAGACCCCGACCATGATGGTCGAGCACATGCTCTCCGCCTGGAAGGCCAAGGCCGCGCGTATCCCGGACCTGGCGCCCATCGACATGACCGTCGAGCCGAGCCTCGGCCCGGCCCGCGTCGCCGTCCGCTGAGGGGACCCGCCATGTCAAAGCACGCTCTCCCCGCTCTCGCGGCCCTCCTCGCCCTGTCGGCCATCCCCGCTCGGGCTGCCGACCACTCCAACCTGGAGGAGGGGCTCCCCATCACCATCGAGGACGCCTATCCGATCAAGGAGAACGGCCTCGAAGTTCAGTCCTACTTCCAGTACGACCGCGTGCGTCGCGACCCGCGGGGCGCCGGCAGCCTGATGGCGGTGCCCCGTCTCGAATGGGGAGCCTTCAAGAACTTCCAGCTTTCGGTCGAGGCGCCCTACCGGGTCGGCACGGCGAGCGACACAGACCAGGGCGAGTTCCGGGCGCAGGGCTTCTACAACTTCAACCAGGAAGGGCTGCTCCTGCCGGCGATGGCGTTGGCCCTCGGGGTGAACACCCCCTACGGGATGCGCGCCGGCGGCACCGAGACCGAGCTGAAGTTCCTGGCCACGAAAAGCGTCGGCACGCCGGACCCCGAGGGATTGTCGCCGTACTCTTACGTCCCGCGGCAGGTCCACTTCAACGCCTCGTGGTTCCACAATTACGACCCCACCACCGGCCGCGAGGCCGAGCGGCGCGACCGCTACCGGGTCGGCGTCGCCTACAGCCAACCGGTATCGAACAGCGTGGTTCTGGTCGCCGACATCTACCGCGAGACCGACCGCGAGCGGGGCCGGGCGGTGAACCTGGCGGAGATCGGCGCGCGCTACATCGTGACCCCGCAGACCGTGCTGGTCGGGGCCGTCGGCGTCGGTTTCGGCGGAGATCGACGGCAGGACTTCCGGGTCACCGCGGGTCTCCAACACTCGTTGAGCTTCCCGTACTCCTTCGATCCGCCGCGGTAGCCGGGTGCCGTCGCCACGCTAGGGAAGCCGTGTCGAATTGGAGGGAACCTTACCCCTAGGGGGTATGTTTCGCCTCAATTCCCCGCAAGGCAGCGCATGTTCCCGACCTGGCTTCACACGCTTTCCATCCTCGCGCTCCTGCTTGGGGCAGCCTGCTCGCTCATCGTCTCCATCGACGTGATCAGGCGTCCCCAGCACATGGCGGTGATGAACGTCGTCTGGCCGGTCTGCGCGTTGTTCGGAACGCTCGGCGTGACCTGGGCCTACTTTCGCTATGGTCGCCTCGCCACGATGGAGTCGGTGCACCATGCCAAGGCACGGGGCGAGGACATGCCGAGCAAGGTGCAGACCCCATACCCCGTGATGGTCGGCACGGGAGCGCTCCATTGCGGCAGCGGCTGCATGCTGGGTGACGTCGCCGCCGAGGGGCTTGCCTTCCTGGTCCCGGCCGTGGCCGTCTGGTTCGGCTGGCACTCGCTCTTCGACGAGAAGATCTATGCGGTCTGGGTGCTCGATTTCATATTCGCCTACGCCCTCGGGATCGTGTTCCAGTATTACGCCATCGCGCCGATGCGCGGTCTATCGCCGGGGGCCGGACTGGTCGCGGCGATCAAGGCCGACACGCTTTCCCTCATCGCTTGGCAGGTCGGCATGTATGGGTTCATGGCGTGGGCGCAGTTCGACCTATTGCCCAACCTGGGCGGTCGACAAGCACCGGTGAACTCGACCGAGTTCTGGTTCATGATGCAGATCGCCATGATAGCCGGCTTCGTCACGAGCTACCCGGTGAACTGGTGGCTCATCAATGCCGGCATCAAGGAGCGGATGTAGCCGGGATGAACCGCTCCGGGTTTCTTGCAGGCTTCAGGGCGTGGGATGGGTCGTCCCGAAGCGCAGCCCACCCTATGCGCCTGTGGTCCGTGCCCGTCGCTTGCGCATCGGCGCCTTCAGCAAGGAGTTGTGACCGACCTGTCCGGTCGGCACCTTCTGGGCGGTCTCCAGGCTGGCGATGATGGGGCAGTCGGGTCGTTCGTCTCCGTCGCAGGCGAGGCTGAGGCCACGCAGGACGGTCGCCATCTCCTGAAGGTGGCGGGCCTTTTCTTCGAGTTCGTTGATGTGGGTCAAGGCCAAAGCCTTCACCTCGGCGCTAGTGCGGCTGGGGTCACCCCACAGCCCCAAGAGCACCCGGATGCGTTCGAGGGAAAAGCCCAAGTCCCGCGACCGGCGGACGAAGCCGAGCCGGTGGACGTCCTCCGGGCCGTAATCACGGTAGCCGCTGTCCTGACGGTCGACCCGAGGCACGAGGCCGATGCTCTCGTAGTGCCGGATCATCTTGGCCGAGACGCCCGACGCCTCCGCTGCCTGCCCGATGTTCATGACGATCCCCGTGTTGACCTTCCCATAGTGGGAAGCCCCACACCGATAGGCAACACCGACGGACGGAAACAGGAAAATGGCTCACGGCACCGCACCGAAAGTCCCCGCGAACGACCATGCCGGGCACGGCCACGCGCATGGCCATCACGCCGAGCCGGCATCCGGCATTGGGACGGTCAAGGATCCTGTCTGCGGCATGGCGGTCGACCCGCATACGGCCAAACACCGTGCGGAGCATAGCGGTCGCCCGTACTACTTCTGCTCGAACGGCTGCCGAACCAAGTTCGAGGCGGAGCCTGCCCGCTACATCGATCCGGCGAGTGCGGCGACGAAGGCCAAGCCGGTCCCCGAGGGCACCACCTACACCTGCCCAATGCACCCGCAGATCCGACAGGTCGGCCCGGGATCCTGTCCGATCTGCGGCATGGCCCTTGAACCGGAGACGGTGAGTCTGGACGACGGCCCCAACGAGGAACTCGTCGACATGAGCCGACGGTTCTGGGCCGGGCTGGTCCTGACGCTGCCGGTGTTCGTCCTGGAGATGGGCGGGCACCTCACCGGCCTGACCGAGAGGATCGGCCAGCAGAACTCCAACTGGATCCAGTTCGCCCTGGCCACCCCCGTGGTGCTCTGGGCCGGGTGGCCGTTCTTCGTGCGTGGCTACCAATCGGTGGTCCTGCGGTCGCTCAACATGTTCACGCTGGTCGCGCTCGGCACCGGTGTGGCCTGGGCCTACTCCGTGGTGGCCACCCTGGCGCCGAGCCTGTTCCCGGAAGCCCTGCGCGGCCATGGCGGGGCCGTGCCCGCTTACTTCGAGGCGGCCGCCGTCATCACTGTGCTTGTCCTCCTCGGGCAGGTGCTGGAACTCCGGGCTCGCGAGAGCACAGGCGGCGCGTTGCGGGCGCTCCTCGACCTAACGCCGAAGGCCGCGCGCCGGCTCAAGGCCAACGGGACCGACGAGGAGGTCCGGCTTGAGGACATCGTTGTGGGAGACCGCCTGCGCGTGCGTCCCGGCGAGAAGGTGCCGGTCGACGGGGCCGTTGTCGAGGGCCGGAGTTCGGTCGATGAGTCCCTGATAACGGGGGAGTCGATGCCGGTGACCAAGGAGGCCGGCGCGACCGTCGTCGGCGGCAGCATCAACCAGTCCGGGGCGCTCGTGATCGAGGCCCGCAAGGTCGGGCGGGACACCATGCTCGCCCGCATCGTCCAGATGGTGGCCGAGGCCCAGCGCAGCCGGGCCCCGATCCAGCGCCTCGCCGACCAAGTCGCGGGCTGGTTCGTCCCCGTCGTCATCGGGGTCGCGGTCCTCGCCTTCGTGGCCTGGATGGTTTTGGGGCCGGAGCCCCGGTTCACCTACGCGCTCGTGGCGGCGGTCGCAGTCCTCATCATCGCCTGTCCCTGCGCCCTGGGGCTGGCCACGCCGATGTCGATCATGGTCGGCGTCGGTCGCGGTGCCGGGGTCGGTGTCCTGATCAAGAGCGCCGAGGCCCTGGAGCGCATGGAGAGGGTCACGACCCTCGTCGTGGACAAGACCGGCACCCTCACCGAGGGCAAACCGACGGTGACTCGGATCGTCCCGGCAGACGGCTTTTCGGAGGAGGAGATCTTGGGGCTGTCGGCCGGCGTCGAACGGTCGAGCGAGCATCCGCTGGCGGTCGCCATCGTAGCGGCGGCGGAAAAACGGAAAATCACGATTCCTGCGGTGTCGGAGTTCAACTCCCCCACCGGCAAGGGCGCCCTCGGGACCGTCGAGGGACGCCGCATCCTGCTCGGCAACGCAAACTTCCTCGCCGGGGAGAAGGTCGAGACGGCGGATCTCGATGCCGTGGCGGACGAGCTGCGCCGGGACGGGGCCACGGCGATCTTCGCCGCCATCGACGGGCGGGTGGCCGGCGTCATCGCCATCGCGGACCCGGTGAAGGCGACCACCGCCGAGGCCCTGGCCGGCCTCAAGGCGGAGGGCATCCGCGTGGTCATGCTGACCGGCGACAACCGCACCACCGCCGAGGCCGTCGCCCGGCAGCTCGGGATCGACGAGGTCGAGGCCGACGTGCTGCCCGACCGGAAGGCGGCGGTGGTCGAGCGCCACAAGTCGGCGGGTCAGGTCGTCGCCATGGCCGGTGACGGGGTCAACGACGCGCCCGCCCTGGCCTCGGCGGATGTCGGCATCGCCATGGGGACCGGTACGGACGTCGCCATCGAGAGCGCCGGGATCACGCTTCTAAAAGGGGACCTGACGGGGATCGTGCGGGCCCGTCGGCTTTCGCGCGCCGTGTTGGGCAACATCCGGCAGAACCTGTTCTTCGCCTTCGCTTACAACGCCGCCGGCATCCCGATTGCCGCCGGGGTGCTCTACCCGACCTTCGGCCTGCTGCTATCGCCCATCATCGCCGCGGCGGCGATGTCGCTGTCTTCCGTCAGCGTGATTGGGAATGCGCTGCGACTGCGTGCTGTGCGCCTTTAGGGAACGCCGTTTCCAGGGTTGCGCCTGGATCGTCGAGGCGGAACGGTTTCACCGCGTTCCGCCTCGACCTGCCGTTCGGCTTCGGGGCGTCGGGACCCGGATCGGACGAACGCTACGCCCTATCTTAACGCCGGCCTGATGGGCTTCCTGCACGAGACGCCCTACGCCAGGAGTTACTCGCGCAAGGACTACGAAAGCCCGGTCGGCGTTTTCGATACGGCCCGGAGCCGCGTGCTACGCTACCTGCACAACAACGGATTCGCGACGATCTTCGACCGTGAGGGATTCTGAGAGCGAAATGACCAGGCACCAGCAGCTTTCGCAGGCCTTCGCTGCCTCCAGCCCCAGCTCCAGGCGGGGACAAGGCATAGACGACGGCAGGCGCGGGACGCCGCGCCTTTCGAGCGACCGCGACTACGTGGTCGGCTATGAGCTCGGAAGCCGGCTTACCCCATCGCCCGCCCCTGGGATGCCGGCGCGCGCTCCCGAACCGACGGGAAGGCGTTGACCGGATCGCCGCTGGTTCAGCTCTACTGCAAGAAGCTGGCACCCTCGAACCTGGACGGCTTCCTGCATGCCGAGCCGGACCATGTCGGTTGGAAGGTCAACCTCGCCAAGGCTTCGCACGATGACCTCTCGCGCGCAGCCGAGGCCGGCGCCGCCATGACCAGGAGGCTGTCGAGCCTCGGCATAATTTCAGTGTTCCTGTTGCATCCCAGCACGGACGCGGCGCGCATGATGGCCTTGCTCGACGCCCTGCGCCCGGACATCTTCATGGCGAGCGCGGAACGCGACGTCGGCACGCTGATGGCGGTCAAGGCGTCCGGACTGGTCGGAGGGGTCATGGTCCCCGTCGGCATACCGGTCGCGCGGAATTCGCTCACGACATACGACCCCGTCGAGGAAGCGAGGCGCTACGCAGCCGTAGCCGATTGGTTCACGACAGACACCATCACCGAGGCGGACACACCCGACAGGTTCGGGTGCTCGGGCCGAACGAGCGACTGGCCCGCTCTTCGAGCCGTCGTCGATGCCGTTTCGAAGCCGGTCGTGGCAGCAGGGGGATTCACCCCTGGCAACGTTGCCGACCTTTGGCGGACATGTCGGCCCGCCGGCTTCGACGCGCACACCTCCGTGTGCACGGATGGCCTGCCCGACAGGGCCAAATCATGCGCTTTCGCCACCGCCGTCCGCGCGCTGTCGTGAGCCTCTCAATTCCGATGTCCGATTTCGTCCAGGTGCAAGGCGGGCGCTGCGCAAACTCACGACGCACCGTCACTGCCGGCATTGGAAAGGCGATGAAGAATGCGTTCTAGCGTCACGGGCTGCCAGTCCCAGCAATCGACGCCGACGTCGGTGCTGGCCGCCGTCCCAGGCAGGCTGCCGTGCGAGTGGCCGTAGAGATGGATGTCGCCTCGATGGAGGTGGGGCCAGGTCCGGTGGGCGTAATGGCTGAGCCAGATCCCCTGCGTCCCGCCTTCGGGAAGCGGGACCTGGACCCTGGCGACGTCGACGACGTCAGCGTCCCATGGGAGCCGGGCCCCGAGCTTCTCGTGGTTGCCACGGACCAGGAACTTGCGGCCCTTGAGGCGGGCGAAGATCCGCGCGGCGTGCGCCTCGTTGCACCGATACGCGAAGTCGCCGAGGTGCCAGACCGTGTCCTCGGCCCCGACGACGGCGTTCCAGGAGGCGACGAGGGTCTCGTCGTGCTCCTCGATTGAGGCGAACGGGCGTGGCGCATGCATTCGCGGGGAAAGGATGCCGGCGTGCCCGAAATGGCTGTCCGCGGTGAAGTGGATCCGGGGCATCTTGCACCTTTCGCGAGAGCGGAGGCGGGCGCGGGGCGCGATCCTCCTGGTCAGGTCCGGGAATCGGGCGTGCGCGACCGCACCGTCACGAAGGGACCCGACGGCGGAGGCGGACGGTGTGGCCGTGGTCGAAACAGGGTCCCCGGGGGAACCAAGCCTCGGGTTGGATCTTCCAACGGCCGCCATCCGTACGAGCGAAGGCCGGCCAGGGCGCCTAAGCGACGGCCGCCTCGGTCCTGCACCGGGCGACCGGCACCGTCGACGGCATCGGGCGTCCAGAGCGCCGCCAGAGATCGAGGAACTCGCCGAAGTGCCGACGCTCGGCGCGTCCGGCTTCGAGGCAGGCCGCGAGGCTGTCCATCGACGCGTTGTGGCCAGCGGCGTCCGTCTTGCCGGTCAGCAGCGCCCAGCGGACGTAAAGGGCGAAAAGATTGACGACGTCGATTTCACAGTACGCGCGGACGGCGCCCAACTCGCCGCGCTGGACCATCGCGGCCACCTCCGAGCCGTGTCCGCCGAGCTTGCCGGGCAGGCCCATGGCGACCGCGACGTCCTGCATGCCGAGCTTCGTCGCGGCGCCATGGTCCGAGATCTGCTCCATCAGGTCGCAGTGCCAGTCGGCGGCGTACCGGTAGACGTAGCCGTTCCAGCGGTCGCCCGCGGTGAACCAAGCGTCGGCGGCGATGCCGTACATCATCGCGCGCAGGCGCAGGACCGGCAGATCGAAACTGCGCCCGTTCCAGCTCACGACCCTCGGACGCAGGGACGCGAAGTACGCCCAGAAGGCCTGGAGAAGGCGGCGTTCGTCCCAGCCTGCCTCGCCGCCGCTGCGGCAGCAGCGGACCTCGTAGCGTTCCCCGCCGGCCGAACCCGGCAGGATCGACGCCTCGACGAAGGATACCGCGACGACCTTGTGCCAGATCGCCTTCGGGACGAACTTCTCGGGCGGCCAGTCCGCGGGGATGAGATCGGGATCCGGGATCGTCTCGACGTCGAGGCAGAGCATGGTCTCATGGCGCATCGAATCACCGTGCTTCAGCGTGAGGGAACGTGGTCAAGGGGGCGGCCCCGGCGTCAGACCTCGACGACGAGGGTTGGATCGAAGGCTTTGCCGCGATCGTCGCGTGGCCGCGGATTGGCGACGACGCGGGTCTTCCCGAGGCGGAAGTCGACGGCGGCGGGGACACAGCCATGGACCCAGAGGGCCGGTGCGCCCCAGGCGTCCATGACGTCCTCCAGGTCGGTGGCGTAGGAAGCCGCCAGCCAGGGATCGCCGTACCACCCCTCCCAATCGGGAGGCAGCGAGAACGGGGACGGGGCGTGGTGCGTCATGACTACCACGCGGTCGCCGGGTCCGACCCCGCTCACCAGGGCCGTGGGCGACGTGCCGAAGCCGAGGCGCTGGCACACGGCGTTGCCGAGCGCATCCTCGATGAAGGCGCGGGATCGGGCATGAGCGCCGGCCGCGTCGTGCGGTCCCCAGGGCCGGCCGTCCTCGGCCAGGAGGCCGCAGGCGCCGGTCCAGCCATGGCGCGCGTATCCGCGCGCCGCCTGGGCATGGACCGCGCCGTTCAACGACCAATCCGTCCACAAGGTGGCCCCGATCACGTGGACCGCGGCACCCCGTCCGTCGGGCAACCGGATCGCCTCGTCCGCGAGGACCACGATGCCGAGGCCGCTTCCCTTTTCCCGGGCGCGCCGCAGGGTCTCCGAAGGGGGAAGCTCGCTCCGATAGTCGCGGGTCCCCGGGACCAGGATTACGGGGCGGCCCCTCAGCCGGTCGTGGAGCGCCGCGGCGAGCCATTCGAGCGATGCGGCGAGGTCGTCGGCGACGTTGCCGGCGACCAGCATCGCGTCGAAGCGCGGGAGCGGGTCCGGAAGGACGAAGCCGTCGTCGTCCCGGCCGACCGCGAGGTCCGAGAGGATCCATAGCCGCATGCCCCCGGCCGCACCGACCGAGGCAGGGAAGCGGGCGTTCGCGACCGACGTGGGGTCGGGGCGACGTCGACTCTTCCAGGCCGGCGGCCCTTCCCGGAAGACCCGGGGCAGGACATGGTCATCGCTCTCGCGTCGCTGCGGCATGCGTCCCCTCGAAACGGTTTCGGTTACGGACATCGGGCTCGGCCTTCGGCCAAGGGAGCGGGCTCAGTGATGGAGGCGGGCGCGGTCCCTGACCCGCAGGACGCCGTCCAGCATCCGGCGCAGGCGGCGCACGGAGCCGCCCCGCCACGACCGGCGAAGGGCCATGGTCTCGACGGCATCCAGCGGCGGGAACCACCGGGGATCCAGGCCGCGCTCGGCGGCGACCTGGTCGAGGAGCGCCGGCAGGAGGGCTTCGAGGTGACTGGCCCGCGGCATCGCGAAATCGACCACGCGCAGCCGGTCGAGAAGGGGCGCGGGCAGCGTCCAGTCCACGTTGGCGGTGGCGACGACCGACACCCACGATAGGTCGAGTTCGGCCTGGACGCACGGATCCGGGAACCGGACGGCCGTCTCGGGTTCGAGGAAGGAAATTATTCCGTCCCAAAGGCGTCCGTAGTCGCTGCGCGTCGGCGCCTTGTCGACCTCGTCGACGAGCACGAACGGGTTCGCCTGGAGGAACCGGTTCACCGCCATGAACGGCCGGCACGGCTCCGACGAGTACCACCGCCGCTCCGTTCCTCCGAAGCTCGCCCCACCGTCGTTCGAGCCGTCGACCCGTAGGATGCCGATCCCGAGCGTCTCGCCCAGCCTCCTGGCGAACCGCGACTTCCCGCTCCCGGGCGGACCGAGGATCAGCAGGGGGGCGAGGCGGACGTAGGTCCGGCCGACGAGGTCGCGCAGGATGAAATCGATGGCATCGCCGGCCTGGGGGAATTCGGCCAGGAGCGCCTTCCTCACGACGGCGAGGTTGGGGGTCCGGACCAGCGGCAGCGGGCGTCCGATGGCCTTCTCGTAGCCCTTGGTGACGTCCTTGCCCTTTCCGCTGCCGGTGGTGCCGAGGGCGCGGCAGACCAGGACGTGGCCGTCGGGCACGCCGACGTCCTCGTCGGGCTCCGCTTCCTTGCCCTTGAGGGCATCGAGCCGGCTCGACCTGACGGTCGCCTCGCGATCCAGGCGCTTGCGCTCGGCGGCGCGCGCGCGACGCTCGACGGGCTGGAGCGCGTCCTCGCCGAACCGCAGCGCGACGCCCCCGATGCGCTCGTTCCCGTGATGGCGGGGCGCCTCGCCGACGGCGATGGCGGAAAGGCCGAGCGCCAGCGCGTTGACCTGGACGCGAACCTCTACCATGGCCGCGTCCACCGCCTCGTGCCAGGCCCGACGGAGCGCATCCGCCGCTTCCCCGTCCGAGGCGGCGGGCAGGCGACCGGCATCGGCCTGCACGAAGTCGTCGTCGTCGTCGTCGAACGCGGCGGCGAGATCCATGACGCGCAGGATCGCGGCGGTCTCGTCGACGCGCTCCAGGTCGCGCCATGCCGCCGCCGCGAGACGGGTGGCGACGGTCCGGTTCGTCGGGGGCGTGGACAGGATCAGGACCGCATCGGCGATCTCGCGCGCGGCCATGCAGTCGTTCCCGGCCGAGAAACGGTCGAGGAGCGCGACGACCTCGGCGCTCACGTCCGGCTGGCGGCCCCCGGGGGCCGGCGCGAGGGACCGGCGACGCGTCCGACGGAGGAAGCGGCCGAGGATCGCCCGGGGACCCCGGGGTGCACCGGCTTCCTCGTCGTCCGGGGCCGGATGGTCCGGCCAATTCTGGATCGGACCCTGCTCGGCCCAATGGGCCAAGGCTCCGCCGAGGCCGGCATCGAGCGCGCCGGCGTCCAGCGCCAGCGCGACCGGGACGCGGCCGAAGATCCCGTCCTCGTCCAACCCGGCCCGCAGGAGGCGCGGCAGGTGACGCAGGACGATGCGGCGGGCGAGTTTCGGCGGAACGGTGGGTGCGCTCAAGGGCAGGTGCCTCCAATCGTCTCTCGGATGTTCGCGGTCGCGTCGGGCGTGCCCGGCCGCTCGGCCTTCAGGGATCGGCGCGGCTCCCCAGCCGCACCCAGCCTTCCTCGGTCAGTGCCCATGCCAGCCGCGGATCGAGCGCCCACATCCTGCCGGTGATGACGGCCCGACCGTCGACCGCGCCGAGGACGGCCGGCGAAGGCAGGGACGCCGCCTCCCACCCCTCCAGCCGGGGCGCCCATGCCAGCTCCCTCGCGATCGGCGAGGCGCCGGCCGCCACGCGTTCGAGGCGCGAGACCAGGATGCGCAGGGCGGCGATTCGCTCGGGGAGGTCGTCGGGCAGGTAGGCCGTCATCGCTTCGCCCCCGGCTTATCGGCCATGCTCCGGAGGGCGGGCCGCCTCAGGACCCGACCTCGATCACGAGATCGTCGCGAAAGCCCGGATTCTCGGAGGGGTAGCCGTGCGGGTTGCACACGATCCGGGTCGTGCCGACCGTGTGATCGCGGTTGGCATGGACGTGCCCGTGGACCCAGAGCGCCGGACGCCGCGCCTCGATCAGCTCGCGGAGGTCGGAGACGAAGGCCGGGTTCAACGGATCACCTTCGAAGGCCGGGTGGACGGACGCGGGAGCGGGACCGTGATGCGTGACCACGACGTGCGGCGAACCGTTCGCATCTCCATCGAGCGCGCCGTCGAGGAAACGCCGCGACGCCCGGTGAATCGAGAGCGCCTCCTCCGGACGGAAGCGACGCCACTCGGGATGCAACGTCGCGGTGATGCGGCGATGGTCGTTGAGGCCTCGGCGCGCCGCCTCCATCGCGACCGCGCGGCGGCCGACGCCGTCGAGGGCATAGTCGGTCCACAGGGTGGAACCGCAAAAGTGCACGCCATTGAGCTCGATGACCCCGTCTTCGAGGAAGTGGACGCCGGCGGCCGCGGCGGCCTCGCGTCCACGGGCGAGCTCGATGTCGTGGACCCGATTGTAGAACTCGTGGTTGCCCGCGGTCATCACGACCGGCATGTGCGGCCCGATGGTGCGCGCGGCCCACCCGATCGCCTCGGGAAGGCCTTGGCACACGTCCCCGGCGATCACGGCCACGTCCGCATCGGGGATGTCGGGAGGGCTCCAGGGCTTCCGCCCGATGTCGAGGTGCAGATCAGACAGGATCCAGATGCGCATGGTTCGATCCTCGTGCGGAAGTTCCCGTATCGGCGGCCGCGCGGTCGCGACGGGCGGATGGCTCAGGCGTGGGCTTCGCGATGGCGACCCGGGTCGTAGGGGTTCGGCCCGGGAACGCGGGGCGACCACGCCGTCCACTGCTCCGCGAGCACGGGGAGATGGGTGTCGTCCGGGCGGAGACGCGCGAGCTTCCGCAGCGCGCCGGCCAGGATCGCCGGGGCGGTTCGGTCACCCGCCAGGGCCCGCATCAGCAGGGCGCTGGCGACCGCGTCCGCACCGGCACCTGCCGGGCCACCCACGCGCAGGGCGGTGATGGAGACCCGCGCCATCGCTGCGGGGTCCCCACGCATCACGGCGTCCCAGTGCCGGCGCCCGAAGGGCGGTTCGATGCCGCCGAGGACCAGGCGCAGGGACCGCGCCGTGGCGGGGCCGAGGGCGCGGGGTGCGACGACCCGCCAGAGGCGCAACAGGGGCGTTGCAGCCGTGTGTCGCGCCGGGTCCCGGTCGGCGCGGGGTGGGTCGGTTCTCGACGGTGGACATGCACGGTCACGCCCAAGCCTTTCACGGCTCATGCTCGGTATCTCCGGAGGTGATGGGAAGGTTTGCGGCGTGGTGCCGGGCTACTGCAGGCCCGCGGGTCGCATCGCGACGGCGGGGGAGTCCAATTTGTACAGTCTAGAAAGGGTGCGCGCCCAGGTCCTGCCGTCGGTGGCGTAGACGTCGGACGTCAGCGCCGCCCGGCCCGACGGGATGGTCGGGTGATCGACGACATGACCGGCGATCACCCGGGTGCGGCCGACCTGGAACGACCATCCGCGCATGACCGGCGCGTCGTCGAGATCTTCCGGAGACGGACCTCCTTCCTCCAAGGTCTCCAGATCGTCGGCCAGATCCCGCAGCCGTTCGGAGAGCCGCCTTTGATCGGCGGAGACGAGGGTGCGTTCGCCGAGGCCGAGCGCCTCGACGAACGCGTCCTGGTCGAGCCGCGCCGCGTGTGGGTTCGAGGCGGCGACCTCGACCGCGGCGAGGAGCAGGACGCCTTGACGCACGGTCTTGGGCTGCGGGCACCCGTCCGCGAGCGCGTCGGCCTCGGACCGCGAGGGCGCAGCCAGCGTGACGGGCAGGAACGAGCAGCGCACGGACGGGTCGTGGGCCTTGCAGCCGAGGAGCGAACGCATCGACCGTTCGAAGCGCTTCGCATCCGGACCGCCGCCGGAACGGCCGCATCCGAGCAGCCAGAAGGGCTGCCGGAGCCCTTCGTAGTTGAGCCGGTCGATTGCGGAGGCGGCAAGCCGCTCTTCGAGCGCGCCCGGTCCGACGACGAGGATCGAGAGGTCCGCCAGCGCCGACAGGTCCGAATCGTTGACGAGGTGGAGCGGCAGGTCGAGGACGACGTCGCAGGCCTGCGGATCGCCATCGCCCAGCATGTCCCCGAGGTCGTCGGCCGAGAAACCGTGCGCCGAAGCGGTCCTCTCGACGAAGGTCAGGCCCTCTGGCATCGTCCGGGGGAGCCGCGCGACGCCGTCGTTCGGACCGGCGATCCGCAGGACAATGGCGGGTCGCCCGGAAATGGCGAGGGCGAAACCCGTGGTCAGGGCAGCGTGTGTCGCGGCCGCGCGACCGTCCAGTCCGTGAAAGGTGAAGAGCAATGGAGCGATCCCATTCCGCGAGGATGGAACGGAGCCTCGACGGCGCGGCGGACTTGGATCCGGCGACGACGGCAGGGCGGTTCCGATCAAGGAAATGGAATTATGCCACAGGTATAAAATTTTATCATCAGCATAGCAAGCCGCCGATGGAGCTTTCGGATCTCTTGGTTAACGAACTGGCGGCCGGCGCGGTGTTTCCGGGCGGGGCCTGCCAGGCGGCGCGAGAGATGCTCGGGCTGACGCAGCAAGACCTGGCGACATCGGCGCAGGTCAGTCGCAAGACCATCAACGACTTCGAGAACATGAAGACGGAACCGGGCGGTCGTATCCTTCGGGCGTTGCGCGAGACCTTGGAGGCGCAGGGAGCGCGCTTCTGCGTGCTCGGCGGGGCCGTCGGTGTCTACGTCGGCAGGCCATGCGCGGTGGACGGCACCTGATATCAACCCGGCCGGGTCGCGGGTCATCCATCCGGCCGCTCGAAGCTAGTGGTGGAAATCTGACGCTTGGTACCCATTCCTGACCGTCAGAGAAGGATGGGAAGCAGCTTGGCTGCTTTCAGTCGCAAGACGTTCATAAGCGGACCTAGGATGACCCGCAGTCTCCGGATGGACGGTCCAACCCATCGAATGGTCGAAGTTCGTTAAAGTCGGATGCCGACATCATCAGAGGCGATGCGACCGGCACGAAAGTGCTCTGCCTCGGGAGACAGCGTGATTCACGATTGCAAAGCCCCGGTCACGCGACATCTCGTGCTGGTCCGGCATGGCCAGAGCGTAGCCAACCGATCCGGCCTGTTCACGGGATTGCTGGACTCGCCCTTGACCGAGCAGGGCCGGAGGGAAGCCGAGGCAGCCGGCCGGCGTTTGGCAGAGTGCAACTGGCGCTTTTCCGCTGCCTTCACCTCGACGCTGACGCGGGCCGTCGTGAGCGGCCGGCTTATCCTCGATGCGCTCGGGCAACCCGGATCGGTCCCCCAAAGCTTCGCCGCGCTCGACGAGCGAGACTACGGCGACCTCAGCGGGCTCGACAAGATTGCCGCCGATGCGCGCTGGGGGGCGGAGCGGATCGAGACCTGGCGCCGCTCCTACGCCGAGGCGCCGCCGAACGGTGAGAGCCTGCGCGATACCGTCGCCCGCATCGTGCCATGCTACCTCCGAACCATCCTGCCGGCGGTCATGTGCGGGGACGTGCTCGTCGTCGCCCACGGCAATTGCCTGCGGGCGCTTGTCATGGCGCTTGAAGACCTGAGCCCCGCGGAGGTCGAGCACCTCGAACTCGCGACGGGCTCCGTCAGGATCTATGAGCTTGCTGCGGACACGACGATCACGGCCAGCTGGATCGACGGGTGAATCCGCCTGTCGCCCCCCCACAATGCGTCTCCGCAAACTCTGAGGGGGTCCTCATCTCATCTATTTCAGTGATGAAAAGCATCTAATCATTCCGCTGGAGTGAATGAACGGGACCTGGGATCCTCCGGCATCACATCGGAGCCATCCATGTCCGCGCCAAGACTTTTCTCCCACTCTCGTTCGACGCGTGCCTTGGCCGGCACGAGAGCCATCCTTCCGGGACTGGGCCTCTGCGTGGCGGTCACCGCCGCAGCGATCGGCTTCGAAGCCGCCCAGACGCATCTGTTCGGTCGTGCCTGGCTCGAAGCCCTGGTGCTGGCGATCCTGCTCGGCAGCGCGATCCGCACGATTTGGACCCCGTCGCAGCGTTTCTTTCCCGGCATCGCCTTCGGGGCCAAGACCGTGCTGGAGATCGCGGTCGTACTACTCGGCGCGTCGCTCAGCCTCGCGACGATCCTCGCCGCCGGACCGGGCCTGCTCTTCGGCATCGCGGGCGTCGTCGTGGCCGCGATCCTGTCGAGCTACGGCATCGGCCGAGCGCTCGGGCTGCATCCGCGCATGGCGATCCTCGTCGCATGCGGAAACTCGATCTGCGGCAACTCGGCGATCGCCGCCACGGCACCGGTGATCGGCGCCGACGGCGAGGACGTCGCCGCCTCCATCGCCTTCACCGCGGTGCTGGGCGTGCTGGTGGTGCTCGGCCTGCCGCTGCTGGTGCCGCTGCTCGGTCTGTCGCCGATGCAGTACGGCGTGCTTGCCGGCCTCACCGTCTACGCCGTGCCACAGGTCCTCGCCGCCACTGCGCCGGTCGCGGCGCTCAGCGTCCAGGTCGGAACCCTGGTGAAGCTCGTCCGGGTGCTGATGCTAGGCCCGGTCGTCCTGGTGCTTTCGCTCGGCGCAAGCCGGCTGCGCGAGGAGACCGACGAGGCCGCCCCCGGCGTCACCGCCGGCGACCGCCCGGCCCGCGGCGGCCTCGCGATCCACCGCCTGGTGCCGTGGTTCATCCTCGCCTTCCTTGCGCTCGCGGGCCTTCGCTCGGCCGGGCTGGTCCCGCAGGTTGCGCTCGCGCCGATGTCGGAGACCGCCAACGTGCTGACCGTGGTCTCGATGGCGGCGCTCGGCCTCGGGGTCGACGTGCGCAGCGTCGCCAAGGCCGGCGCGCGGGTGACCCTCGCGGTGGTCGCCTCGCTCCTTGCGCTGGGCGCCGTCAGCCTCGGCCTGATCCACGTGCTCGGCCTCGTCTGATCCGCGCTATGGCATCGATCCGAATTCTTGATGAAAGAACTGCCGTGACACGTTCGTCCCAATCTTCGTCCGAGGCGGTTGCGCAGGCGACGGGATGGTTGATGGGGCCGGGTCGCGAAGCGGCGGACGCGGCAGCCCTTCTCGACGGGTTCAGCGCGTGCCTCTCGGGGCTCGGCCTGCCACTGGCCCGCGCCACCACCCACGCGCCGACCCTGCATCCGTCGTTCCGGTGGGTGATGCGCGTCTGGCATCCAGGAGCGTCGAGCCTAGCCCTGCGTCGCCGCCACGGCATCGAGGGCACGCCGACCTTTCACGGCAACACCGTCGAGCACGTGGTCGAGACCCGTACCCCGTTCCGATACCGTCTCGACGGGGATGGGCCGCTGCCGTTTCCCGTGCTCGGCGAGCTTCGCGACGAGGGTCTGACCGACTACCTCATCGTGCCGCTGCGCGCCGCGCGTGGACGCATGGGCGCCGCCTCCTGGGCCACGGCGAGACCGGGCGGCTTCACGCTGATCGAGATCGACACGTTGCTGGCGCTGGTCGAGCCGTTCTCGCTGCTGTTCGAGATCAAAGCGCTCGACGACATGCTCGGCGCGGTGCTGAGCGCCTATGTCGGGCGCGACCCGGCACGGCAAATCCTGGCCGGCACAGTGCGGCGCGGCGATGTACGTCTGATGCGGGCCGCGATGATGCTGACTGACTTGCGCGGGTTCGGTGAACTGTCCGACCGGCAGAGCCCCGACCGTGTCGTGGCCGCCCTCAACCGGATGTTCGATGCCATCGTGCCAGCCATCGAGGCGGAAGGCGGCGAGGTGCTGAAGTATATCGGCGACGGGCTACTGGCCGTGTTCGATGCCGATCGCGACGAGGCCGCGGCGCGCCGTGCCGCCTTGCGTGCCGCCGAGGCCGCACTCGCTGCGCTTGCGACCCTGCGCGACGGTGACACAGCTGCCTTCGAGGTCGGCGTCGCACTTCATGTCGGCGAGGTCGCCTACGGCAATATCGGCGGCGGCGACCGGGTCGACTTCACGGCGATCGGCCGCGATCTCAACGTGCTCGCTCGCGTCGAGCGCCTGTGCAAGACCTACGACACGCCGCTGATCGCCACCGACACTTTCATCGACGGATTGGCGCATGCCCTCGAACCTCTCGGCACCGTCGCCCTGCGCGGTTTTTCAGAGCGTCACGCCCTGTTCGGGCTTCGCAGGACCGCGCCCGTCGGCGCGCCGGCGGCGTGACGCCAAGACGGCGTCCTTGATCGTCCCATCGGAGATTGAAACTTCTCAAATCATCGCGTTTGGAGATCATTCGTATCGCGAAAGACCGTTGGTGGGAATAAACCGCATCCCGTAGCATCTCCCTGGTCGCGAGGGATCGCGACGGGTCCGATGCCTTCGAACGCATCGACACCGACATTCTTAGGGGAGAGACCATGCACGGACTGGACAGACCGATGAACCGCCGCCTCGTCCTGGGTGGCCTAGGGCTCGGCAGCCTCGGCGCCGCCATACCGGCCTGGGCGGCGGGCTCGGTGAAGCTTCCGCTGCCTGGCGGCCCAGACGAGCGGACGCTGACCACGGCCTTTCCGGGCAAGGGCGAGATGATCCTTCAACGCACCCATCCGCCGCTGCTGGAGACGCCGTTCTCGGTATTCGACGAGGGCGTGTTCACCCCCAACGACCGCTTCTACGTGCGCTGGCACTGGGCCTCGATCCCGACCGAGGTCGATGCCGGCACCTTCCGGCTCAAGGTCCACGGTCATGTCGAGAAGGAACTCTCGCTCTCGCTCGACGCCATCGCCGGCCTGCCCCGCTTCGAGATCGCCGCGGTGAACCAGTGCTCGGGCAATTCACGCGGGCTGTTCGAGCCGCGTGTGCCCGGCGCGCAATGGGCCAACGGCTCGATGGGCAACGCCCGCTGGACCGGCGTGCGCCTCAAGGACGTGCTCGAAAAGGCCGGGGTGAAGGCCGGTGCCTTGCAGGTGCGCTTCAGCGGCCTCGACGAGCCCGTGGTCGACGACGCGCCGGACTTCAAGAAGTCGCTCGATCTCGACCACGCCAACAATGGCGAGGTGATGATCGCCTACGCGATGAACGGCGAGCAACTGCCGCTGCTCAACGGTTTCCCGCTCCGGCTCGTGGTGCCGGGCTGGTACTCGACCTACTGGGTCAAGATGCTGTCCGACATCGAGGTGTTGGACAAGCCCGACGACCAATATTGGATGAAGACCGCTTACCGCATTCCTGACGTGCCGGGCGCTAACATCAAGCCCGGTCAGACCGGCTTCAAGACGGTGCCGATCAACAGGATGGTGCCGCGCTCGTTCGTAACCAACCTGCAGGACGGCGCCAAGGTGGCGGCCGGAACGCCGGTGGCGTTGCGCGGCATCGCCTTCGGCGGCGATTGCGGGGTGAAGGCGGTCGAGTTCTCCGGCGACGGCGGGGCGACGTGGTTCCCGGCGCAGCTCGGCGCGGACGAGGGCCCCTACAGCTTCCGCCGCTTCGAGGGCAGCCTACCGGCGCTGGCCTCCGGCACCCACACGGTCCGGGTCCGCTGCACCAACACCAACGGCGTCGCGCAGCCCATGGACCGGGTCTGGAACGGCGCCGGCTTCATGCAGAACGGCATCGAGGCCGTGTCATTCCAGGCCGCTTGAGGAGAACAGCCATGAACCCGATCCGCCCTGCGGCCCTCATCGCCGCCCTCATACTGTCTCCCCCGGTGGCGCTCGCCGCTTCGGCTCCCGAGCCGATGCGCTTCAGCTCGCAATCGATCGAATTCCCGACTTCCGACCGGATCTTCCCGGACGGGCCGGGGGCCGAGGCGGTCAACAACAACTGCCTCGCCTGCCACTCGGCCGGGATGGTGCTGACCCAGCCCAAGCTCACGAAGGCGCAGTGGACCGAGACCGTGAACAAGATGGTTCACGTCTACAAGGCGCCCGTCGATCCGGCCGACGTGCAGACCATCGTCGATTACCTCACGGCGTTGAAGCCGACGCCCTGAACCCCCGAATCCCGAGGCCGCCGCGCTATTTCGCCGGCCTCGGGGAATAGACCGAGCCTTCCGGCATCTCCTCAGGGCGATGCACGGCCGGCCCGGCCTTGCACCACGGATTTCCGATTTCGAACCAGCCCTCGCGGCCGGCCTTTGGCCGCCGAACGAGTGCGCATGCCCGAGAGACCCGCTTCATGAACCATATCCGCACCAGCCTCCGCACCCTCCTCGCCGGAGCCGCCTTGCTCCTCGCCCAGGGCCAGCCCGGGTTCGCCGCCGGCTTCGACGGCGCGATCAAGAACAACGCCCTGGCGCTGAACGCCGCCGGGACTGTCGCCGCTGTGTCGAACAGCGAGGAGAGCGCCGTCGTCGTCTACGACGTCGCCAAGGGCACCGTGCTGCGCCGCCTCGACGGCTTCGTCACGCCGCGCAACATCGTGTTCGCACCGGACGGCGCCCGCTTCTACATCTCCGACAGCGGCACCGGCCGGATCACGGTCTACGAGACCGCCACCGGCAAGGAGGCCGGCGTTCTCGCCGCGGGCCCCGGCGCGTTCGGCACGGTGCTCTCGGCCGACGGGACCAAGCTCTACGTCAACAACGAGGCCGCGAGCACGCTGACCGTGTTCGACACCAAGACCATGCTCGCCGAGGCCGTGATCCCCGGCTTCGCGCAGCCGCGCCAGGGCGTGAAGCTGTCGCCGGACGGCAAGACCGTGTTCGTGACGAACTTCCTCGGCGACAAGATCACGTTGGTCGATACCGCCACCAACAAGATCACCGGCGAGATCGCCGGGTTCGACAAGCTGCGCGCCATCTCGATCACCAAGGACGGTAAGACGCTGTTTGCCGCCAACAGCGGCCGTAACACCATCGGCGTGGTCGATGTCGCCGCCCGTAAGGTCACCTCCGAGGTGGCAGTGGGCAAGGACCCCTACGGCGCCGCGCTGACCCCGGACGGGCGCTTCGTCTATTCGGGCAACCTGAAGGACAACTCGCTCTCGGTGATCGACACCGGCACCCTCAAGGTCGTCGCCACGGTGACCGGCCTGAACGAGCCGCGCCAGGCGATCGCGTTCTCGGCCGACAACGCCCACGCCTACGTCCTCAACCGCGACCTCAGCGTCGCCGTGGTGGACCGGGCGAAGAACGTAGTCGTCTCGACGATGAAGCCGTGAAGCGACGCGCGTCGGGGGCCTTATCGCCCCCGGCGCGTTCTCGTCGTCGACACGTCACGAACGCAGGACAAAAACCCCATGCTCGGCCTGTTCCAGCGCAAGGACCGCCTCATCGTCCACGGCGAGGCGCCCTACAATGCCGAGCCGCCGCTCGATCGCCTGCGGGCGGCCTTCCTCACCGACCAGGCCGACTTCTACGTCCGCAGCCACGGCGACATCCCGGACCTCGACGCCGACGGCTACCGCCTGACTGTCGACGGGATGGTCGCGACGCCCCTCGAATTGTCCGTCGCCGATCTGAAGGCACGCTTCGCGCACGTCACCGTCACGGCGGTGATGCAATGCGCCGGCAACCGCCGGGCCGACATGCTGGCTGTGGCCCCGGTCTCCGGCGACCCGTGGGCGCCCGGCGCCATCGGCAACGCGGAATGGACCGGGGTGCGGCTCGCCGACGTCCTGCACGCCGCCGGGATCGATGCGGGCGGTACGCGCCACGTCGCCTTCGAGAGCCACGACCGGATCGCGGACACGGACACGCGCTTCGGCGCCTCGATCCTACTCGCCAAGGCACTGGCCCCCGAGACGCTGCTCGCCTTCTCGATGAACGGCGAGCCTCTCGCCCCCGAGCACGGCCATCCCCTACGTGTGGTCGTTCCAGGATTTGCCGGCATCCGCAGCCCGAAATGGCTCGCCCGCATCACGGTGCAGGACCAGCCCTCCGACAATCCGATGCAGGCCGACGACTACAAGCTATTCCCGCCCGACGTGACGGCCGAGACCGCCGACCCGGCCCACGGCATCACCATCGAGGCGATGCCGCTCAACAGCGCGATCTGCGAGCCCGCCCGCGGCGCAGCGTTGAAGGCCGGCCGGCACGCGATCCGCGGCTACGCCATCGCCAGCGACCGCGCGGTCGCCCGCGTCGACGTCTCGACGGATGGCGGTCGCAGCTGGGCACAGGCCCGGATCGACCGCGATGCCGACGCGCCCTACGCCTGGACGTTCTGGGAGATCGACCGCGAGCTGACCGCGGGCGAACACGAACTCGCGGTGCGGGCCTGGGACTCCGCCGGCCAGACCCAGCCGGCGGCGCCCGACGACACCTGGAACTACAAGGGCTACCTCAGCGCCGCCTGGCACCGGGTACGGGTCACGGTGGCCTAACAGTCACGCCCAGAGCAGGGCGGTGGCCGCAAGGCCCGAGATCGCGATCAGCAAGGCCGCGATCCCGACGGTGAGGATGCGCGGCATCATCGGGATCTCGGCATCGGCGAGACGCGCCCGAATCGCCCGGTCCCGCCATGCGGCGCCGGCGAACGAGGCAAGCGCGCAGGCGATCAACGTGAGCGACAGCACCTTTAGCGGCCAGACCGCCAGCACCTCCCGCAGGAAGCGCTGCGCGGCCAGGCCGACGCCGAGGAAGGCGAGCCCGGTGCGAAGCCACGCCACGAAGGTGCGCTCGGCTGCCAGAACCGTCCGGTCCTCGGCGAGCCTCACCCGGGGATCGTCGGGGTGCACGGGTTTCGCAGGATCGCTCATCCGGCATCCGCCGTCGCGATCAGGTCGAGCAACGCGTCGGCGGCCCGGCTGCGGTAGCGCTCCTTGTGGCGCAGCACCCGGAACGGCCGGCTCGGCAGGGCGAACGCCGCCCGAACCAGGGTTCCGGCCCGAAGCGCTGCGGCGACCACGGTCTCGGACAGGACGGCGGCCCCGCCCCCGGCCTCGACGGCGGCGCGCACCGCCTCGTTAGAGGGCAGTTCGAGCGTGACCCGAAGCTGGGCGGCTGCGAGGCCGGCCGCACCCAGGGCCGCCTCGAAGGCCGAGCGGGTTCCCGATCCCGCCTCGCGCAGCACCCAGTCGGCCCCGGCGAGATTTTCGGGTTCGAGGTCGGTCGCCCCGGCGAAGGCATGGCCAGGGGCGACCACGAGGACCAGTTGGTCCTGCGCGATGGTGGTGCTCGCAAGCGTCGGGTCGTCGAGCGCCCCCTCGACGAAGCCGAGTTCGGCCTGCCCGGCGCGCACCGCGTCGGCGGCGTCGGTGGTGTTGCCCACCGCCAACCGGATAGCGATCTCAGGGTAGGCCCGGCGGAAGGCGACGAGGTGGCGAGGCAGCCAGTCGCTGGCGATGGTCTGGCTGGCGTAGAGCGCCAGCGTCCCGCGCCGCAGGCCGCTGAGGTCGGCGAGCACCAGTTCGGCCGCGTCGGCGCGGGCAAGCACGGCGCGGGCCTCGACGAGGAACACGCGCCCCGCCTCGGTCAACTCGATCCCGCGGCCGACCCGGTGAAACAGCTTCGTCGCGTGCCGCCCCTCGATGTTGGCGATCGCCGTGCTGACCGCCGACTGGACGAGGTTCAGCGCCTCGGCAGCCCGCGTCACGTGCTGCCGCTCGGCCACCGCCACGAAGATGCGGAGCTGGTCGAGGGTCACGGCTGCCGACGATCAGGCGCGAGGCCACGCACCTGCGCATCGACCGCCTGCGCGACAGTGAGCAGCCGGGCCTCATCAGTTCGACCGGTGACGACGTAGGACATGCCGCCATCGACCCAGGAGAAGGCGGCGACATCGCCCTCGCGAGCGAAGCGGAAGAGCGTTCGCCCATCGCCGTCTCCGACACGGCTGTAGAGCGACAGGCGGGTTCCGCGGTCGTCGTCGTACATTAGCATCGCTGCGGATTCGGCGCCGGCCGGCAGCAGCCGCCCGCCCATCAGGCGAAACCCTTGGGCCGCGAGATCGGGGGCCGCGACCGCGTGACCGAGGCGCTTCGAGAGCCACGTCACGAGGTGGAGCTTCTCGTCGGCGCGCACCTCCACCGGATGCACCACCTCGACCACGAAGGTGCGAAAGGCCGCGACCGCGTCCTGCGTCGCCGGTGCCTCCGCCACCATCGCCGTCGCGGGTCCGCCGCGCAGGGCATGGCCAACCCAGCCGCCGGCACCGCCGAGCGCAAGGCAGAGCACGGCTGCAGCTGCCATGGGGAACCAGCCCCCGCCGACGAACCGACGTCGCGGGCGAATGTTGGCCACCCGGAGCCGCGCCGGGATCGCCTCCTCGGCGATCGGCGCGAGGCGGGCACGCAGGCGCTCGCGCAGGGCGCGATCCGCCGAGACCTCGGCCGCACGCGCGGGTTTTCCTTTGAGCCATGCCTCGACCAGCGCCTGCCGCTCCGGTTCGAGGCGGCCGTCGATCAGGCCGTGCAGGTCGTCCTCGCCGACCGGGCGTGGATCCCCGCTCATTTCACCCTCCTCAAGAGGCCGGTCCGGCCAGTTTCCAGAAAACTTCGCATCCGTGTCCGCGCCCGGCTTAAGCGCGACATCACCGTGCCGAGCGGTACCCCGAGCACCTGGGCCGCCTCGGCATAAGACAGATCCTCCACCGCGACGAGCAGCAGCACCGAGCGCTGTTCCTCGGGCAGGGTGTCGAGCCCGGCGAGTACGTCGTGGCCTCCCAACGCGGCTTCCGGGTCGATACCCGGATCGGGCACCTGCTCCAGTGCTTCCGCGCCGACATCGACGCCGCGCCGGCCCCGGCGCCGGACGGCGCCGAGGAACAGATTGCGCTCGATCGTGAACAGCCACGCCCGCAAGTCGCCGTCGCGGCGACGCCCGGACCAGGCGGACAATGCCCGCTCCAGCGTGTCCTGAACGAGGTCGTCGGCCGCCTCGCGGTCCCGCAACAGCGCGACGGCGTAGCGCCGCAACGCCGGGATCTGCGGTTCGATGAGGGCGGCGATCTCGTCCAACGACGTTTCCCGGTCAGAGGGGGCCGATCAAGGCATTCACCGATCAAGGCTTGGCGATGTGCCACGCGCCGTTGAGGAAGCCGTCGCCGGTGATGTCGCCGGGCTTGGTGTCCTTGGCAAAGGTGTAGAGCGGCTTGCCCTTGTAGGCCCACTGCATCGTGCCGTCGTCCCGCGTCACCATCGTCCAGTCGCCGCTGGCGGCCGAGCCGGAGGCGGCCATCAGGGCCGGCCAGTTGGTGGCGCAGGGGCCGTTGCACATCGACTTGCCGCCCATGTCCTTGTCGAAGGTGTAGAGGGTCATGCTCTTGGCATCGACGAGCGCCGGCCCCTTGGCGGTCTCGGCCGTCATGGCAGGCGCGGCGGCCTGGGCGGCTAAGGCGGAGAAGGCGACAGCCGCGAAGGCGGCGCGGATCAGCAGAGTGCGCATGGGTGAGGTCTCCCGCGGTCGAGCATGACCGCATCGGGAGGGATGCCGAAGAGGCGCCTCTATTCCACGCGTCTTCTCGACGACAGATCACGAAGGCGTGAACGGGCTCTCAGCCACATCCGCGGAATAAAGCCGCGCCCCAGGCATCCTTCCCATCGACACCGGATCAAAAGGAAGCCGCATGCGCGGAGCACTGGGATTTGCCGTGACGGCGGCGCTGATGGCGAGCGGCCTCGTCGGCGGCCGGATGATGATGCGCCCGACCTTGGCCGCCACCGAGCCAGCGGCAGCTCCGTCCGCGTCCTTCGACGCGATGATGGCGCAGTCGATGGCGCAGATGCATGCCGACATGATGGTCCCGCCCTCGGGCGACCCCGACCGCGACTTCGCCGCGATGATGATCCCGCACCACGAAGGCGCGATCGCGATGGCGAAGGCAGAGCTGCTCCACGGCAAGGATCCGGTCCTGCGCCGCCTCGCGCAGGGGATCGTCGTCGAGCAGGGCCAGGAGATCGATGTGATGCGCCGCGCGCTCGCCGATCGCCCCGCGATGCCGGGTCGGTCCGCCGGCGCCCCTCCCGTTCACCACCATGGCGCGGCACCTGCCGCCGAGATGCCTTCGGAGCACCGCCGATGAAGACCGCCCTGACCGTTCTCGCCCTTGTGCTGCTCTCCGGCTCGGCCTTCGCCGGGCAGGCTCCGGGCCCCGCCTCGGCGCCCGACGTGCCCATCAGCAGCAAAGACCGGTTCTACACCTCCGATCAGTTCTCCAATACGGTCTCTGTGGTCGATCCCGCCGCCAACACCCTGCTCGGGGTGATCCGGCTCGGCGACCCGACGCCGATAAACCTGAGCCCGCTCTATCGCGGGCAGCTTCTGGTTCACGGCATGGGCTTCTCGCCGGACCACAGGACCCTGCTCGCGGTCTCGATCGGTTCGAACTCCGTGAGCTTCATCGACACGGCGACCAACGCGGTCCGCCACACCGCCTATGTCGGCCGCTCGCCGCACGAAGCCTTCTTCACGCCGGACGGCCGAGAGGTCTGGGTGAGCGTGCGCGGCGAGGACTATATCGCCGTGCTCGATGCCGCGACCGCCATGGAGACCCGCCGGATCACCGTACCGAACGGGCCGGGCATGACGATCTTCTCGCCGGACGGCACCTACGGTTACGTCTGCTCCAGCTTCAGCCCCGAGACCGTCGTCATCGACATCAAGACCCACGCCATCGTCGGCCGCGTGAAGCAGGAGAGCCCGTTCTGCCCCGACATCGCCGCCACGCCGGACGGCAAGCAGGTGTGGTTCACCCTCAAGGATGTCGGCCGGACCCAGGTGTTTTCGGCGCGTCCGCCATTCGCGCCGCTGAAGACGATCGAGACCGGGCCGATTACCAACCACGTCAACATCGTCTCGACCAAGGCCGGCCAGTTCGCCTATGTGACGATTGGCGGCCTGAACCAGGTCAAGGTGTTCCGCACCGACGATTTCTCCCAGCTCGCAACGATCCCGACCGGCGCCCTGCCGCACGGGCTCTGGCCCTCGGGCGACGGCAGCCGGGTCTATGTCGGCCTGGAGAACGCCGACAAGGCCGCGGTGATCGACACCGCGTCGAACACGGTGATCGCCGAGGTGCCGATCGGCCAGGGTCCGCAGGGCGTCGCCTACGTCCCGAACGCCGTGCCGGAGGGGGACGGAAAGCAGAACCTCCAAGCGCTGGGCGCAGCCGACAAGACCAGCGCGCTGACGCTCGCGGGTACCGATGGCAAGCCGGCGACGCAGGTAACCCTGTTCGACCAGGGCGTGTTGCAGACGCTGCAGGCCGCGGTAACGGGACTGCCCTCGAAGATGCCGTTCGTGCTGGCGCTGGCCGCCGACTCGAAGGGCGCGACCGGCCTGGAGCCGCTCGCCGCCTTCATGACCAACCCGGCCGGCGCGGCCATCGTCAACGCGATCGGCCCGATCCGCCAGATCACCCGCACGGATGCCGGCGCGAGCCGGCGCTACCTCGTGGTGGTCTCGGGAAAGCCCGGTGAACTCGGCGGCGTCGTCCAGATGCAGACTGTGGATTGAACGGGCGGCCTCACGAGCGCGGGAAGCGGGAATCCGAGAGCATGCGTTCGCAGCGCGCGTCCGGCTGCAACGTCTGCTTTCAAGGCCGCCATTGGCTCGCTTCTATGACCGAGTAGGTGAAGGTTTTCGGATGCTGGCCGGCGCAGGTCATGCGGCTGGGCTGAGGGCCGGCGTCCGCAAACCGCCCAAGCACGAACCCGCGATGGTGTGAGCGCACCGCCTATGGGGATTCGAAGATCTGCGGACTGAGCGCGGGGTCAGGCGGTGGCACGGAGCTGCCCCTGGCGGGCGGGGTGGGGCGGCCAACACACGGGTTTCGACGCGCCTGCGGGGGCGTGGCGCAGCGGCGGCGGGCCGGAGGAGCGACGATCGGCACGATGGCGATGGCCACGGCCGGGGTCGGCACGCGGCGGCTCGCTGGCCGAAGCGACGCAGCTTCGACGCGGGGCTGGACTGGATCAGGCCGGGTCACGACGCCCTCATCGCGGAGGAGCGCGGCGCGGTGGGGGGGGCGCGCGGCTGAGCCGGGCTCGGGATGGCCGCGATGATGATCATGCGCCCGCCGCAGCACGGGCACGCCGGGCGCCACGCCGACGATCGCTCCGCCGCCTCAGTCTCGGTCGGTGGCGGGACGGCGAGCAGGTCCCTGGCGCGGGCGAGGTTGGCCTTGCGGCCAGCGCTGGCGAGCAGGCCATAGTGCCGGATGCGGTGGAAGCCCTTGGGCAGGACGTGGAGCAGGACGCGCCGGATGAACTCGTGCGTGCTCAGCGTCAGGGTCCCGTAGCGCTCAGGCCCGTCGCGACGGTAGTCTTTGATGCGGAAGGTGACGCCGGTCCCGTCGAACGCCACCAGCCGGCCATTCGAGATCGCCACGCGGTGGGTGTAGCGCGACAGGTAGGCCAGCACCGCCGCGGGACCAGCGAAGGGCGGTTTGGCGTAGACGACCCAGCGCGTCGTCTGGATCGGTGCGAGGTAGCGCCGGAAGGCGCGGCGGTCGGTCAACGGCGCCAGACTGCCGAAGAAGTCGAGCCGTCCAGCGTCGTGCAGGGCGATCAGCCCCGCCAGGAAGAGGCGGCGGAACAGCTTGGCCAGCACCCGCACCGGCAGGAGGAAGGCGGGGCGCGATGACACCCACCGCGCGGTCGCGCGAGAGGCCGCCGCCCGGCACGATCGTGTGCAGGTGGGGATGATGCGTCAGCGCCGAGCCCCAGGTGTGGAGCACCGCGGTCAGCCCGATCTTCGCGCCGAGGTGCTTCGGGTCGGCGGCGATGGTCAGCATCGTCTCGGAGGCGGCCCGGAACAGCAGGTCGTAGACGGCGACCTTGTTCTGCAGGGCGATGTCGGCGACCTGGGCCGGGAGCGTGAAGACGACGTGGAAGTAGCCCACCGGCAGCAGGTCGGCCTCACGCGCGGCCAGCCACGCGCGAGCGGCCGCCCTTTGGCATTTGGGGCAGTGCCGGTTGCGGCAGGAGTTGTAGGCGATGCGCGTGTGGCCGCAGTCGCCGCAGCCCTCGACATGACCACCGAGGGAGGCGGTGCGGCACCGCTCGATGGCCGCCATCACCTTGAGCTGGGGCAGGCTCAGGTGCCCGGCCTGGGTCGCCCGGTAGGCCGGCCCGGCAGCGCGGAAGACGTCGGCGACCTCCAGCGCGGGTCGAACGCCGAGTCAGCCGGTTGTGCTCTGTCCTTCCATCAGCAGCGCGAGGCGCTCCGGCGGCCCGGTGACGGCGCGGATCGTCTTGGTCGCGACCCGGGCGTAGAGCGCGGTGGCGTCGAGCTTGGCGTGTCCGAGCAGCACCTGGATGACGCGGATGTCGACGTCCTGTTCGAGCAGGTGGGTGGCGAAGCTGTGGCGCAGGGTATGGGGCGTCACCAGCTTGCGCAGGCCGGCGGCGTCGGCGGCCTCGTGCACGGCGCTGTTGATCTGGCGGGTCGAGATCGGCTCGACGGGGCTCCGGCCCGGGAACAGCCACCCGTGCGGCAGCATCACGCCGCGGCGCCGGCCATCGCGCCACCCCAGCCGGAGCAGCCCCAGCAACTGCGGAGACAGCATGGCGTTGCGGTCCTTGCGGCCCTTGCCCTGCTCGACCCGGATCAGCATGCGGGTGCTGTCGATGTCGTCGACCTTGAGGGCGGCCACCTCCGAGACGCGCAGGCCCGCGCCGTAGGCGGTGCCGAGCGCCGCCTTGTACTTCAGCCCCGGCGTCGCTTCGAGCAGCCGGCCGACCTCCGCGACGCTGAGCACGTCCGGGAGCTTGCGGGGCTGGCGCACCAGGACGAAGCGACGCGACAGGTCCGGCCGGTCGAGGGTGACGGTGAAGAGGAAGCGCAGCGCCGACACGGATCCGTTGACGGTGGGCGGCTGGACGCCAGTCTCGGCCTGATGGACCTGGAAGCGGCGGATGTCCTCGGGCGTCGCGCTGTCGGGCGAGCGTTCGAGGAAGGCGGCGAAGCTTCGGACGCAGCGGATGTAGTCGCGCTGGGTCTCCTGCCGCAGGCCGCGCAGGCGCATGTCGTCGAGCATGCGCTGGCGCAGCGGGCTAACGGATGAACAGGGGGACGTGAGGGTCGGCTGGGACATCGGGGCCTGCTCCAAGATGACGGTGATCCATCATGCTGGGAGCCCGGCCCGGACCCGCTCAACTGTTCATCGACGCTCGGCGCCCGCACTCAACCTCCCCGAAGGGCCCATCCCGCGAAGCGGGTTCGTGCATGGGTCGAAAGCAGCCCCGCGCGGTGGGTACCAACCGTCAGATTTCGACCACTAGGTGCCGGCCCTGGCGAAGGCGACGAGATCCGCGGGATCGATGCTCTCCGCATCGGCCCGGAGAAAGATCATCGTCTCGGTCAACCAGGGGGAGGCGAGGCGGTGACGGATCTCGGCCGGGCGGTCGAGATCGTGCCGCCGCAGCACGCCCACGAGCTGTGTGCGGCCGGTTCCGTCGGCCAGGAGGATGATATCCTGCGCCGTACGGACGATCTTCAGGTGGAACCCCTCGGATTCGTTCACGAAGTCCATGACGTTCCCGTCGACCGGATCCTCATCCCCGAGCGATGCGACATATCGGGCGACGAAAAGGACGATTTCCGGCCCGGACATCGTCCTGGTGTGCGACCGGCCACGCGCGGCATAAGGCGACCTCGTCGAATGGACGCGGCGGGCGGGTGAGAGCCCCGGAGTCTCGATCTCACAGAGGAAGTCGCCCCAGGGGCGGACAAGCTCCTTGACGATCAGGTTCCAGTGGCCGTCGCGGGCGAAGCCGATCGCATTGCCGCATTCGCCCTCGAAAAGCATGAGGACGGGCGTGCCCTGGACCAATAATCTGACCACGCGCCGCCCCTCCCCATCGACACGGCGCGTGATGAGCATGCCGTCGCCGAGGCGGTGTTCGCTGTACCGCCTGTCCGGGGCCCTCTTGGCGGCCGGGATGACGATCGCCAAGAGGGTGATGTCGTCGAAGAGTCGGTTGCGTCGCATGGTACGGGCGGTACTGGGCATGGTCGCTCCTGGAACGGGTGAGAGTGTCTTGGTCTGGTTTTCGGCGTCACCGCCGCAGGATGGTTGACCCTCGTCCATCGACCTTTTTCGCCCGCGGAACGCCTTCATCGACGCCGTCACGGTGCCAGGGCCGGCCTAGTGGGGGCTTCGTCCCACGCAGGGTGGCCCGGGAGGCCGGATTACCCCGTCGAATCCGGTTTCTCGGGGGGGAATGCGTCGGGCTTGATCTGTTCCGGCACCGTGTAGTGGGTGCCGTCGTAGGCAAGTCGGCCTGTGTTACGCAGTCGCCGCATCGCCGCCAGCAAAGTGTTGTCACGCTGTTCGCTCACGCGACCGCCGTCCGGTTTCCGCAGCTCTTCCAGAAGCTGCAGCGAGGTCAGCGGACCCGCCTTCCTGACGGCATCGAAAGCCGCAAGGCCGGCACCGCGAAGGGCCCGGGTCTGCGTTGGTGCGACGGAGCGAGTGGAGTTCTTAGCGACCCTCTTCTTCGCCGCGGCAGCTTTCTTCACGGGCGACTTGACCGTCTGCATCCGGATGCCCGGCACGGTCTGCAGCCAATCCGCGAAGGGCTTGCGACCCCATTTCGCCCCGTCCATGTGCGCCGCGACGATAAGATCATGGAGCGGTCGTTGAGCCACGTCCCTCCAGAAAGCCTCTGCGTGCTCCCTATCGTTTTCCGTATCATTCATCGCCTTCTCCTCCATCCCGTCATGCGTGACACTGGCGGCAACGTTAGTCTAGCGGCCAGGCGCAAGGCCTTATCGTACGATAAAGTTGTCAACAGCTATCTTCAGGACGTCCAGCAAACGTCATGCCGGCGGCGGACGTTAGCTGGGATGATAGCGCGGGTCGCGATCTTCGGCCACCGCTTCGCTGTTTCGGAACGGCCCCCGCTCTGCGACTGGCACGAAGCCCAGGTCGTTGGGGGCGGGCCGGTCGTTCCAGGGTCGCTTGCCAGGTATGCCCAACGACCTGGCCTTCCCCGCATCTCAGCCGCCGTCCTGCTTTGAGCTGCCGGAAGCGCCGTCTTGACCGGCGCCCCCCTGCCTGAATCCATGGCGCGACCCATGGAAACGGAGAGTACGAATGTTTCGGCCGCCCTCGATCTTCCACGCTGGACGCAAGTTGTCCGAACTTCGGCGTCACCTCGAAACCGCCGGCCATCCCATCTCGATGGAGGCCGCGCGGTCGGTCATGGCGCAAGCGTGGGGATGGATGTCGTGGGCGGAACTGACAGCCGCACTGGAGACCCCGGGCGAGCCTTCAAAATTCGACGAGGACCTGATCGGGCCCGTAGCCCGTCGGGGAGTGATGAACAGGCATAACCTGCGCGTGTACGGGAGACGATGCTCGACTGCCGCCCTTGCTGTGCGTCGCGAGCTTGGTCTGCCGTCCGAGATGGCCCTGTCGCTCTGCGCCATCGTGCGATTCACGGGGCGGCACGAGCCCGATCCCGAGGCGCAGGAAAGGGCGCTTTCCGTCTGCCGGAAGCGGAACCTTCCCGCGAAGGCAGACGGGTCGTCCTATTTGGAGGTTTGGCGTACGCCCGAGCAATTCCGCGAGGATTATCGGCTCGGTTGCCAGCCGCCGTCGCCGGAGTGGCAGGGCTTCCTGAACGATATCGTCGCCCATCGGGACAAGCGTCCGACACTGCCCCCGCATCGACCGCGGTGACGCGTTCGCAGGCCTGAGATTTGGCCGCCATGAAGCGCCATGTTGCTCAATCCCGGATAACGCCGAGAATTTGATCAAGACCCTATGGGGATCGGCGATTGTTGGTCAATTTTCTTTCGACTCATTATTGATAACCCTTCCAGCGCATCTGCAACAGTATTGCTCCGCGGTCGGTTATCACGTGATGGCCCCGCCTGAGCGGTGTGCGCAGCGAAAGGATCGATGCGGCCGGCTATCACATGGCCGCGCTCAAGCGTATGCAGTGACAGCTCCATGTTTCTTCGACCGAGATGAAAGAGAAAATTTTTGGGCGGATTATCGCAGATGGCTCATAAGCAGAGGCTTGGGGGCCATCTCAGATTAACCTCCCAAATGTTTTCCCTCTATGATATCCATCTGATTGGGTTGATCTTTTTCAACCGCCATGAAATTCGAGCCCCCCACTTGGGGCGCTTGCGATTCAGGGCGCAGCTCCAGCTTTTCTCGTGCACGCGCTTTCTGCACGTCAATACCGGCGATCTTCACAGGTCGCTCCATGCGGCGGGCATACGCTTGAAGGAGTGCGTAAAGGTAGCTGCCGAAAGCCCGGAATAGGCGCGCTCAAAAAGGGCCAGAAGCTCAGGGCGCGGGCCCGTTAGAACGGCTCAACAACTTGATCGCCCTTGCGCTTGCAGGCACGGTCACGTTCTGGTCTGTCGTGGTGCGTTGCTACATCTTTGCATTCGGTAGTCCGCGCCCCAGCTGATGCCGCTTGGGATCAGCATCCAAAGGTCTTACCACACTTCTACTGTCTACCGGCTGAGTTGCCCTGCCGACACGATCGTGTCGACGGTCTCGCATCATTCCTCGACCATTATCAATCGATTGCTGCGCAGCTACCGGCGCGGGCTGTTCGACATCGCCATCGTGGCGGACCTGCCACCCAGCACGACGCTCTGAAGCGGTCATTCAACTCCCAGCATCGTCAACCATGACGCCCTGCACCTCGACTTGGCCACGGCGCTGGAGCTGAAGGGCCACGATCCAACACAGGGCCGCCCAAGCCGAACCCACGCACCAACCCGCGAGCACGTCCGTGGCGTAATGCACTCCGAGGTAGACCCGGCTCAGCCCGACCACGATCGACAGGAAGACCGCGCATCCCGTGAAGTACGCCTTCAGGCGAGCATCCGCGGCGACGCGCGTCATGAGCGCGCCGAGCGTCAGGAAGGTCACCGCGGAGAGCATGGCATGGCTGCTGGGAAAGCTGGACGTGAAGACCTGGATGCCGTCGGGCATGTCCGGACGGGGCCGGCTGAAGAACAGCTTCAGCCCGAAGCTGACGACCGTTCCCCCGAGGATCGAGCCCACCAGCAGTAGGGCGGCCCCTCGCTTGCGGATCAGGAGCAGGTAGCCGACGACGCTCGCCAGGAGGAAGCAGAGCACGACCATGCTGCCCAACGCGGTCACGTCACGGGCCATCTCGTGGAGCCAGGCCGGGCCTATCGCGTCCGTTGCGCCGACGGGGCGGAAGACGTGGGCGATGCGGGTGTCGAAGGCCGTCGTGTCGCCCTCCATGACTTCCTCGGCAAGGAGGCCGAAGCCGAGGATGAGGGCTGCGACGCAGAACAGCGCCGCGATGAGGCCGATCTCCCTCTTGCCGAGACGCGCGACGATGCCCGCAGGGTTGGGCGAAGTGGCTCGGTTCATCGATCCTGGTTCCTGGCCGGTGAGGGGTCGCAAATTCGATGGGGTACGATGGCTAACCCCGGGGCGACGAACCCGTCCCGTCACCGGGCGCGACGAACCCTCCGATAGCGAAGGCAAGCCGGACGCGCGGCACCGGACGATCGCGATGAAGGCGATACCGGATGCCGTGCCCATCGGGGCCGGACCGCCCTTTCGTGGTCGCGTCCACCGCAACGCCCACGATGGGCCTTATCGTTCGCGTCCCGGCGATGCCTCGCGTTGCAGGGCCGCGGCGCCGGGCATCAGGACATCGTCGCGTCCGCGCCCGGATGCCGCCCAGCCCTTTGGGGCAGCAGGACGATAAGGGCGACGATGAAGGCCGCGATGACAGCGGAGGCGAGAGGCCGGCTGAGGTCCAGCCCCCCGTCGGCGGCCGGCTTGTCGAGGAAGTCGCCCACCATGGCACCGAGCGGCCGCGTCAGGATGAAGGCCGCCCAGAACAGCGCGACACGCGACACCGAGATCCGGTAGTAGAGTACGATGACCACCGCGAGGGCGGCCGCGAACACGAGGGCCCCGCCCTGGTAGCCGAGCCCGCCCGTGTCCGCGAGCCAATCGCCGAGCGCCGTCCCCAGCGTCTGGGAGAAGGTGATGGCCCCCCAGTAGAACGCCTCGACCCTAGGGGTCGAGACCGTATCCACCGATACGGTGCCCTCGGATGCGTACCAGAGCCAGAGCACGGCCGCGAGGCAGGCGAGGAGCAGGGTCGACCCGCCGGTGTATCCGATGCCGAGCGAACGGTCGGCGAAGTCCGCCATGGTGGTGCCGAAGGTGGTCGAGGCGACGATGGTGGACCAGTAGAGGACGGGGTTGAACCGTCTCGCCATGATTTGCGCGACCACGAGGCCGAGCAGCACCACGGCAAACAGTAGGGTGCCGGCGAGGTAGCCCCAGTTGAGCGTCATGGTGACGGTATCGCCGCCGGTCTCGCCAAGGGTGGTGGCCAGGATCTTGATGACCCAGAAGCCGAGCGTGACCTCCGGGACCTTGCTCAAGGTGCGCTCAAGGGTGCCGTTCATCGGGTAGGATCCTTCGGCTGGAGGAGGCCATCAGGCGGCGTCGACGCCGACCGCATGGCGACCGGCACGCTGTGGGATGAGGAGCACGAGCACCACCATGACGAGCGCCAGCACCCCGGAGATCGTGATGTCGTCGATGCCCAGGCCACCCGAAGCGGCTGGCTTGTCGAACGAGTTGGCGAGGGTGGCGCCGAGCGGCCGCGTCAGGACGAAGGCGATCCAGAACAGCAGCGGCCGTGATACGCGCGTCCGCAGATACAGCGCCGTAACGACGGCGAGCGCGAGGACGATCAGGAACGCGCTACCATTGTACCCGAGGCCGGTGCTGTCAGCCATCCAGTCGCCCAGCGCGGTGCCGAGCGTCTGCGAGAACATGATCGTGGCCCAGTAGAACCCTTCCGCCTGCGGGGTCCGCACCGATTCCACGGCGACGGTGCCCAGGGTGCGCTTCCAGAACAGGAGGGTCGCGACGACCGAGGCGAGGAGGACCAGCGATCCGCCGAGGTAGCCGATGCCGAGGGATCGGTCGCAGAAGTCCGCCAGCGTCGTGCCGGCGAGCGTCGTCGCGGTGATCACGGCCCAGTACAGGGTGGGATGGAAGCGGGATGCCCGGATCTGCGCCGCGAGCAGCACGGCCAATAAGGTCCCGAAGATCGCCGTGCCCGTGAGATAGCCCAGGCCGAGCGTCAGGGCGACGGCGTTGCCGCCGACCTCGCCAAGCGTGGTGGCCACGATCTTGATCGCCCAGAACCCGACGGTGGCTTCCGGCACCTTGCCGGGTTCCATGGGGGCGGGTCGCTCGGTTCGTCGCATGGGGATGCCTTGTGAGTGGCCGGCGTTGGTTCAGGCGACCTGCATCCGGTCGATGACCGCGAGCAGCTCGTCGACCGCGCGGCGGCAGGTGACGGGGTCGGGAGGCGACGCCCGCAGCGCGTCGAGGGCGCCGTCGATGGCCTTGTCCACGACGTGCCAATCGACGGCCGCGCGCGGTCTCAGACCCGCCTCGGCCCCGTCCCAGGACAGTTCGAGGTCCTTAATCCGCGCCTTCGCGGCCGGAAGGTCGTCCCGGTCGGCGAGGGCCTTCACCTCGACGACGATGGCCCGGAACTTCGAGAGGTCGCCGAGCTTCGACGCGGCAGGCGTAGCCGGTGTCGCGCCGGCATCCTGCACCGCCAGCAGGACCAGGGGGGCGGCGGTGCCGCCGACGATCGCGGCGGCCACCGTGGCAAGGATTATCGTTCGCATGGACTTCGCTCCGGCTCGTGTGGCGTCAGGTGGAGGGAAAAGGGAGGGCGTTCGGACCGCTCGCGGGGAAAGTTCAGCCCCCGCGCAGTCCCTCGGGCTCGCGCGATCGCGGGACCAGGCTCAGGGCCCCCACCAAGGCGACGATGACCGCGAGGAAAACGAGGCTGGTATGGGCCGTGCCGAACCCAAGCCCCCCGTACTCACGGGCCTGCGAGAGGAGATCGCCCAAAGACGCGCCGAGCGGCCGCGTGACGATGTAGGCGAGCCAGAAGGTCGCCATCGGGTTCGCGCCGAGGCTACGGGCGAGCGCGAGGGCGGCCAGGACCGTGCCGAAGATGACGACGCCGAGATTGAAGCCGAGACCGAGCGCCTCCGTGGCGAGGTCGCCCGCCGCCGTCCCGAGCGCGAAGGTCAGGAGGATGGCGAGCCAATAGAACGCCTCGCGCCGGCGGGTCACGATGGCATGGATCGAAAGGGTCTTCTCGGTCGCGAACCAGACGGCGAACACCGCCGCGAGGGCACACGCGAACACGCCCGTGCTCACGAAGAGGCTGACGCCGAGCTTGTCGGTGAGGATGTCGGTGACCTGCGTGCCGACCACGCTGACGAGAACCACGGTCACCCAATAGATCCAGGGCACGTAGCGCCGCTCACGGACCTGCAGGGCGAGGGCCCCGGCGAGGAGGGTGGCCGTGATCGCGGTCGTGGTCGCAGCGCCGAGGCCCACGTTGACGGCGAGGTAGTCGGCACCGGTCTCGCCGACCGTCGTCGAGAGGATCTTGATGACCCAGAAGGCCGCGGTGACCTCCGGGACCTTGTTCAGGATCCGGCCCTGTATCCCGCCCATTGCCGACTCCCGTCCGTCGTCGTGGTGGCGAGTGATAGCCGGCCAGAATGAGGACAGAATGAGCGCAGGCCCCGGGGAGCGCAGGGAAGTTCTCAGGCCTGCGAACAGACCACCGCTATAACCCCTTGCCCGTCGCGGCGGTTCTCGACCGTCAGTCTCAAGCCGTTTCGCTCCGCGCCGCGGCGAGCGATCGCCAAGCCGAGACCGGTTCCCTCGATCCCCGGCGGCGCAGCCCGGAAGAAGCGGTCGAAGAGACGCGATGCGCTGCCCGGCGGCAGGCCGCAGCCGGTATCGCACACCGACACGACGGCCTCCCCATCGACGAGCCGGAGCGTGACGTCGACCTGCCCCCCCGCCGGGGTGTAACGCAGGGCGTTGTCGATCAGATTGGCGAAAAGGGTCGCCAACTCGTCGCCATCGGCGGGAATCCGCGCAGGCGCCTCGATCTCCACGCCGAGGTCGATGTCCTTGCCCTGCGCGATTACGACATGGTCGGCGACGCAGTCCAGAAGCAGCTGTCCAAGGTCGACGGACCCTCGACCTTCCGCGATGTCGTCGTCGAGGCGGGCGAGGCGGAGGAGCTGATCCACCAGGCGGCTCGCGCGATTGATGCCCCCCGCGAGCGCCGTGCGGCGCTCGCCATCATCCCCGACGAGGGCGTCGATCTGGATCTGCATCGCGGCGAGCGGCGTGCGCAGCTCGTGCGCCGCGTCGGCGACGAATCGTTTTTGGGCGTCGAGCGCGGCCTGCAGACGGAGGATCAGGCCGTTCATGGCCTCGACCAGCGGCGCGACCTCCGCCGGCACGCCACGCGCGGCTAGCGGGCCGTTCGCCGTCGCGCCCCGCCCCGCCAGGTCCTGCACCAGATCGTCCAGCCGCCCGAGGACCCGGTTCATCGCCCACCCGACCACGATCCACGACAGCGGGATCAGGAGGAGCAGGGGGGCCAAGGCTCCAAGTGCCGCGTGCCGGGCGAACTCGGTCCTGACCACCTCGCGTTGCGCGACCCGGACCATCGTGGTGCCGTTGGCCGTCGCATAGGTGCGCCAGGTTTCCCCGCCCATGACAATGTCCGCGTAGCCGGTGCGCTCGGGCCGCCGTTCGTCGACGCCGCGGTCGCTGCGTAGGAGCTGCCCGTCCTTCCAGATCGTGACGGCGAGCTGGTCCTCCGGATCCTGGTCGGCGGCCGGTGGGGCGTCCGCGTCCGGGAGTCCGGAGCCGGCGTTGAGGGCGACCTGACGCAACTGCCCGTCGAGGAAATCGGATGCTTCCCTTTGCGCCAGGACGTAGGCCGCGAGCATGGCGGCAAGGCCGATGCCGGCGAGAAGGGCTGTCATCCACCCGAGCGCGGTCCGGCGCAGGGAAACGGGCCTCATGGCTTGGGCACCATCCAGCCGGCGCCGCGGACGTTGAGGATCGCGCCCTTGCCGACCTTGCGGCGGATGGTGAGGATGATGGCGTCGACGGCGTTGCTCTCGACCTCCTCGCCCCATCCGTAGATGCGTTCCTCGATCTGGGCCCGCGACAGGATGCGGCCCGGCCGCTCCATCAGGGCGTGCATCAGGGCGTACTCGCGGGCGGACAGCGACGCGACGGTGCCGGCGTGGGACAGGGCGTGGGTCTCGGTATCGAGCTCGGTGTCGGCGGCCACGAGCCGGGCGCTCGCCCGTCCCGCCCGTCGCCGGAGGATGGCCCGCATCCGCGCCAGCAACTCGCGCAACTCGAACGGCTTCACCAGGTAGTCGTCGGCCCCGAGGTCGAGGCCGGCGATGCGGCTGTCGAGGCCGTCCCGGGCCGTGACGATGAGGACCGACGTATCGATGCCCGCCGCCCGGGCGGATCGGAGGACCTGGAGGCCGTCCCCGCCCGGCAGGCCGAGATCGAGCAGGACGAGCGCATGGCCGCCGTCGCGCATCGCGGTTTCGGCCGTCGCGCCGTCGCGGACCCAATCGACGGTATAGCCCTCGGCCGAGAGGCCGTGCGAAAGCCCTTCGCCGATCATCCGGTCATCCTCGATCAAAAGCACGCGCATAGATCTGTCCGTCCACCTTCGAGCCTTCGGTAATGAACGATCCACGCAAGGGCCGTCGCCGCCCGGATCGGGCTGGGAGCCCTCGGCCCGCGATCCCTCGGGCTGGCTCGGCCGGGGACCCGCCCACACTCAACGACAAGCTCCGCACGACCGATGTCAGGATGGCCGCACCCTGACCGCCGTGGGGGTGTCGGCGGATCGGCATGGACGCTCCGAGCCTTGGGATCGGACTCCACCATCGCCAGGGATCGCGGCATGGAGGCCGGAGACCGACCGATAGGAAGGCGCATCCCTTCGTAGATGAACGAGGGCCGTGCCGGCGTCGTGATGCTCGGGCGGCCGAGGATGTGAACATCGTGGGATGCGGCGTTAGACTAAATGAAGGCACCGATGAAAGGCGACACCGAGAAGGCAACATCGATGAGCTCTGAGATGGTCTTCGTAGCACACATCTCGATCACGTACCGTCTCTGGATCGAGCCGCCTCGTTTCGCCTTGCGGACGTTGGCCCAATCGGCACCGGCACGCCTTCACCATCAGTTTCGCCCCGGCGAGGACATCGAGCATCGCGCCATCCTTTTGCCGGACGACGAGAAGGGGCTCGCGCTCGGCCCAGGCGTTACAGGAAGCGGTACCGATCGGTTTCAAAGCGAAGTTGAGAGGCAAGTTGCCGGTCGATCGTGCTCGACAGATTTGAAAGTCCATCATCGCCGGCAATGATCTCGATCCCCCGCGTGTGGCGTGTGGATCTGAAACCCGGTAACCATAACGAAAACCGCTGATTTGCATCGCGATACAAATTCTCGTCACAGATTTAATATCGAAACACGTTGATGTTATAGCATAAGAGGTGCGGCTTCGAGATTTCGCCGAATAAATCGTAAGCGTCTAGGCCATCGTGTCGGCGACGTGATCCGGAGGGAACAGCTTAGGAAACGTTGCCGGCCGTAATCCTTCCTGATATAATTCGTTCCTCAGCATCAGTTCGTGGACCGAGCCGGAGCCCCTGCGGGCTTTCGCGGCATGTCATGCCTGCGCGCAAGCCCCCGCCGCCCGAGCCCTGGCTACATCGAAACAGAAAGGATTGGTCTGCCTATGGGGATCAGACGCTTTCGACGTGGGCCGTCCGGGCCGGACACGTCCCTGACCGCGATGGATGCGCTGCTCGAAGGATTGGTCGCAATGGCGGCGGAGAGAGCCCAAGCCCGACACGAGGGGAAACGGATTTGTCCCCCGACCTTGCAGTCCAGGAACGGGGCCTTAGTTCCCCCCGACGAGCACGGAGCGACAGCGGGGACGCCGACGTCCCATCGTCGACGCGCAAGGAGGGACCGCGGTCATGAAGGACGAGGGACAACGCATCACGGGCGTACTTGCGGAACGGTATCGTGCCCAGCGAAGCCGGCAACTGGCGCGGCACCACGTCGGTCCATCGGGCCGCTGCGGAGCGATCGCGGCCTCGCCGTGCGTTGAGCCCGACAGAACGCAAAGCCCTCTCGATGGCGTCGAACTCAGCCCCTGCGCCGAACGTGTCGGTGGAAGCGGGGCCGCAAATCCTGGGTCCGAATCTGTCGCGTCGACCCTGTGCCGGACACCGCGTCGCCCGCTCGGAGCCACGCGCTCCGGCCGACCCGTGAAGTCCTGAAGGAGGCAAGGCCATGGCTCAAGACGATCCCAAGCCCGCTCCCCTGCTTCCCGGTGCCGTCGACCTGAGGAACCGGGACGAGACGCGCGTCCTGTCGCCGCTCGACCAGATGGCGCTGCGCGCCAACTTGGACGTGGAGCGGCAGGATAAGTTCGCGGCGCCCGACAAGCTGATCGTCGTCGCCCTCTACGCCCGGTACTCTTCCGGCAAGCAGAAGCAGCAAAGCATCGACCGGCAAATCAGCATCGTGACGGCGTACATGCTGTCGCTGGGTTACGCCATCTACGTGCTCTACGCCGACCCCGCTCGCAGCGCGAGGACGACGAAGAACCGTGAAAGTCTCCAGCGCCTGTTGGCCGACTGCCGTGCCGGGAAGATCGTGATCATCATGGTCGAGGACTTCGACCGTTGGTCCCGCGAGACGTATGACGCCGTCGAGCTCTGCGAGGAGTTGATGAGGTTGGGCGTCGAGTTCCACAGCGCAGGCGACAGGAAGGTGCTGTCCAAGAAGGAGGTGATCGAGGCCGCGCTCAAGGCCGAGGCCGACCGCGACCGACGAAACCTTATCTTGAGCATGGGCAGGTTTCAGCACGCGGCCGCCGGCGGCGCTCATTCGGGGGAGTTCTTCGGTTACCGCTACGGCGAGGAGAGGGGCTTTCTCGTCGTGTATGGACCGGAGGCGGAGATAATCCTTTTGGTCTTCCAAATGGCGGCGACCGGCGTGTCCTACCGGAAGATCGGCATCGCGATGAAGGCCCGCGGTGCTCCCGGGCCGAGCGAGGATTGTAAATGGACGAAAACGACCGTCGCCAACATGCTCGGTCAGATCGCATATACGGGCCGTTGGTTCTACCCTTTCACGAGGACCGTCTACGACCGCAAGAGTAACACGCAGAAGCAGGTCCTTCGACATCCGAGCGAGATGTCGAAGGCACACTTCGAGAACCTTCGCATCGTTCCAGACGAACTCTTCTACGCGGTCAATTCACGCCGGCGTCCGCGGGGGTCCACTCCCCGTACCTTCCCGCACTTCCTGGCGGGCAAGGCTTCATGCGATTGCGGGGAGCCCGGCCAGCGGTTCGTGATGTCGCCCCGGCAGATGACCTGCAACCGCTACCAGGAAGGGGACGGCTGTCGGGCGCGCACCCATTCGATCATCACGTCGCACGTCGAGCGGGCCGTCCTGGACGCGATCGGGGCGAAACTACGGTCCTTCGTCGACGAGGAGGACTTCGCCGTCGCCGTCGATCGTTCCCTTCGCGAGACGGCAGCCCGGCGCAGGTCGGCGCGCGCCGACGCCATGCGGGAGATCGAGAACGTGCACGCGGAGTTCATGCGCCTTCTCGACGAGGACATCCGAGGCGGTTACCCCCCGAAAATCCTCTCCGAGAAACGCGCCTTGCTCAATGCGCAGCTCAAGGAAGCCGAGGGGAAACTGGATGCGCTGGTCGAATTGCCGGAGGTGCTCGGCGCCGACGAGCGGCTTCGCGCCCTGTCCGATACGCTCGACCACATCATGACGCGCCTGCCCTTCAGGGCGACCACGGCGGGCGAGTCGGAGTTCTCGCTAGCCCTGGCACGGCTCGTGAGACGGGTCGTCGTCCGGCGCGCGCAACAGCCGAAGGGGACCCTGAACCTGCGCATCGAACTGGACTTCTTCGCCTTCCTCCATGACGACGATCGCGCGGCCCCATCGTGCCTCGAAAGCGATGTCGTCGAGGTCGCCATCGAGCATTCGATGGGGCGCCACGCGCGTCTGGGCGACGCCGCCGCCGCCCTCAAGAGCACGGGCGAGCACCGCATCGACGACAGGCGGTGGGAACTGGTCGCCGACCGGCTGCCTGACGTGACGAGCCGCCGCGCGGATTCCCGGCATCTCTCGACGCGCGACGTAGTCGACGCCCTCCTGCTCCGCCTGAGGACCGGCCTGCCGGTCCTGTCCTCCGCTTGCGGGGACTCCATCGAGATGGAACGTGCCATCACCAGGTTCATCTACGCAGCGGGCGACCAGATCCTCCTCGACGCGCTGCAGGGATCGGACCCCGGTTTCGTGGAAAGCCTCGACCTGCGGCCGGTGGTATCCGCCCGCTCCCGGTGGAAGGTGGGAGCCGAGGATTGGCGCGAGCGTCGCGGTGGCGCAGCGCGCCTTCATGCGCTCGACGGACAGACGGCACTCGACGACGCGCAGTGGGCGGCTTCCGCGCCGCTGCTGCACCCCAGCGTCGAGCTGTCCTACAAGAACACGCGTGGGCTCCCCGCCCGCCTGCTTCTGGAGGCCGTTATCCTTGCCTTGCGGACGGGCATGTCGTGGCGGCGGCTGCCGCAGCGTTTCGGCGACGGACGCGTGGTGGAAAACGCCATGCGCCGGCTCGTGTCGAGCGGCAGCTGGGACAGACTGGTCGCGATGTGGCGCGAAAGCTTTCCCGCACTGGTCGATGGGCTCGACGTGGATCGCCTTGCGAAGCGGAAACGCGGCTCGGCCGAATGGCGGGGTTCGACGCCCAAGAGGTCTCGGTACGCACGTCACGGTGGCGTAGCGCCCGCCGAGTTGCGTCCGCCCAGCAAGGAGGGCGGGGCCGTCGGACGCAGCCGGAGGACCTGCTAGGCGGTGCCGCGGGCCAACCGATCACACGCCGTCCTGGCCGGCCCCCGCCTTCACCGGTGGGGACGCTGGCCGGGAAGGAGGGGAACGAACGGGGCGATGTCGCGGGTGGCCGAAGCAAGCGACCGCGCGAATTCGGCAAGGATCGCCGGAGGCGGTTGCGAGCCGCGCTTCACTTTCTCGGCGAACTGAACCGGCGTGAGCCATGCCTCCGACGACGGGGCCGCTTCCTTCCTTCCCGACCGAGCGGTCGGGTCGTTCGTCAGGCGTACATGAGAGGAGAAGGAATCGCACACGTTGAAGGGAAGTCGGGTCACGGCCCGTACGGCGTTGCCGGTGGATCCGCGCCGTCGGGCCACGATCATGGCGCCCGGGGCATCCGCAGGCGCCATCAAGAAGTCCTCGCCCGCGAGGGCCTCGTCGAAGGGGCCTGGGGCATACCCCTCATCCATCGCCGTCTTCACGTGGTTCCAACTGGCGTACCCCCACGCCAGAGCGACGATGCGCCGACAATCGTCCTGCGACAGGGGGTGGCCCGCTTCTTCGAACATCCGCTTGGTCAGTGCGACCTTCCTGGCGGCGTAAAGGTGGTCTGGCGGAGTGAACACGGACAAGCCTCCTCGAAGCAGAATCACCACGGATTCATGCCTACAGCTTTCTGTCAAGGCGTTTTGCGCTCTCGGTCGACCGGCGCCGACGCGCTTTCGGTCCCCCCGGCCAGACCGATGCCTGAACGCGTCCGATGTCCGCGGCGCGATCGCTGCGGAGTATCGTCGAATTGGGCGTGGCCGGAGGTCGTCAAGTCCCGTCGCAGCGGTGTTTTGCAGGGCCCGAGAACACGGCCTGAAGCCGAAGCATGTCCTTAAGGGATCGGCCTGCGCATTCCCTTCCTTCCTTGATGTGTTATTTCCTGGACATGGGCTGTGCTGCGGCCTATCTCGACAAGGCGTGGAGGACACCGCGGATGACAGACGAGGAATTTCGCGATCGAGCTGCGGACGCTGCCGCTCGATCCTTCGGCGACCAGCTCCACAACGTTTTGAAGGCGGTGTTCCTGGCCGGGGCGGAGTGGGAACGTAACGCCATCATTCGCAGGCTTGAAGGAAAGGACGGACGTCCGTCCGAGCCTGATATGGCGCGGCACGAAGCGGCGGCCCAGCCACGAACCACGGATCCCGTCGCACTCGCCCCGGACGCCTCCGCCGAGCCTAGGCGGGCCCGGACGGTGCTGCGCCGTGCCGGCACGAAGCGGCCCAGCACGGCGGACGACGCTCTTGCGGTCATCGATCGCGCCGGTGACGCCGGAATCGCCGCCGCGGAAATCCTGGTGAAGCTCCGCGGGGACGCCCCTCATGGTGGACAGAGGGACAACACGGTCTCGAAAGCACTCAGACGGCTACGGCGAGACAAGATGGTCCGCTTCGACGGTTCGCTTTATCGGCGGGCTATCGACTGATCTTCCGGCGCCCGACAATCTTCAAGTGGATTTGGTCATGGTCAGATCATCGGTCGATAATCTTCCGGCCGGACGCAGGATCTTGGCCCTCGTCGAAGAACTTTCGGACGTCACCGGGGTGATCCAGAAACACCGTGGTGTGGAAGTGCGCCGGATCGGTCCAGAGATCGTTCTGAAGAGCCGGCGTTACAGGCATGGCATCGACCGCCACCGGCTGTGGTGGAATGGTAATCTTGTCCTGGACGGGGATGCTGGAGATGACCATGTCCGAGTCCGGACCTATGTGCCGGGAGACTGGGTCACGCAGGTCACCTGCCTGGTACTGTCCTGGAAGCACGGTCTGGCCGCACCCGGACAACGGGTGGGGAACGCCCGACGCATCGGGCGGCCGGTGTACGGCAGACATGTCCCGATCCACCGAACGGGACGCTCGGTTCGCCGTTTTGCAGCTCTGCGCCTCGCGGCCACCATCGTTGCTCACGGCGAGGGAATGCCGACCGATCCCTCGATCCGTTTACGCACGCTCGGTGGTTTCGTCGTCGCCGTCTGCATCGTCGGTCCCGTGGCGCTCATGAGCTTCCATACCGAGGACGGCACGTTGGCGCTGACCGTCTCGCTCGATCGCGCCTGGCCGCACAAGGTCGTCGAGATGGACTGTCACGCGGCGTTGCACATCCTGGGACGGCTTTCGGCATGGACCACCACGGATCAGCGGGACGAGGTCGTTTTCCGGGCCTTCTGCGAGCGCGCGAGTTGAAGAAGCAAACCCTTCAGGTCGAAATCGGACGCCAGGCTCCCACACCCAGAATTTTTCCTGTTCTCGCGACCGACCTTCAGGTCGCCGATACCCTCCAACCACGGGATTTCACCATGCGTCTGCCGATCCGCATATCGACCTCGCCGCCGAGCTTTTCCCCGACGGCCGACGATGACATGTCCTTCTATTGCGACCTGCGGGAGATCGCGGATCGGGCTTCCTACGCGATGCCCGATAGCTTGCCCGCGGAGATCGCGGAGGCCCTATCGCGGCCACTGACCGTCGCCTATTCGGTTCTGGTAAGCGAGGACAGGGAAATCGGGCTGCTCTTCTGCCATGAGGACGAGGAGGAGGGCCTGATGTATTGCGCCTTCGATCCATTCGGGACCATCACGCGTGAACCGGCGGCCAACGAGGCCCTGTGGACCATCGCGAACACCACTCGCGACCTGCCCCCCGGACACCGTCTCTCCAGGGTCACCGGCTAGTTCTCCGATTCGACGGAGGTCGGTCGGATCGCCATCTCAGGGGTGAGGGACGCGGGTATATTGCACGTCGGACAGGAACCCGCCCTCACCGCGTCGAGCACCTAAGATCACGTAGACGTAATCGTTGTAGCGAACCGTGGCGTGGCCCCAGCGGGCCGTCGCGAAAAGATGGCTGTCGAGACCGACGCCTCCCGGTCGGCCGTCTTTCCCGAGGGATACGGTCTGCACCGTTTTCAAGTAATTGCCTTGGCCCGCGTTACCGCCGAGCACAAACGCGGTGATCGGACCCGTGGCGCCCATGACGACCACCGAATGGCCATAGACAGGCAGCGGCAAGGCGCGCGGCGAGGTCGCCCACGGGCCTGGACAACCATCCTCGCCGAGAGGGCTCGTCTGGATATCCCCGAAGACGTCGTCGAGGAGGTCGCCCCAGCCGCCGAGCACGATCAGGACATCGCCCTGCACCGCGGTGCCGGGTGCGGATCGACCGCCCTTCATATGGAAGGGGCAGACGCGCCAGGGCCCGACGGACCCGTCGCCGGAAACCGTCGCGACCTCCACCTCGTCGAAATGGACCGTGTCGGATCCGACTTGGTTGACCCCTCCTATCGCGAGCAGGTGCGCCTGGCCCGAGGGAGCTTTCCACATCTGCAGGCTGAGATTGGACCTGGGGATGTTGAGACGATTGGGGCTCGGGACCCAGGGACCGAGCTTCCCGTCCTCTCGAAGCGCGGCGACGTTCGTATCGCCCAGCGTCCCGGTCGCGGAGTATCCGCCCACGAGGTAGACGCGACCGTCGAAGGCAATCAGGCCGTGGCCGGAGCGTGCGACCGGGATGCGACCGGCGTCGCGCCATCCCGATCCGAGCACCGAACCGTCGTTGCCCAACTCAGCGACCTGCACATCGTCGAGCAAGGTCGGCACGTTCCCCGTGACGAATAAGCCGCCCAGCACGTAGAGGCGATTCCCGGACACGAACGCAGCATGCGAGGTGCGTGGTCCCTCGATCGGAACGGTTGCCGTCCAATCGGCAAGGGTAAGGACCGATTGCTGGCCGTGGACGGACGTCACGACCAGCGACAGGACGGCGCCGGCGGCCAAGGCGGTCAGGCGAAGTACGGACGGCATGCGCGGACCCGTGAAGCGAGCCTTCGGTCGTGGCCGAGGCCATGCATCGGCAGAACAGAGTACGAGGGCAAGCCGAAGCACAACACTTCGCTACCGACGCGCGGTATTCCGCGACCGGGAACTCGCATGCTCGGTCATCAATTTCGATGCGGGATCCAGACAAGGCGCCAATATCGTGGCGTTACCAGCTCGGTGAGCCGATGCGATGAACCGTGGGCGTCGTGGGACGAACCTGTCGGGTCCCGCGCGAAGACCGCGAACGTCCAAGGCACGGTCCCGCCGGCACATGTCCCTGCCCTTGCTCCGGGGTGCCTGAAAACACGCGTTCGGCTTGGCGTGCTTCGGTAGTGTCGCACCCAATGGAATGGTCGCCCTTCCCCACGGCGAGAAACGTCCGCGACGCATTGCCGGCTTCTCGGGCGAACACGCGAGGCCGGGAATCGCTTCGGAGCGATTTCGCATCGGGCCGAGGCGGGGGCTGGTCACGCCCAGGGGGTCAAAGGGGCATCCCGATCAGCGCACGGGGGTGAAGCTCGGACAGGCGCGCCTTCGAAAGTCGCACGAGGCGTCGCATCTCGTCCAACCAGCTCAGGTCCCCGGAAGCCTTGTCGTACAGGCAGAGGGACAGACCGTTTTCGAGTGCAGGCTCGATCTTCCCATAAAGATCCGATGCGTGCATCGCCGCCAACGCGGTCCCCATCCGCATGGGGTGCCGCACCATCAAGGCGAACTCGACGTACCTGATGTCACGATCATGCAGGTAGAAGACCACCTGCCTGTGCCGGAAGCGGGGTCGCTCGAAGATCGGGAGCGGACGCAGGTCCACGACCGCCTTCACGCCGTTCATCGTCAGGATACGGAGAAGCGGTTCCTCGGTGAGTTCCTTGATGTCTACGAACGCCGCCTTGCCGCGGCCCTTGGGAGACCGCCGATCGGCGTCAAGCATCGCATACGTATGCGACCGGACTCTCCGTCGCGTCCGCCTCGCTTCCGAAGATGGACAGGCTCAAATCGGTTCGAGGCGGGATGCAGGGTGAACCGTCGATCCACCTTGGGGTCTCCGGGGCGCGGCGCTGTGCCGGGTTAGGAAGCTATCGCTTACGCCGAAGCTCCGGAAGGCGCGGGCCGCACCATCGCGATGTTGCGCGCCGCCCCCCCGAAGCTGCCCCGCAAGGAACGATCGATCCGACCATCACCGAGCGATGTCGCCAAGGCTGGCCGCCATCGTCGCCCTCGTCTCGGAAAACGGCTCGCGCCGCGAAAGCGCCACTCAAAACAGCCTTTCCGCCCTATGACGGCGCGAAGGCCGTCCGAGTGCCGTCCGACGAGCCGTTCTCAGAACGACCTACGCCGCTGTTACGTAGGGGAAATCAACGATCGGCCCAGGTGAGACCTGCCACTTAGAAGGCGGCTGCTCTATCCAGCTGAGCTACGGAGTCTGAGAGCCAGGCGGGTTAAAGGCCACGGGTTTGGTCCGCGGTCAAGCGTACCCGCCACCACACGCCGTCCAGCCTTCGGGAAGCCCTGCCAAGCCCGAGTCAAGCCCGAGCCAAGGCCAAACCACGCCCCCGGACGCCCGTGGCTTGGCCGGATCGACGCCGAGGCCGCGGCTTAGCCGGGATACCCTAGAAGACGGCGCCGGTTGCGGGTTCCGGGACCAGGAGTCTGCACGACGGCAGGCTCGCCGCGACGGCGTCCCGGCCGATCGTTGCACAGATGTGGTCGGCGAGGCGGAGGGCCATCGTGACGATCGGCAAGGTCGGGTTGGCGCTCCCCGACGTCGGAAACGTGCTTGCGGAGGCCACATACAGATTGGGAAATCCGTGGACGCAGCAATCCGGATCCACGACGCCGGAGGCGGGATCACGCGACATGCGCGTGGTTCCAATCTGGTGGTAGCCGTCGCTGGCCAGGGTCCGCACGAGGTCGAGCGGCTGACCGCGCGCGGCATGATACTCCAGGTGTCCGACCCCCGCGGTACGCAGCGCGGCGTCGAGACGTTCGTGGGCGCGGACGACCGACGTGAAGTCGTCGGGATGGTAGCGGAAATCCACGACGAGGCTCGAAGCGTCTTGTTCCAGAGAGACCCGGCTCTCGGGATTGGGCAGTTGCTCGGCATGGTAGCGAAGCGAGTACCGGCCGGATCCATTCAGGGCCGTGATCGGAAGATTTCTCGCTCGGAGCCCGGCCAATAGGGAGATGCCGCGCAGCGTCGCGGCCGGTTGGCGCAGGATGTTGCGCAGATGGTGCAGGCGATCCTCACGGCGCAGGGCGGCGAGGGACTCGTGCAGTCGCTCGGACCGGACCAGGCGGGCCAATCCCGGGCAGGCTGCCAGCAACACGAGCAGGGAGAGCGCGCCGTCGCGGTGGCGGTGATCGTCGAGCGGCGGCGCCCTGAGCGTGAACGCGATGTTCAGGAGCCTGTTCGCCGTCTGACATCGGGGGGGCACCTTCAGGCGTCTCTGGGCCCACCGGCCTTGCGAGTCGCAGCCGTACAGGAAGGCCGAGGCCCGTCCCGGATCGCGGAACACGAGCGTCGCGATCTCGCCCGTCAGGTGTCCCATGTAGTATTTCCCCAGCGGAGCCCGACCGGCCGCGAAGTGGAGCGGCCAGGCCCGGGCGAGCGCGAGGAGCATCTGGGTGGTCCGCAGGCCACCGGCGGCCAGCACGACGCGCCGCGCGAGAACCCGCTTCGCGCCCTGCGCGGAACTGACATCGACGCCGATGACGTGCCCCCCGGTCGGGTCGCAGACGACGTCGACGGCCCGGGTTCCCAGGCAGACCGTGATCTGTCGTGAGGCGGCGAGCGTACGGTGATAGGCCGTACCGAGCCCGACATCGCGGGCGAGTTGCCCGAGTTGCCCGGTATCGACGGCGTCGATTGCAGCCGGTGCCGACTCGGCCTCCTCGAAGACGGTCCCGCAATCGAGGAACCGACCGGCCTCGGCATGCCACCTGGCTACGTCGGCGTAGGTGACCGGCCATGCGGCGGCCGGGACCCACGGGCGCTCCACGAAATCGATCGGGTCGTAGGGAACGCAAAGCCTTCCCCAGGCCGACGACGTGCCCCCCAGACCTGCGCGGGTCGAGATGTTGAGGGGGGCGTGGGTGATCGTGTCCACGATAAGGACGGGGTGCGTCGCCGGTGATCCCGTTCCTCCGCCGCCGGCCTCCAAGACAATGACGGAATGACCACGGCCTCCGCAGGCAAGTGCGACGGCGAGACCTGCCGGGCCCGATCCGACGACGCACAGGTCGAATGTGTCGGCTCCATCGGGAGCCCCTTGTCGGATCGCCACAAGTCACCTCTCCCCCGAATAGAGCACATCTCATGCCAGTAGACATGCGGCCGAGCTTGTTTACAATCTATTTCTGTATAATGATCATTATAGATATATTAATACTCATATCGATCTGCGTTGGACATGAATCGAGACGGAAATCGCTCCTTGACAAGTAAATATATGATATGATGTCGCTCATAATGGATCTGGAATAATAATCAAATATTTCGATATCTGAGCTATCCAGCGATCTTACCGCGTCAGATTCCTCGAATGGCTGAGCACGGCGGCGTAGATCTCGCCCCCCCGGACCGCCTGCCGATCGGCCGCCTCGGCCGAATCGTCCCCATGGGATTCGCCTCCACCGGGGCCGACGCGGCCGACCGCAGGACCAGTCGGCGGGCGCCGTCGGGCGGGATCCGTCCCTGCATCGGACGGACGGGAGTGAGGGCGATGAGTCCCGAACCGCCCCTCTGAAAGGATTGCCGCCCGGGCCGGTTGCGCCGTGGTGTCGGGTGGCCGCCCCGGCCAGTCCGGATCCGCGCCGGTCCCTGCGGGCGCCCGGCGCTCGCGCGTCCGCCCATTCGGGGTTGCGCGGCGCGGCGGATCCGGACAGGTCGGGGCGCGGTTCACGCCCGGCCACCGCGCCCGCGGCGGGCCCCCGACTGGAGACCGAGGTTGCCCGCGCCGAGTCCCTCGACATCGCCGCCCGATCGCGCCCGGCGCCGGTTCGCGGCCGGACGGGGCAGCCTCAGCCGGCCCGGCGCGGACCTGCGGCGGCTGCCGACCGGCCTCGACCTGCGCGGCGTGCGGCTCGTGGAGGGCGTGCGCGCCGCCTTCGCGTTCGGCACCGTCATCCTGATCAACATCTGGGCACAGTGGCCGCCGCTCCTGACCATGGCGCTCGCCGCCAACCTCGCCTGCTTCTGCGACAACGGCGGGCCGACGCGGACGCGGCTGCGGGTCCTCACCGCGTTCTCCTTCCTGGGCGGCCTCCTCTGGGCGGGGCTGGGCCTGATCCAACCCCTGGGGCTGCCCGTCGTGGTCCCGGTCGCCTGCGCGCTGATCTTCGCCTGCTCGTACGCCCGCGTCTGGAGCGTGCAGGCGCAGGCGGCCGGCAACGTGCTGGTGGTCGTCCTGTGCATCGCCCTCGACCGGCCGCTCACCCTGGGGCAGGCCGCAACCACCGTGCTGATGTTCGCGGCCGGGGGCCTCTGGGCGACGTTCCTGGCCCTGGTCATCTGGCGGCTGCACCCCTACCGGCCGGCCCACCGGGCCGTGGCGGAGGTCTGGCGCGGCCTCGCGCGGCTCTGCGGCGATCTCGAGCGGCTCGTCGCCCTGCCGGAGCCCGACGCGGAGGCCTTCGACGGGCATGCCCGCGATCACCGGCGGGGCGTGCGGACCAGCATCGAGACCGCCCGGACCATGATCCTCGACCTCGCCCGCTCCCGCGAGCGCGTCTCGGATCGCACCGGGCAAGCCCTGCTGCGCCTGGAGAGCGCCGAGCAGATCTTCTCGGCCCTGATCGCCGTCGGCGAATTGATCGACAGCCGGCCCGAGCCACAGCGCCGGGCGCTGGCCAAGATCTTCCTGCGGCGCCTGCGCCCCCTCCTGGTGACCATCGCCCGGGCCATCCGCGACGATGCCAGCCTCGACCTCGCCCGCCTGGAGCCCGCGATCACCCGGGCCGCGGAGGGCCTGTCGACGGATCCGACCCTGGCCCGCCTCGCCGAGCGGATCGTCGGGCGGGTGCGGATCGGCGCCAAGCTGTCGACGCCGGAGGGCTACCGGCCCGGCGGAACCCTCACGGAGGGCGGCAGCCTCGACCGGTGGACCCGCTACGTCGGGCCCCTGCGGCAGAACCTCACCCTCGCCTCGCCGAACCTGCGGCACGCCCTGCGGGCGAGCGCGGTGGCGGCGCCGGCCCTGGCCGCCACCCTGACCTACGCGGGCGCCTTCACGCACTGGCTGGTGATGACCGTGGTGCTGACCATGCAGCCCTTCTACGCGGCGACGTGGCAGCGGGCCCTGGAGCGGATCGGCGGCACGGTGCTGGGCGGCCTCGTGGGCGCGGTGCTGGCCTACTACGCCACCACCCCGCTCAGCGAGGCCGGGCTGATCCTGGTGCTCAGCATCGTGGGCTTCGCGGCGCGCCAGATCTCCTACGGCTTCTTCGTCGCCTGCCTGACGCCCCTCGTGGTGCTGCTGGTCGAGCTGCTCGAGCCCGGCCACAGCTCCTGGGAGATCGTCGCCATGCGGGCGGGCTTCACGGTGCTGGGCGGGCTGATCGCGGTGGCGAGCTGCCTCGTGCTCTGGCCGATCTGGGAGCCCGATCAGGTCCGCCAGGAGCTGCGGCGGGCGCTCGGGGGCCACGCGGCCTTCGCGGAGGCCGTCCTGCGCATGCCGCCCGGACCGGAGCGGGAGGCCGCGATCCTGGCCACCACCCGCGCGGCCGGCCTCGCCCTCAACGACCTGGAGGCGGCGCTGTCGCGGGCCCTGCAGCAGCCCCGGGCCGGACACCATCCGGAGGTGGAGGCCGCCCTCGTGGCCGACGCCACCTTACGCCGGATCAGCGCCCGGCTCACCGTGCTGCGGCACGCGCCGGAGGCCGCCGATCCGAAGGCGGAGACCTGGCGGGACTGGATCGCCGCGACCCTGGCGGCCGTGAGCGAAGATCGGCCTGTGCCGGAGCGGCCGGCCCGGGATCGCGGGCAATCGCTCGTCCGGCTGGTCAGCCAGGTCGAACTCCTGGTCGGGACCCTGCGCCCGGCGGAACTTCGCGCGGCCGGCGGGCCGGCGCCCGATCCCGAGCCGAGGATGACCGACCGCGACGGGCATCCCCCCGGGCCTTCCGAGCTCTCACGGGCCCGGTGATGCGCCGCGGATCGCGGGCGGAGGATCCGCGGCCCCGGTCCGGCTCAGTAGCGCGGCAGGGCGTTGGCCGGGCCGCCGGCATGCGAGCCGGCGTAGCGGTAGGCGGGCGGCCGGCCGTAGGCGGCCGGGACCCGCGACGCCAGCGGGGCGTTGCCGACCCAGCCCGAATAGGCCGAGGCCGGGTAGGGCGCGTGCTTCGAATCCAGGCCCTGCGCGAGGGCGGGCGTGGCGACCGCGGCGACCAGGGCGGCGGCGGCGAGCATGCGGACGGTCATGATGATCTCCTAGCGTTCTCGTATGACTTCATCGGGAAGTCATCCGGTCAATCCTGTCGAGTGAGGAAGATCGTCGTCGCGATGTGCTGTCGGCGGTCTTGATCGCTCCGGCTTTGCTTGGCCGAATGTGACCTCTCAACGGCGATACTGCGCCCCGGGTTCGCCCGCTGCCGTGCGGTGGCGCACGGGGGGTGCGGGCCGCGGGCCGGAAGACCGAACGCGCGGGGGGCACGGCCGGGGCAAAGCCGGGACATGGCCGGGACATGGCCGGGACATGGCCGGGGATGCGTCCCGCGCCGAAGCGTGCCACAGACCGCGGCCTGAAAGGGATGCACCACCATGCGGCTGATCGTCGGCCTCGGCAATCCGGGCGCGCGCTACGCGGGCAACCGGCACAATATCGGCTTCCTCGCCGTCGACGCCATCGCCCGCCAGCACCGGGCGAGCCCGTTCCGCCACCGCTTCCAGGGGGAGGCCGCTGAGGTGGTGCTGGGTCCGGAGCGGGCGATCCTGCTGAAGCCCTCGACCTTCATGAACGAGTCCGGCCGCGCGGTCTCGGAGGCACAGCGCTTCTACAAGATCGCGCTCGCCGACGTGATCGTGCTGCACGACGAACTCGACCTCGCCCCGGCCAAGCTCCGGGTGAAGCTGGGCGGCGGCAATGCCGGCCATAACGGCCTGCGCTCGATCACCGCGCAATGCGGCAACGACTACCGCCGGGTCCGCCTCGGCATCGGCCATCCCGGAGACAAGGCGCTGGTGCATTCGTACGTGCTCAACGATTTCGGCAAGGCCGAGCAGCCCTGGGTCGAGGACCTCTGCCGGGCCGTGGCCGACCACGCCGCGCTGCTGGCCGCCGGCGAGGATGCGAGCTTCCAGAACAAGGTTCACCTCGCCATGGCGGGCCGCGGCTGGGACGACGTGAAGACGCTGGGCGCGCGAAATTGACACGAAAACACGAGGACACGATATAGGCCGCAGAGGCTGCTATGAAGAACGTCACCGGGCCGATGAGCGAGGCCCTGCTGCGGCGGGCGCCGGTCGCCGCCGTGCGCGACGGCGAGCGCCTGTCGCGCTTCGTGGCCGATTCGGTCGAGCGGCGCGTCGGCCGGCCGCCGACGCAGTTCGAGGCGATCGAGCGATCCCTGGCCGGCCCCTCGATGAACTTGACCGACGAGAACGGACGCGCACCGACGCGCGACCGGATCTCCGATGACTGACCCAGTCTTCGTGGACACCACCGTGCCGATCCATCGGCGCGACGCCGGCTGCCCCTACGTCCCGACCGAGGCCATGGCGCGGGGCGCCGTGTTCGAAGGTCTCATTCTCATCAACCCTTTCCGCGCGTCGCCCGACGAAGTGCTGCGACGGAACTGATCACGGAACCGATCCATGGGCTTCAAATGCGGCATCGTCGGCCTGCCGAACGTCGGCAAGTCGACCCTCTTCAACGCGCTGACGCAGACGGCGGCCGCCCAGGCGGCGAACTACCCGTTCTGCACCATCGAGCCGAATGTCGGCGAGGTGGCGGTGCCCGATCCCCGGCTGACCGACCTCGCCCGGATCGCGGCGTCGAAGGAGATCATCCCGACGCGGCTGACCTTCGTGGACATCGCCGGGCTGGTGCGCGGCGCCTCCAAGGGCGAGGGTCTGGGCAACCAGTTCCTGGCCAACATCCGTGAGGTCGACGCCATCGCCCACGTGGTCCGCTGCTTCACGGACGGCGACGTCACCCACGTGGAGGGCAAGGTCGATCCGGCCGCCGACATCGAGACCATCGAGACCGAGCTGATGCTCGCCGACCTCGACAGCCTGGAGCGCCGGGCCGTCGCCCTGGAGAAGAAGGCCAAGGGCGCCGACAAGGAGGCCAAGGAGAGCCTCGAGCTCGTCAACCGGGCGCTGCCGCTCCTGCGCGAGGGCAAGCCGGCGCGGCTGGTGGAGCGCAAGCCCGACGAGGAGAAGCTGTTCCAGTCGCTCGGCCTGATGACCGCCAAGCCCGTCCTCTACGTCTGCAACGTCGACGAGGGCGACGCCGACAAGGGCAACGCCTACTCGGACGCGGTCTTCGCCCGCGCCAAGGCGGAGGGCGCCGTGGCGGTGGTGGTCTCGGCCAAGATCGAGAGCGAGATCGCCGTGATGCCGGAGGCCGATCAGGCGGAGTTCCTGGAGGCGGTGGGGCTCGCCGAGCCCGGCCTCAACCGGGTGATCCGCGCCGGCTACGATCTCCTCGGCCTCGTGACCTACTTCACGGTCGGCCCCAAGGAGGCCCGCGCCTGGACGATCACCAAGGGCACCCGCGCCCCCGGTGCGGCCGGGGTGATCCACTCGGATTTCGAGAAGGGCTTCATCCGGGCCGAGACCATCGCGTTCAAGGATTACACCACGCTGAACGGCGAGTCCGGCGCCCGGGATGCCGGCAAGCTCCGCCTGGAGGGCAAGGAGTACGTGGTGCAGGACGGCGACGTGCTGCATTTCCGCTTCGCCACGTGAGTTCGGTCGCGCTCAGCCCTGGGCCGCCCGCCGTCCCGGCGAGGGGGATGAAGCAAGCCAGGGCAGCGCGACACGGGCGAGCGTCGCGCCGACGGGATCGCTTCGCTTCGCGCGCCGGGACGACCTGTCCCGTTCCCCCGTACCCCGTTCCCCTGCCGGTCACCGAGACGAGCCCGCCATGCCCGATCCCGCCCTCGAGGATTTCGCCGTCGGCGACGTGATCGTCGGCGAGCCCCTCACCGTCACCCGCGACGCCATCGTGGGCTTCGCGAAGGCCTTCGACTTCCAGCCCTTCCACCTCGACGAGGCGGCCGCTGAGGCGACCTTCGCGGGCCGGCTGATCGCGTCCGGCTGGCACACGGCGGCCCTGGGCATGCGGCTGCTCCAGCAGGGACCGTTCCAGGGCGGTTCGTCGCTGGGCGCGCCGGGGATCGACGAGTTGCGCTGGCTCGCCCCGGTGCTGCCGGGGGACGCCCTGACGCTGACCTTCCGGGTCGCGGGCCTGCGGGATTCCGCCTCCAAGCCCGGGCTCGGCTTCGTGACCGCCGAAATCGCCCTCGACAACCAGCGCGGCGAGACGGTGCTGACCCAGCGCTTCACCTTCATGCTGGCCCGTCGCGGCACCGATCCCCTGCCGCCCCGGCCGGTGGAGACCGGCGTACCCGGGCCGGTCGCGGAGCCGGACGATGCCGAGATCCTGCCGTTCCTGCGGGACGCCGAGATCGGCGCCGTGCGCGAGTTGGGCGCCTATCCGTTCAGCGCCGAGGCGATCGTGGCCTTCGCGCGGGCCTACGACCCGCAGGCCTTCCACCTCGATCCCGCGGCGGCCCGGCGCAGCCATTTCGGCGGCCTCTGCGCCTCCGGCTGGCACACGGCGGCGGCCTACATGAACCGGATGCTCACGACCCGCGCCCGCGACACCGCCCGCACGGCGGCCCGGGGCCGGGTCCCCGAGGCGGGTCCCTCCCCCGGGTTCAAGAACCTGCGATGGCTGAAGCCCGTCTACGCGGGCGACACGGTGCGGTTCAGCACCAAGCTCACCGACAAGCGCGCCTCGACCTCGCGGCCCGGCTGGGGGCTGGCCTTCGCGCGCAACACCGGGGTGAACCAGCGCGGCGAGCCGGTCTTCTCCTTCGACAGCGCGGTCTTCCACCAGTGGGAGCCGTGAGCGGGCCCGTCACGCCGCCCCCTTGCCGAGGACCACGAGGGACTGACCCAGATATACGCCCGACGGCCACGGTGCCGCCGTGCCGTCGATGAACCGGACGGTCTCGAAGCCGAGATGGGCGGCCCAGGTCTGCCAGACGCTGCGCTCGATGAAGGTGTTGAGGTGCGGCACCGTGCTGGTGCGCTGCTCGCCCACGGTCTTGGTGAAGACCCCCCAGTGCGAGGGCATGCTGAACTCGAGGAACGAGGCCACGACCCGCCCGCCCGGCTTCAGCGCCCGGTACATCTCCTCCAGGTAGATGTAGCACTCCGTGTGCAGGAGGTGCGTGAAGACGCTGAAGGCCGCGAAGACATCGACGCTCGCCTCGGGGACCGGCAGCGCCAGCGCGGTGTTCCTGGCGAAGCGATACGTTCCGGGACACCGGCTCCTGGCGTAGTCGAGGAGATCCTGGACGACGTCCAGTCCGAGGTAGTCGACCGTGCAGGTCTGCGCGAGGTTGACCGCGAGACGCCCCGAGCCGCAGCCGAAATCGACGATTCTGTCGCCGTCCCGGAGCCCGAGATGCTGGAGGATCTCGCACTCGATCGCGCCGATACGCTGGTAATCGCCGCCCACGGCAACGCTCATCGCCTCATCGAGGGGCAGATCGCGCTTCAATTGCCGTACGTAGGTCTCGTAATCCTCGACGAAGTGAAATTTCGCCATGACGGCCACCTCGAAAGCCACCAGGCCTGACGGGATGAACAGTCCCTCGCCGGCCTGGACTTTCTCAATCCCGGGACAGTGCAGTGTCCGTTCTGCCGGACACGGTACGCTCGGGTAAAGTGCAGGCGGGAATACAGCGCACGGATTGAGTCCAGGGCTGCCATTTCGGCCACACCGCGCACGCGGATCCGGGATGTCGCGGCGGCAAGGAGGACGGAGCGCTTCCCGGTCACCCGGATCGAAGTCGGGCGCTATTGAGCCTGCACCCATCCCGGGATGCCGCGCGGCCGACCTGGGGGGGACGTTCAGAGGTCGCGCGGCCGGCGGAGGGCCGCTTCCGTGGGCTCCGCCGGGCTCCCGGCGCCTCAGGATGCGGGGGCGGGCCGGAGGGTTCCGCGCAGGCCGTCACCCGCTTGGCCAGGGACTCTCTTGGCGGGGCCAGGAACTCTCTTGGCGTGGTCAGGACTGTCTTGGCTCGGCCGGGGCCAACCCCGGACCCGCCCCCCTCACGCCGCCTTCCGGCGCTCCGGGTAGAGCCCGTACAGGCCCTCGTGGCTCGCGTCGCAGACGCCGCGCTCGGTGATGATCCCGGTGACGAGGCGCGCCGGAGTCACGTCGAAGGCGGGATTTGCCACGGGGCTTCCGGGGGAGACCACCTCGATGGTGGCGAAGCCGCCGTCGGCGAGCCGCCCGGTCATGTGGGTGACCTCGCGCCCGTCGCGCTCCTCGATCGGGATCTCCCTGACGCCGTCGTCGAGCGTCCAGTCGATGGTGGAGAATGGCAGGGCCGCGTAGAACGGCACGCCGTTGTCGTGGGCCGCCAGCGCCTTCAGGTAGGTGCCGATCTTGTTGCAGACGTCGCCCGACGCGGCCGTCCGGTCCGAGCCGACGATGCAGAGATCGACCTCGCCGTGCTGCATGAGGTGTCCGCCGGCATTGTCGGCGATGACCGTGTGGGGCACCCCGTGGCCGTTCAGCTCGAAGGCGGTCAGTGCCGCGCCCTGGCTGCGCGGCCGGGTCTCGTCGACCAGCACGTGCACCGGCACGCCCTCCGCGTGGGCGGCGTAGATCGGCGCCAGCGCGGTGCCCCAATCGACCGTGGCCAGCCATCCGGCGTTGCAATGGGTCAGCACGGTGATCGGCCCGTTCCCCTTGGCCCTGTGCAGGTCGGCGATGATCCGGCCGCCATGGGCGCCGATCGAGCGGCAGCTCGCCACGTCCTCCTCGGCGATGCGGCCGGCCTCCGCGAAGGCGCGGGCGAAGCGGTCGTCCGGCGCCACCTGCCGCAGGTTGGCCGAGACCCGCTCGAGCGCCCAGCGCAGGTTGACCGCGGTCGGACGCGTGGCGGCGAGCACCGCCACCGCCCGGTCGATCCCGTCCGTCGAGGCATCCGCCCGCATGGCCAGCGCCAGCCCGTAGGCCGCGGTGACGCCGATCAGCGGCGCGCCGCGCACGATCATGGTGCGGATCGCCACCGCGGCGTCGTCCAGGGTGGCGAGGCGCTTCAGCTCGAAGGCGAAGGGCAGGCGCGTCTGGTCGATCACGTGGACGCTGAGCCCGTCCGGGTCCGGGAAGATCGTGCGGTAGGGCTGGCCGTCGATATTCATGGCCGGTCCTGTGCCACAGCGGGACGGATTTTGCACCCTCCCGGACCGGCCGGCGGATCGACGCGGCATGATCGGCGACGCGGCGGGATGGCGCGAGGCCCCCTCCCGTGCGGGAGGGAGCCCCCGGTCGCGCTCCGCGGCCGGCGCCGGTGACCGGTCGGGTCGACAGGGTCGCCGCGACCGGGGCGGCCTCGGCTTGGGGATGCCGGGCCGCGGGCCGGTCAGCCTTCCTCAACCTTAGCGGCTCGTTAAGGGGGCCATGCCTAGCCTCGCAGGCAAGTCCCCGTCCTGCGTCCGGTCCCGCATGCGCTCGCTTCGCCGTCCCGCATCGCCCTACGATACCTTCGTCGACAGCGTGCGCCCATTCCTGGGCAAGCGCCTGACGGAACTCGGCGGGCTCGTGCTCTTCACCGGCGCGGTGGCGTTCACCGTGGCGCTCGCCACGTGGTCGATCGACGACCCGAGCCTGAACCACGCCACCAACCATGCCGCCCACAACGTGCTCGGCCAGCCGGGCGCCGTGGTGGCCGATCTCGCCATGCAGATCCTCGGCCTGGGCTCCCTCGCCTTCGTGCTGCCGCCGGCCCTCTGGGGCGTGCGGCTGATGCGCGAGCGGGACCTGCCGGAAGGCGGCCTGCGCATCGCTCTGTGGATCATCGGCTTCTGCGCGGCGAGCGCGGTGGCGAGCGCGCTGCCGCCCACGACGCGCTGGCCGCTCCCGACCGGCCTCGGGGGCGTGGCCGGCGACGGGCTGCTGTCGATGGCCCGGGTGATCGTCGGCGCGGTCTCGTCGGCGGCGGCGCACCTCGTCGGCTTCGGCTACGCCGCCGTGGCGATCCTCAGCCTGACCGGCGCCTGCCGCTTCGGCGTCGTCGAGGAGGAGTCCCTGCACGACGAGCCCTACCCGGTCCGGCGTGTGCCGGCGCGGGGCCGCGACGAGCGCGAGGATGCCGACGAGCCGGGCCTCGGCCTCGTCGGCATCGGAACCCTGGCGCAGGGCCTGATGGGGCTCCGCCTCGCCGTGGGCGACCGGATCGCCGCGTGGCGCCGGGGCCGGGCCGAGCCGTTCGACGGGGCCTCGCCGGCCCTGGCGGCGCGGCGCGCCTTCACGGACGCGGACCTGCCCTGGGCCGAGCACCGGCCCGAGGGAACCCGGCCTGCGAGCCGGCGCGAGCCCGTCCTCGGCCGGGACGACGAGGTCCCGGCGGCGGCCGAACCGGACCGCCGCGCGATCCTCGCGCACGACGACGACGACGAGACCGACGCCCTCGCACCCCCGAGCCCGGCCGCGCTCCGGCCGGAGCCGGCCGCCTCGCGCGTCGCCCCGCCGGCCGCCGCGCCCGTGCCGGCGCGGCGCGCACCCGCGCCGCCGGTCCATCCCGAGGATTACACCCTGCCGGCCCTCGACCTGCTCGCCGCCCCCCGCGGTCCCTCGCAGGCGAGCCTGGTCTCGGCGGATTCCCTGGAACAGAACGCCACGCTGCTCGAGGCGACGCTGGGCGATTTCGGGGTGCGCGGCGACATCCTGGCGGTGCGGCCGGGCCCGGTCGTCAC